>JANNIV010000340.1:0-13856 GCA_031405355.1 Nitrospira sp.
TTGACCGTCTTCCACAGGGTTGTTTCATGACACCGGTCACATTGTGAGCCGAAACTTCCTTCATGCTTGTCATCCTTCTTGTGGCAACTGACACAGGTGGACGATGATTCGACCTTCTTGTCCATACGCGCAGTATGGCAGGCATAACAATCGAGCCCTTTATGGCCGCCGTCGAGCTTGAATCGAGTCCGCGTATCGTGGTCGAAGTCCCAGAGTTTCCAGTCTCGCAGGCTGTGGCAGTCCTTACATTCCGTGCCTAAACGACGCAGATGCTTATCATCCTTCTTGTGGCAAGCGTAGCAGGCTGTGGGCGTCTTGTCCTGATACAGCAGTCCCGTGTGGCAACTCTCGCAAGTGGTGGTTCGATGTTTCCCTTGAAGCGGATAGGCGGTATCGTGATCGTGCTCAAAGAGGAGGGCTTTCCAATCCCGTTCGGTATGGCAGCGTTCACACTTCTCGGTAAAGTGGCCCTTATGCTTGTCGTCTTTTTTGTGGCAGGCAAAGCAGGCGGCAGGCGTCTTGTCCTTGTACAGATGCCCCGCATGACAAGACTCGCACTTTGCTGTCCGATGCTTCCCTCGTAGCGGATAGGCGGTATCGTGATCGTGCTCAAAGAGGAGGGCTTTCCAATCCCGTTCGGTATGGCAGCGCTCGCACTTCTCGGTAAAGTGCCCCTTATGCTTGTCGTCCTTCTTGTGGCAGGCATTGCAGTCGGACGGAGTCTTGTCCTTATACAAATGCCCCTTATGGCAGGAGTCGCACTTAGTTGTGATATGCCGCCCCCGTAGCGGGTACTGGGAGTGCAAGTCATGGTCGAACGTGATGGTTTTCCAGTCGCCCGCCCCATGGCAAGTCTCACATTTCTCTCCGTACGCCCCTTTGTGCTTGTCGTCTTTCTTGTGGCAGGAATAACAATCTGTCGGTGCGTCTTTAAAGGCCGGTGTCAGATGGCATTTCGTACATTCCACCTTGGCGTGCTTTCCCATCAAAGGGAAGCGTGACTTGTTATGGTCGAACGGCGATTTCTTCCATGACTGGTCGTTGTGGCATTCCTCGCACTTTGTGCCTTCCTGGCCTTTATGCTTGTCGTCCTTTTTATGGCAGGAGTAACAATCCATCGGGGTTTCTTTATAGCGATCGTTTTCGTGGCAGCCTTTGCATGGGACTTCGACATGCTTGTTGCGGAGCTTATAGCGTGTCTTGTCATGATCGAACCGGAACTCCTTCCAATTCCGATCTGTGTGACAATCGGCGCACGCGCTTCCCAGTTTGCCTTTATGCTTATCGTCTTTCTTGTGGCAGCTATAACAATCGGAGGGCGCCTCGCGATACTTGGTCTTGGGTTTGTGGCAAGCCTTGCACTCGACCTTCTTCGTGTCGGCATGGGCGCCCTGGAGCGGGAAGTCCGTCCGCTTATGATCGAAGGTCTGTTCCGTGATCGGTGCAATATTCTCCGTTCTGCCTTTGTGGTCTGTGTGGCATTCCTTGCATTCGCGCTGCTCCTTGAATCGCCCGTGCGATCCCTGTTTCTGCTCGACATCCTTGCGAATGTCTTTGTGGCAATCTTGGCAGAGGGTATTCTGCGCCGCCTTGTCGAACCGCTTGTGGCATTTCGTGCAGTCTTCTTCCCATTTCGCATGGCCTTCGATCACTTGTCCCGGCATCAACGCCGTCTCGACGTTGTCTGCCCAAACCGGTGAGGCCATGAGCATCAACGCGCCGAGCAGACCAATGGGCAGGTAGTAGGATGAGGCGAACACAGTTGATAGGTCTCAATACATGTAAGCGGCCATGATGTGAAAAATCGTGCAGGCAGCCAGAATGTAGATCAATGGAACGTGGAGCACGTGCCACAAGGAGAAGAGGCGTTCGAAGGTACTAAACTGGGCGACGCGCTGGCATTCTCTCAAATACGATGACGTCAATTGGATCGCCTCCGATGCCCCTCCACGGAATTCTGTATGCCGTTCGGTCTTCAGAATTTTTCGCAGCTCGCGCGCGCAGCGAAAGGACAAGATAATTCGTTTCGATCCGATCGTCAGGGGGCTGAAGAGGTGCGAGGTAAAGGAACGGTCGAGTTGCTTCGAGTCGCGCTCGAATGATTGGAGCCATTGCTCGACACGAGGCGCAAAGTGCAGTCGGGATTTCGCGTCGTTGGAAAGGCCTGCAAGCTCTTCCTGTGCTTTCCCCAGCGTGGCGCGACGGCCGTAGAGACCATAGTGAATCTTGGTGTAGATAAAGCGGCCGATAATGCCGCTGATGACCACCCCCAGCATGCTGAAGAGCGCGATGGTCGCATTTAGGGATCTCAGATGAAAGGTTGAGTGGAATAGAATGAGTGTGGGGCCGACGATCCCCATGATCATGTGGATACGAAACCAGTGTTTTAGCGCCCCCCAGCGACTCATGAAGCCCACATGCTTGCGGAGTGGATAGGCCAGCATTAAGAGCAGCATCACGGAGCCGACGACTCCCAGGTACCAGCCAAAGTCCGAGCGTGGGGTGTAATACTTGCCAGTCGCAACCGTATAGGCCACCCATATCGATAAGCCTACGAGCACGGAGACCAGCAGTCGTCCTGGCTGAGAGGGAGAGTCGTCCGTCACGTCTTCCTTCGGTCTTGAGTGGCTCCGTGTTGCCGGGCGAGATGCCTCGGTTGTTCGTTCCCGGACATGTTGGAGAGGTTCAGCGATAGCCATACTCGTTCATCCTATGCTCAGAGAAAGGTTGGTTTGTTGATTTGGTTGTAGTCGATGCGCCGAAGGTCTGGATTGTATAGAGCAACATCCGCGCCTGTATCTTGAAGTACAGCCCTTGCGTGGTTTCGGACAGTTATGATCCTTGGAAAATAAATCCGCTCTGTATTGTGTAGGTGTTGTCCTGCAACCAGTACAGGATACATTCCACGCCCGTGGGTAGATCTACCCATGCAGAATCTACGCCTTTCTTAAGAAATCAGGAGCTTGCGATGTTTCATTTGTAAGAGGTACGTGGCTTGCTTTGTCCACTTACTTATCCGTGCGTTGTAGATCACATGCCCAGGATCTGTTCATGGGCGCGCGTATTCAGTAATTAATACTAATGAATATACAATGCGCAACCGGGAGAGGCTGCGCAATGGGGAATACACGAGTGACGAAGACGTCTAGCCTGACAGGACATCGGGTTTTTGCCAGGGCAATTATTGTCGGGTTTCTGGCGGCATGCAGCGTTGCCTTGTTGACGCCGGATACCGCTTTTGCCCAGGGGAGTATCCGCACAGATATTGAAATCGATCACAGCAGCACTGGCTTCCCGCTCAGCGGCGGCCATGCGCAGGTTGTATGCGAGCGGTGCCACTTGCAGGGCGTTTTTCGCGGCACGCCGACGCAGTGTATGCAATGCCACTCCCCCGGTGGGCGCATCGTCTCCACCTTTAAGCCGACGAATCACCTGCCGACCATGGTTAATTGCAGCAGCTGCCATCGGACGACAAATTGGACTCCCGCATTTTTTACCCATAACGGTGTCGTTCCGGGAACCTGCGCCAAATGCCATAACCAAACTACCGTGGCAGGCAAGTCTGCGACGCATATTCCGACGACCATGAGCTGCGACAGTTGCCACCGGACGGTTGGCTGGACTGGTGCGGCCTTCAAACATACGGGAGTCGGACCAGGTACTTGTGTAACTTGTCACAACGGGATCCAGGCTCCTGGGAAGTCGGCTGGGCACGTGGCTACTGCTGCTTCGTGTGACAGCTGTCACCGCGTGGGCGCGGCAAATTGGCTGCTTGTGTCCAACGGATATGATCACACGGGCATCACGACGGGGTGCGCGACCTGCCATAACGGTTCGACGGCGTTGGGCAAACCGGCGAACCACATCCCGGGAGCCACGGCTTGCGAGACCTGTCATAGGTCCACAACGGCCTTTTCAGGATCGAGATACCACAGTTCGGTGGTGGCGACGCCAGGGCAATGCAACACCTGTCATGAGCGTGGCACGAATTGGTTAGGGGTGCAGGGTAAGAGACCGTCAGACCATACCGGTAGAGAAGCAGCGCCAAACTCTTGTGATAACTCAGGCTGTCATAGGGTCAGCGGCAGTTTTTGACTTCGCCATCAATTTGGTGACGTTGCTCGATAGATCAAGTTAGCAGGGGGGGAGTACCAGGCACTTATAGTTGCTCTACAGCGATTGCAAACGCCATCGTAGTTAGTTCTTGCCGATGGACTCCGAATTAGCCTCGAGTTGAGCAAACTTCCCATCTATTAGAGGTTCTCATTGACGGGAGTCGATACAAGAAAATTACGCCTTGCGGCGTGGGCAATCATTCTGTGCGGATTCTTTTCCCTCAGTGCCCTTGTCGCACCGGCTCCGGTTGCTGCGCAAGTGCTTGATCACATCGAGATTGTCGAGACCTCGACAGCGGCGGAGATTCATATTGTGTTCAATGCACGGGCGCTCTATCTGCGGCATACACCCTCCCAGCAGGGCGATCTCATTCGCCTGTTTCTTGACTTCCCTGATTTGGATCGCTCCTTCCGATTTCCACGTGAATTGGCTTCGTCGCCTCCCAGCGACTTGGTCCCGAAATTCACCGTGACCTTTCCCGACCAAGGGACAAACGGTCTCTCGATTCGATTTGCCAAGCCGGTGCAATTTCGCGTGAGCCAACGGGACATCAGAAGCAGTAGCCGGATTGTGATTTCCGTCAAGTTGGAGAGGCCGGCGCTCCCCCCACCGCTCCCGCATGAGGTCGAAGCTCCACCGGCGACGCTTCCGGACGCGAGGGGACCAAAGCTGTCATTCGAGATTCCCCCGTTCAGTCCCGGGATGAATGTCGAGACCTATGCCGAAGATTTGATGAAGCTAGGCCGTAAGGCGCTGAACGTTGGAGAGAATGAGAAGGCACTGCAGATCTTCAACTCACTCCTCAATCTTCCGCCGACTAAGCAATCACAAGCAGCTCAAGAGTGGGTCGGCGTGGCCAGGCAACGCAGCAAAGAATATGAGAAAGCGAAATCGGAGTATGAACTCTACCTCAAACTCTACCCCGAGGGAGAAGATGCGGTGAGAGTGCGACAGCGGTTGGCATCGTTGCAGGAGTCTATCGATCAGCGGGCACAGGCCAAAGTAGCCAGACCGGCTAAGAAGATAGACGAAAAACGGGTCTACGGGAGTCTGTACACGTACTACTATGGCGGGTATTCCCAGACGGAAACGACAGACAAAGTGACGAATACCACCACGAATAGGAATAGCCATGACCAGTCTTTGCTGCAGACGGCATTCGATGTCACGGGGCGATACAGAAAGGACGAGTATGACAACAAGCTCGTCATGCGTGGTACGCAGTCGTACGATCTATTGGCCACTTCCGATACGAGACGAAACATCAGCCGTCTCAGGGCTCTCTACTACGAACACGCGAGTCAGGATTCGTATTTCATCAGGATTGGCCGCCAACCGGGAAACACCGGCGGCGTGCTGGATTTCCGGTTCGACGGGGCCTGGGTGCGTTACGTCGCTGTTCCTCAATTCTTCAACGTGAATCTCATTGCTGGTCAGCCTCGGCAATTCAGCTTGACGTCGAATTTCGTGCCGGACGATCCCAGAAACTTCCGAGCCGATTTGAAACGGTACTTTTACGGGATAAATGTGGACGTCGGTCCGATCGGACAGGCCTGGAACAGTAATCTGTACTTCATCAACCAGATGGTCAATGGCATAGTGGACCGCCGGGCCGTAGGGACGGAATTACGGTATGCGGCCAATGGGAAGAACGCCTTCAGCCTGATCGACTATGACGTGTCGTACAACGTCCTCAACGTGGCGATGCTCAATGGAACCTGGGTGACCGAAGGGACCACCTACACAGTACTGGTCGACCATCGCAGAACACCCTATCTGCAAACCTCGAATGCGCTCTTCGGAACTCCGGGTGCCACGCTCCAGACCATCAACAGCACGAATGAAAGTCTCTTGAGGGAACAGGCCAAGGCCGTGACCGCAACCAGCGATCTATTCCTTGCCGGTGTGCTCCATACGGTCAGCCAGGATTGGCAGCTTGGCGGAGATTTTCGGTACAACAAGATTTCTGGAACGGGTCAAACCAACTGTTTGGTCATTCTGCCTGGCACGACCACGCTCTTTATCAATCCGAATGCCCAAACCGATGCAGCCTGTTCCCTGCAAGCGCAGCCCGGGAGCGGCAGCATCCTCACCTATACGGCTCAAGTCATCGGGACAAAGTTTCCGTTCGAGAATACGACCTTTGTCGCGAATGCCAGCTATATCACGAGTCCGGCGTACCGAGCGCAATCGCTCACAATCAATTCCTTAGCTCGCTTCGGACCACAATTGCAGGTCGACGGGTTCGTCCTGCTCTATCACCAGAAGGATAGTTTTGACGTGGATCTGTATCGCGCGACTCCAACGATCCGAATGAATTATCGTTTCTTCGACGACTGGACCTTCGAGGCCTCAGGCGGGTATGAGAAAACGCTGACGAATAGCCCGCAACAAAAAGACACGACGGCGAGACAATTCTTTTTCTTCGGCCTCCGGCGGGACTTCTCTTAATGCCGATTGTGATTCATAGAGGGACGCATTCATGACCTTCATATTTTGGTGTATCGCCTGGGCCATCACACTGCTGGTACTGGGTCTGCTCCTGTGGCCGCTGCTCAAGCGCCAAGAGTCTTCGAATAAGGAAGAAGGAGAAAAAACGCTTTCGGTCTATCGCCAGCAATTTGCCGAATTGGAGCAAGATCTGAAGAACGCCGTCTTGTCCGATGAACAGTATCAACAATCGAAACGGGAACTCGAACGACGCCTGCTTGAAGAGACCGGGCCTGCAGAAGCCGCGATTCCTGAACGGGTGTGGCCTGTGAACAGCCGCGCGGCCGGTGTGGCATTAGCGGTCATCATTCCGATCGTCAGCGGATTACTATATTTGGAGTGGGGCAACCAGCAGGCGATTATACTTCCCACTGTATCCTCGCCAGCAGCACAAGGCAGGCCGGACTACACCCAACCAGCGTCCGAAGGGCTCGACGCACTTTCCGAGCGGCTGAAAAAACGACTCGAGCAGAGTCCTGACGACGGAGTGGGGTGGGCTCTTCTCGCTCGTTCGTATATAGAGATCGGACGGCATGCCGACGCGGCGTCGATCTATGAGAAGGCCATGAAGTTGATCCCTGACGATCCTCAGATGCTCGTCGACTATGCCGATGTCCTCGGGATGCTGAATGGTCGAAAGCTGGTAGGCAAACCGGAGCAATTGATTCAGCAGGCGCTCAAGATCGATCCAAGCCATGTCAAAGCGCTGATGCTGGCAGGGACCGTGGCGTTCGACCGCAAAGAGTTCGGACGGGCGGCGCAGTATTGGGAACAGGCCAGCGCCAACCTTCCTACAGATGCGGAAGGCGAGGTCCGACAGGAGCTGCTATCGGGTATTGCCGAGGCCAAAGGGTTAGCCGGCGGGAAACCGGTAATGGCCAAGGCGGTTGCTTTGGCGGTTCCTTCGACAAAGTCTAGTGGTCAGGCTACCGCAATCAGCGGAACCGTGAGCCTGGCGTCCGGTCTCGCCGGGAAAGTCGCCTCAACGGACACGTTGTTCGTGTTCGCGCGCGAAATGAACGGCCCGCCCATGCCGGTGTCGATCGTGCGGGCTACGAAACAGGATCTGCCCTTTACGTTCCGACTCGATGACTCAACGAGCCCCATGCCGTCCAGAAAACTGTCCGATGTAGGCTCGGTGGTGATTGTGGCCCGCCTGTCGAAGTCCGGTCAGGCTATGCCACAAAGTGGAGACCTGGAAGGAATGAGTCAGCTGGTGAAACCCGGTGAGCGTAAAATCGCGGTCGTCATCGATCGTGAAAGACCATAGGACGGAGCAGGTCGCATGTCGCAATCATATCTCACCATGTTGCTCTACCTCCTGCCGGTGGTTTTCGCCCTGACGCTGTATTACCGCCGTCATCGTAAGCGGGATACCCACTATCGTGCCCGCCTAGCTGAGACGGTTGAGGCGAGTATCCCTGAGCCGCTCAGCTTACACCCCGTCATCGATACGAACAAGTGCATCGGTTCAACCGCCTGCATCAAAGCCTGTCCGGAACAGGCGCTTGGGATCGTCAGGGGGAAGGCGACGCTCGTCCAACCGGATCACTGTATCGGTCACGGCGCCTGCCAGGCCGCCTGTCCTGTAGAAGCGATTCAGTTGGTATTCGGGACGGAGAAGCGCGGCATCGACATCCCTCAA
Source organism: Nitrospira sp. (assembly GCA_031405355.1). Lineage (GTDB taxonomy): Bacteria > Nitrospirota > Nitrospiria > Nitrospirales > Nitrospiraceae > Palsa-1315. Next base: position 8,252 of record JANNIV010000340.1, read on the forward strand.
GTCAAACCGACCTTTGAAACCAACGTCTCGGGCATCTACATTGCCGGCGAGTTGGGAGGGATGGGGTTGATTCGCAAGGGAGTCGATCAGGGGAAACGAGCGATCGAGACGATTGGGAAACACAAGAGCAAAGGTGGCGAGCTGGATGTGGTGATTGTCGGCGCCGGGCCGGCTGGTATCTCTGCATCGCTGGCGGCGAAAGAGTCAGGATTGCGATTCGTGACGGTCGAGCAGGAAGACTCACTCGGTGGCGCAATCTTCCACTACCCGCGCCAGAAGCTGGCCATGACGGCGCCGATGATATTGCCCATTGTCGGCAAGTTCAACAAGTACGAGATCAGTAAGGAAGAGTTGCTGGATTTTTGGGGCAAGATTACCCGTGAGAACAACATCAAGATCAATTTCTCGGAGCGTATGGATGCGATCACGAAAACGGGAAACGATTTCCTGGTGAAGACTTCGAAGAATAGCTACAAAACGAAGAACGTGCTCCTTGCCATTGGCCGGCGCGGCACGCCCCGCAAGCTTGGTGTGCCGGGAGAAGAGCAACCCAAGGTTGTCTACAGCCTGATCGACGCGGAACAATACCGCGGCCAACATGTGCTGGTGGTGGGTGGCGGGGACAGTGCAGCGGAAGCGGCCCTGTCGATTGCCGCAGAACGAGGCGCCACGGTTACCATTTCCTGCCGCGGCGATGAAATTTTTACCCGTCCGAAAGCTAAGAACCGCCAGCAGCTGAAACAGTGCGTCGAGCGCAAAACGCTCACGGTGTATGTGAATGCCAACGTAAAGGAGATCGGGCCCGATACGGTGACGCTGATGTTTGAGGGGAAAGACATCACAATAAAGAACGACGCTGTGATCGTCTGCGCCGGCGGCACGCTCCCGACGGCCATGTTGAAAGAAATCGGCGTCATGGTCAATACCTACTATGGCACGGCTGTGGCGAAATGACTCTTCGCAGGGAGGCACGTATGTGGAGTTGGATTATTATCACTTGCACGATGCTCTTGTTGATGAACGCTTGTGGCAATTCACGGCCTCTCCCTACGGCGCAAGACAAGTCGAGTCAAGTTGTTAAACAGGCAGCCGGACCGAGCTCCGTGATTCAACGGCTGCGCATGCAGGCTGAGCGGGGAAATGTTGAAGCGCAGTTTGCGTTAGCCCAGGCGTACGATCGCGGCCGAGATGTTCCGAAAGACAAGACTGAGGCAATCCGATGGTATCGACTTGCGGCCACGCAAGGCGATCCGTTTGCTCAAAATGCTCTGGGTGACAATTACTGGGAGGGCACGGGTGTGCCAAAGGACGATGCGCAAGCCACACGGTGGTGGCATCTTGCGGCAACCCAAGGGTTTGCCCCTGCGCAACATAGTTTAGGAAAGATACTTTCTGGGGGCGGCCAAGGCGTACGAACCGACAAAACCCAAGCGTACATGTGGCTTACGTTGTCTGCCGCCCAGGGTGACGAGGAGGCCAGCCGACAGGGTAACCTCCTCTCCAAGCAATTGAAGCCCGCCGAAGTGACGCACGCAAAGAAACTGGTCCAACAGTGGAAGCCTGCTAGAGCCAGAGTCACGATCAACAAGCTCGCGCAGTAAAAAGGACAGATTTGCCCTCGTTCCTCTGTTGACCTATCTCATTCAAGCGGGCGCAAGAGTTAAACCTCCTGCGGCGAATTCCTCTGGCCTACTAGCGTCAAGGTATTGTTGCTGGATTGATTGTGTCGACATTCGCTTATCGTTCGGTCTCCACATCGAACTCCCCTTCAAACGCTACTTTCGTCGCGCTCACGATGCCGCCGACCAGCGAACCGTGTGCTTCCAGCTGGGCGCCAAGCAAGATATCGTTGAGGGCTCTACCTTCGAAGGTCGTGCCGACGTTGCGCCTCATGACGAGGGGCTCTTTCGATCTGAATCCAGTTGTTTTTCGAAATGATAAATCCCGAGCCCCACACGCACGCGACCGGTCCCCTTCGAAGCCGGACTGACAGTGCGATCGCGATGCGCAAGCCATCGGTCGATCGCCCCCAAGAGCTCCTGCCCCTGGGCGGCGGCAAGGGTCTGAAATTCTCTCGCAGCCTCAACAGGCACGTTGTCATACATGACCTTGCGTTGGAAGCGGGGCTTGGTGGGGTTTCGGTACAGGTTATGGTCAATGGTCATGATCAAATCCGCTGTGTCACTCCCAAGAACGTGCAATTTCTCGACCGGACCTTTCTGAGGGATGTATCCGCGAGAGAGCAGACAAATCCGTCCATCTTTCAACTGCTTCACAGCGCCGACCCGCAGCAATTCGTCCACCATCGCGCGCACTGGGATGTCTCCACTGTAGCGTTTGACCAACGTATTGAATGAGGCGCGTTTCCCGTCCATCCGAAGTGGATGAGGATGACCCTTCCCGTCTCCAAAGTCAGGATCCCGTACCCATCCTGTGATGACCCGCGAAGCCCGATGATACTCTTCTGCAGAGACTGGTTCGGTATTGGGTCGTTGTGCCAGCAACCGTTGTACTTCCTTGCGCGTCAATCCGGTGAGGATGGCAATCCTGGATGTCGTCTGTTTTTTGCCTGCGATCCCGAACTCAGCGTTCGCGACCTCCACGTAGACCAATTTGGCAAGTTCGGCGAACGTTCTATGAGAGACATTGTTCCGCAGGAGAATTGTTACCAGCGGACGCAACAGCTGCAGGGTGGCAGCAGACAGCGCTTGGAGGGGCTTGGGCCGGGCCATGTTGGGAATATAGTCCCACAGTTTTATCAAAAGCAATGTGTATGAGAAGCGGGAATAGCCTTGTGCTGCATCGTCGACGGGTATGTCATTACGGCTGAGGTGGTGGAGAAAATTTTTAACCGGCGCGCGGTCTTTTGAGCGGGACCGCCGTCAGAGTCTCATTCGACGGCGATGAGGCTTTTGATTCTGTCGTACGCGTTGTCCGACAGAATGTGCCTCCGTATCAACTCTGTCTTGTCGTGATAGGGCCGGCCTTCGATGATCTGTTGGGCCAGTGTTACGTTCATGCCAGGCAACACAACGAGTTGCTCGATCGATGCCCTATTCAAGTCAACCGGCTTCATGGGACCGGCAGGTGTCTGTAGTGGGCGCTCCAATCGTTCCAATGGTATGTCCAGCGGGCGCTGGAGTTGAGGATCAATCTGCGGCCTGGCCCTGTCGGCAGCGAGGGCGCCTGTGTATAGGTATGCAAGACTCAGTATCAGGAGGCAGGCGACGGAAAGCCATAGGTGCGTGACCCGACATAGGAAAGAACACAAGCGTGGCGATTGAGGCATGGGATCCTCTGTGCGAGAAGGTGGTTCCTATGTCTTTAGACGTGATAAGGGCTCCGGCGTTTCCGCTGCCGGAGAGAATACGGAATCGGAGGCATCAATGACAGGCACATATGGGAAGATCGCAATCTCGTGATTCGGAAAGTGGGGCACGACGAGGGTGCGGCTCGCCGGGGCAGGGGTTGCAAAGTGATTGGAAGAGGAGATGTTATTCAGCAGTGACTACTTGGATAGAGTCCTCGGCGGACTTAACTTGTTGGCCCGATGCGCTTCCAAGTCGATCTGCTTGAGGGCACTAAGCTGATCCGTCAACTCCGCAATCCGCTTTTCGCGATCACGAATCTGCCGCTGCAGAATAGGGACGGCGACATCCGGGCTTTTGGCCGGTTCCACGGTTCGCCCTGTGGCCGTCGTACGGACCGTACGCGGTTGGCCCAGCCAGGTGCGTACCAACCCTTTCATCGCCCCTAGTAACGCGCCTTGAGGTTCATCGGCGGAAGCGGAGGGGGTAGGCCGATGGGCCAGGAACCGAATCCAGCGCGCACTGGAATCCGCAAAGGGGCCGTTCGGCGCGGCGGCCAGCGCCTGCTGAAAGGAGGCTGCTGCCGCCTCACCATTCTGGAATAGCGCGAGCATCGCCTGGGTGAAATGCGCCTGATCGCAGGACTGGTCCTGTGTGCAGGTACGGAGGAGCGGTTCTTGTTCTCGCTGGATCGCGTGCAAGAGCGCAGTGTCAGACGCCTCGGCGTGAAAGACCGGCGACGAAGCCGGCGGCGGGGTTTCGGGCAGCATCGTACAACCCCAAAGCATTCCCATCAGCACGAGCCCAGATCCATATCGAAGCTGCATTATTCACCCCTTGTTGCCTCAATCGTCTAGTATCGGCGCTGAGACAAGTGTAGCAGATAGCATGGATTTTGCCGGTCTATACCCGCTCCTCGTGCTTGTCGCGCGCCACGTCGCCGTCTCGCCACGAACCGTCATGAATAATGTGGGTTAACAGTTTTTCTTGTAACCGAGACGGAGAGAAGGGTACTATAGTGTCGAATGTCTCAGCTATGCCACGACCTTTTAAGGGAGCCGCTCTGAACATTTCAACGAACTCATTGACAATCCGGTCATCCTCGTATTTAAAGGTGTTGTGATAACGATCCGTTTATGCTTTTCCGTCCTTATTTTCGGGCTGTTGCTAAGCACCATATTCCCGGCCGTGCAGATCGGGTGGTCTTTCAATATCCTGTGCGGTTCGACGGGCGATACTGGGAGTGGGCAAACCTGCGATTTCAGCGAGGCAGGGGCGGTGGCCGACTCCGAAGACGATTCGCCGCAAGAGGCGCCGGAGGGCTGCGTTGTTTCTCGAGTGAGTGTATCCGATTGTGAGTCAAGCCGCTTCCTTGCCTCGATGAACGAGCTTCCTCCGACCACCCTGCTCATCTCCAGGCTGTTACACCCTCCGACCGCACACAGTTAGCGCAGCCTCGACGGTCTGTTTCGTTTTTGATCTCGATCTGACATGCTCATCGTGACTCCGAAGGAGGCAGCACATGCCGGCTCGTCTTTGGAATGGTGTTGTAGTGATAGCCGTGATGGTGGCAGTGGCGACGAGTGGGGCGCTGTTGCCGTCCTTCGCCCAGGCGAAAGAGCTGATGCCCACGTTCGAACTCGACCGCATCATCGACTTGGCGCTGGAGCGGAACCCGGCGATCGCAAGCGCCAAGAGCGTGATCGAACAGAGTGAGGGCAGTCAAATCCAAGCCGGCGCCTATCCCAACCCTACGATTGGCGCAGGGACGGCAAATGCCGCGCTTCGAGACCCCAGCACCGGAACGCGCTTTACGGAGCATAATGTGTCTGTGCATCAAACGGTGGAATGGCCGGGCATGCGGGCGGCTCGTCAGGACGCGGCAGCCGCAGGTCTGGCCAGTGCGACTGTCGGCCTCGACGTAGCCAAGCTCAATCTCATTGCGGAGGTGAAGGGGCTATTCTATGAACTGCTGTTGGCGGAGCGAACGGTCGATCTTCTACAGCAGAATTTGGAAATTGTTCAGGAAGTGGCGCGCATTGTCAAAGCCCGTGTCCGATCCGGCGAAGGCCCTCAGTTCGAATTGGTGAAGGCGGAAGTGGAGGTGCTCAAAGCCAAGCAAGAGATAACGAAAGCCAAGAATGTCGTGCGGGTGAAACTCGTCGGATTGGATACCTTGACGTCGGGGGCCTTAGGGCCTCACTACAAGGTACAAGGAGATTTCAGGTCGATTCGAGAGCGTCTGGACCCGGAGCAGATGGTGACGAGGGATCCATCACAACATCCCATTCTCAAGC
>JANNIV010000341.1:0-1619 GCA_031405355.1 Nitrospira sp.
TGTTGAAGAAAGGCTTCGGTTTCTCGCCCGTAGGCCGTCTCCGGATGTACGGCTCTCCATTCGCGCGGTCTGGTCGGAATGCCTTGCGCTTTAGCCCAGGACCAAATCTTCCCGAAGAGTCGGCGATCGAGCCCGGCACGGCCCAAGTCATGTAGCAGGCAGGCAATCTGATACTGGCAGACCCGTTCGGCTCCATGGCCCAGCGCCGCAGCCACCGCTGCGCACATACGCGCAGTCCGCACCGCATGAGGCCGATCATACCCGCGAATGATGCGGCCAGGGTGAGTTGGGTGCGGGTAATCGTAGAGACGCATCAACCGGGACAGAAGCGTACGGGAAACCAGGAGCGGAGCATGTGTGAGAGCAGATCGTGTCATGAGTTGGAATACAGGCAGCGAATGGGTTACGGATACAGCTGCGAGGAGAATATCGTTCGATGAAACGGGGTGTCAAGGCAAGCCTATCGCCGGCACTCGATGAAATTGTCGATCTCTGTTATTCTCAGGCCGAAGGAGCAAGGAAGGCTGAGGTTGCGGTCAAGGTTAAGCGAAGATCTAAGGAGTGGCGGAAGGCCAATCAACCATGAAAGATCCAACGTGCAAGGCCTGCCAGGGCAGCTGGCCGAGAGAAGACCATTTCATCACAGATTTGAGCCTCTCTAGGGCCTATTTGCATGAGGATCAATTCTTCCCCGGCTGGACCGTCGTCGTCTTCAAACGCCATGCAACAGAACTGTTTCATCTGGCTGCCACGGAACGGATTCTACTGATGGAGGAAGTCAGTCGCATCGCCAAAATCCTCGCCCAGGTCTATGAGGCCAAGAAGATCAATTACGAACTTCTCGGCAACCAGCTCCCCCACATCCACTGGCATGTCATACCCCGACTAGCCACCGACCCGGCCCCTCTCGAACCAGTCTGGCGAGTGCCGCATGAGCCCCTATCCCGTTCAGGGGTTGAGATCCAGAGCGCAGTCCAGCTTCTGCAGCAGGCGATTCAAACCGCCCGTTAAGTCATGAGCCGGCGCGTCCCTCAACAAATTCAATCAGGCCACCGTATGAATTCAGTGCTATAATGCCTTCCGTCGTAGAGAAAAACTTGGAGGGTCACAGGTTTTGATGCGTCGTCGATTGCTGTTCCTGACCTTCTTGTTCGCGTCCTTGGCCACAGGGTTCCTCGCCCATTCATCGTTCGCGCAGGCGCCTGGATACCAGCCGCCCCCAATGGTCGAGTCCCCTCCGCCGTCTTCCGAATCCGCACCTCCTCCAATGCCTACGGATGAACAGGTTCCCCCCGAACTCTTGCCACATGAGTCCCCGCCGTCATCTTCCGAAGCCTTACCTGTTCCAGTGCCGACAGATACGCACCAGCTCCCCGAACTCTTGCCGCACGAGCAGGAGGACGCCGTGATGGCACTGGGTGAATTGCGCAACGCAGTCCGTCTGTCACCGGACAGCGCAGACGACCGGCTGAAGCTGGCACAAGGGCTCTACCGCATCGGCGATCTCGATGCCGCACTCGATGAATGCCGCACGGCGCTCAAGCTCAAATCGAACAACGCCAGAGCCTATCTGCAACTCGGCGTCACACTGATAGCCAAGCAAGATGGGCATGAGGCAG
>JANNIV010000342.1:0-3438 GCA_031405355.1 Nitrospira sp.
ATTGCGGTATTCTTTCTTCGCGCCAGGATCATACAAAGGGCGCTCGACACCGCATGCCTGGACGCCGAGCCACCGCGTCCAGGCTTGTCGCAGCAGCGAATCCGCGATTGCAGCAGAAGTGTTCATGCATAATGCGGGCTAGGATTCACAATCAGATTGCGCCCCATGAATGTCAGGCAGCGGCTCGCTTGCTGGCTGAGACTTCTGGATCTTCGACGGAACGCAGTGGCGTTTCTCGGGATACTTCCCGAGGCGTCTCGCGGGATACTTCCCGAACCGTCTGTGTCATCTCGAGCGTGCCGTTGAAGAACACTCCGTCCTCGATTGAGATCATCGGTGTCTTCACTCCGCCACTGAGAGCAGCAGGGGCGAGCAGCTGTATTTTTTCACTTGCCGAGACATCGCCGGTGATCTTTCCCATACACACGATGGTTCCTGCGCTCACCTTTGCAGTAATGACGGCTTCTTCTCCGACCAACAGGGTTCCGTCGGTATGGATTTCTCCGTCAAGGAAACCATCGATCCGTACGGCTCCGCTGTAGGAGATCGTCCCCTTGAATTCGACGCCTTTACCGACGAAGGCCACGACTGCTTCGGTGGATTCCGGTAGGCTATTAGGAGATTTTGGTACATCTTTTGACAGGGTCGAGAGGGATTGCATCGAGCGTCTGGTATCCTGCTTCTCCGGCTGCCACATGATCGGTTCTCCTTCTTGTGTGAAAATAGGTAAAGTCGGGTTCAGTTTCTGTTGCGAGCTGTATCGGTTGGTAGGGGAGAAATATTGAGCATTCGAAACTGATGTAGCCCAACAATGTACTTCGGTCTCCAATTCTTTTCTGATCGATCGGAAGGAGAAGAGGGTAATCGTGCGCCGGCCCACTATACGTTGTGGCTGAGTGAGCAATGAGACCTGCCCATTGGGGCGGAATGATGGCGAAGGAGGGTGGCGGCTTCGGCACGCCGCCCAAAGGCTCTGGCCGACGGGTCGGAGAATTTCGCAAGATACCCCGCAGCTTCCAGCCTTCGTAGCCGAAGTGGCTACTTCGGCGGAGTAGGCTGCTGCGGGGAGCTTCATTTTGGTTTGTCCTGTGTAGTTGGTTTGGCTCGAAGAACGAAAGACACCGAACGGACCAGAGGCCCTGATCGACCGACCACTATCATGTGTGGTCATGCGCGACATCCGAATCATGCGAAGCGTGCGCACTCCATGCTCGATCGGACAATGGCTCAGAATATACCGCCCAGATCGTGCTCGACCGGCTGCAACACCTTGTGGTTCAGATGGTATTCATTGAACCGGAGAGCCTCCGCGAGAAAAATCATTTCGCAATTTGCTAGTGATCCAAAAACAGTCTGCTAGACTGTGAGCCGTACGTGCGAGACCGGCGGGATGAAGCCAGTTCTGAGTTCTGCGTGCTGAGTTCTGAGTTTGAAACGAGCGAAACGGGGGAAAGTTCGAGGTTCGATGGGCAGAGTTTGAAGTCCGAAGGTCAGAAAACCCAGAACCCAGAACTTCGAATGGTGATTGTCGCGCTTTTCTCGCCTGTCGCGCGCGCCGTTTTTCGAGGCTTTCTAGATTACCCGGAATCCTTCCAGCTTGCTTGCTGCCTGATCGAGGGTGACGGTCGACTCGCATTCCTCGAGCCGATTGGTGGCTCCCATCAAGCAATCGGCAAAATCCGCTTTCCCTTTCTGATACAGACGGAACGCGGTCCATGCTGCTTGCAGATCCTCGATCTTCAACTGACTGGTTCATTATTGAAGGGGCGCACTATACGGCAAAGTTCGCTCGTTTAGTTCGCGATCCTAGACTCAGAGATGACATTCAACGAACATTTGACGAGGATATCGCCCGTAATCCATATGAGTGTGAGGAGGTCTTTGGAACCAGGCTGCGAGCGTTAACCATTGCGTGCTTCCCACCCTTGACCATAGTTTTTCAATTGACGAAACAGATAGAGTCATCAAGCTTCTTGACGTTGACCGACTCCCGTGATGATGAAACGCATAACTTCCATTGGTCAAAGCCTGTCTCCCTTCACCCAGTGAAGCTCGACGACATTCTGAGAGCCGTCCTAGCCCATCCTCGTTGTTCGTGAAATATCATTCGCGCGGAACTTGCGAGACGTGCGAGAAAAGCGGGAGGGTGAGTTGGCCTGAAGGCTAAGGATTGATGTGTTCGGAACGTCGAACCGAGAACTTCGAACTATCGGATCCTACCTTTCCCGCTTCGCACTTCAGCCTTGATCCCTTCAGCCTTCCCCTATGATTCGGCGTGCTGGCGGAACAATGCTGCCATGGCGGACTTTTCTGTCTTCCCTTGGGCAACAGCGAGCACCGTGGCCACAAGAGCCTGGGTAGGAATATTAGTCTCCACCCCATTTAGCTCCAGGAACGTGAGAGCTGCGGCTGTCCCCACACGTTTATTCCCGTCGAGAAACGGATGGTTCTGCACCACGTGAAAGAGATAGGCCGATGCCATCTCAAAGAGATCGCCGTGAAGATACTGGTCTCCAAACCCGGATTGAGGCGCCGCAAGAGCCGACTCCAGAAGCGCGATATCACGGACCCCAAGCGTGCCACCGTATCGCTCGATCTGATCGCGATGGATGTCCATTACCTCATCGAGGGTCAAAAACTGCGGATTCATCGTCTACTCCGCCAGCTTTTTTAATACTGAACCGTACTGTCGATTCACCTTCTCCAGCGCCGCCTGAAACTTTTTCTGCCGCGCGGGAGTCTGAGCGGGTGTCACGATGAGACATCGTCCATCTGTTTTGATATTGAGCGGAGTATCTGCGTCGATCTCCAGAAGATCGAGGACTCCGCGATCGAGCACAAGGGCCAGACTGTTGCCGTGCTTCGTCAACTTCTTGATCATACCCGCACCTCCATAACTGGTGATACAATGTAATGACATAGTAGCACCATCGTTCCACACCGTAAAGCGGTCCCCGCGGAGTTCGCGGTTCGCGGTTCGAAGTTCGTGACCGGGGACAGGCACCGGCGGGGACTGTCCCGCACCGGGACTGTCCCCCTTCTCAGCCGGAGCCAGTCCCCTGCCCTCAACCTTCAGCCTTAATCCCTTCAGCCTGCACCCCTGAATTCCAGCACATCCTAAAATCAACCCCTCAGAAGTAGGGTGCCTCCCCCCGCTTGTGCAATAGGAAGCATTCATAGGGACTGCGTAGAGTCCGCTTGCGCGAAAAGTCAAAGAGACTAATCCGTCGCGAGCTACGAGGTACTCGGCGAATGAGAATAACGGTCGGCGGCTAGCCACACTGATGAGGAACAATAGAGATATACGTATAGATAATTAGGTTATAAAAACTGTTCAACCGTACCAAGGAGCGGCTCCATGTATTTACCATTCAAATCTTCGAAGCGGCGCATCAGGGAAGCGGAGAATGCGCGGAATAATCGCTGGGAAATCGTCAA
>JANNIV010000343.1:0-2030 GCA_031405355.1 Nitrospira sp.
ACTCCAGCCGGAAGTGCGGCTGTTTGAGCCGAGGAGTGCGTTGGTAGCGGGTCCCCAGGGGACGGAGTTGCACGAACGATTGTTACACGAGTCTGGTCGATACCTGTCTCCCGGCGGGGCATTAATTTTTGAAATCGGCGCAGGCCAGGCTCGTGCGATGCGCCGGATTGTCGAGCAGACACCAGGGTACAAATTCCACCGGCTGATCTACGACGAAGCAGGGCTTGAGCGGGTGGTGATTGTGGAGCGAGTCGGGACATAGACGATGGATCGTACAATCATCACCGGCGGGACGCCGCTTCGAGGAGAGGTCCAGATCAGCGGGGCGAAGAATGCTGCGTTGCCGATCTTAGCTTCTACCATTCTCGGTGGCGGCGAGTGCGTGATTACCAATGTGCCGCGCGTGGTGGATGTTGTCACCATGGGCAAGTTGTTGGGCATCTTGGGGGCGAAGGTTCACTATGAGGGGAATCGCGCGGTCATCAACGCTGCGATGATCACGTCGACCCAGGCTCCGTACGATCTCGTGAAGACCATGCGGGCCTCTGTGCTCGTGCTGGGGCCGCTGTTGGCACGATGGGGGGAAGCCACGGTGTCGATGCCCGGTGGATGTGCAATTGGGTCACGGCCCGTCAATCTCCATCTTGCCGGACTCGCCAAAATGGGTGCGGAAGTGTCGATGGAACATGGGTATATTCACGCCAAAGCGAAGCGGTTGACCGGGGCGCAAATCTATTGCGATACGCCGACGGTCACCGGAACGGAAAATCTGATGATGGCCGCATCCCTCGCTCAGGGGACCACGGTCATTGAAAACGCCGCGAAGGAACCGGAGATTGTGGACCTCGCGAATTTTCTTGTGAAGCGAGGGGCTCGCATCGACGGCGCCGGGTCGGATGTCATTACGATCGAAGGTGTTCGTGAGTTGCATGGGAGCGATCACGACGTCATTCCGGATCGCATCGAAGCCGGCACGTATCTCGTGGCCGGGGCCATTACGCGGGGGGCGGTGACGATCGATCGATGCCGCTCGAATCATTTGGACGCGTTGCTGATGAAGCTGCGGGAAGCCGGTGTCGAGATGCAGGTGGAGAAGGAACGGATTCATCTCAACGCGGCAGCGCGACTCAAGGGGATCGACATCCGCACGTTGCCCTATCCCGGGTTTCCCACCGATATGCAGGCGCAGATGGTGGCCTTACTGACGGCCGCCGAAGGCACAAGTGTGATTACCGAGACGGTGTTTGAAAGCCGGTTCATCCATGTTGAGGAGCTGCGACGGATGGGCGCAGAGATTAAAGTTGAAGGCAATCGTGCGGTGGTGACCGGACCGACCAGGTTGGCCGGGGCTCCGGTGATGGCGTCCGATCTTCGTGCGAGCGCAGGATTGGTCTTGGCCGGACTTGCTGCAGAAGGTACGACAGAGATTCTCCGGGTCTACCATCTGGATCGTGGCTATGAACGGATGGAGGAGAAGTTGCGTGGATTAGGTGCGACGATTGCCCGTCACAAAGAGGGTGCGGCTCTGGCTGAGACTCGCTGACATCATGCTGACGATTGCCTTGTCGAAAGGGAAAATGTTGGATCTCACGCTGGACGTTTTTCGCCGGGCTGGCTATGCCATGGGTAGCCTCTCCACCGAAAGCCGTCGGCTGGTGTTCCCCTGTGCCGAGATCGGCATGACCTTCCTGATCGTGCGGCCGACTGATGTGCCGACCTATGTTGAATATGGCGCAGCGGATATCGGGATTGTCGGGAAAGACGTCTTGATGGAACAGGACAGCGATGTCTATGTGCCATTGGATTTAGGGTTTGGAGCGTGTAGAATCGTCGTCGCTGCGCTCAAAGGACAGGCCTCACGCGATCGGCTGTCCTCGAAAATTCGGGTTGCGACCAAGTATCCGAAGATCACCGAGCGATATTTCAATCAGCGCGGCGTATCGGTCGAAATCGTCAAGTTGTACGGCTCGATTGAATTAGCACCGTTGGTCGGTCTGGCTGATCGAATCGTCGATCTGGTCGAGACGGGC
>JANNIV010000344.1:0-2596 GCA_031405355.1 Nitrospira sp.
GCATGATGGGCTCTTCGAGGCCAGCGATCTCCAGAACTTCGTCGCCCTAGGCCATCAGGTTGGGATCGCTATCGAGAATGCCAATCTTTACGAAGAAATCCATCGACTCTTCGAAGGGTTCATCTCCGCCAGCGTACAGGCTATTGAAAGCCGGGATCCGACCACTAGCGGGCATAGCCAGCGCGTGGCAAGCCTGACCTGCCGACTGGCCGAGATCGTGAACCGGGTTGAAACCGGCCCCTATGCGCGCATCCTGTTCAACGCCGACCAGATCAAAGAGATTCGCTATGCCGCCGTACTGCACGACTTCGGCAAAGTCGGCGTCCGAGAACATGTTCTGTCCAAGGCAGAGAAGTTGTACCCTGCCCAGCAGGAGGCAGTCAAAGCGCGGTTCGATTTCATCAAGCGAACATTTGAGGCCGACACCCTGCGCCGCAAGTTGGAAATTCATGAAACCAACCGGCATGAAAATTCGCACGCCCTGTTCGCTCAGCTGGAACAACAGCTAGAGCGGCAGATACACGATGTGGACGATATGTTCTCATTTGTTCTGAAATGCAACCAGCCGATGTCACGCTCCCATCGGGCGGCACCTGAGTCCCTTCCCCAGCTGGAACGGCTGAGGGAGATCGCTGATCAGGAATACCGATCCTTCGACGGCATGCGGCCCTATTTGACGAAACAGGAAGTCCAGGCGCTCTCGATCGCAGAGGGAAGTCTGATAGGAGAAGAGCGACAACAAATCCAGCAGCATGTCGCCCATACGTTCGAATTTCTGTCGAAAATTCCTTGGACGAAGTCGCTCAAGAATGTGCCCTCCATCGCCTGGAGTCACCACGAAAAATTGGACGGGAGCGGTTACCCTCGAGGCTTGAAGAAGGATCTCATCCCGATCCAGGCACGGATGATGACCATTTGCGATATCTACGATGCCATGACGGCCGCGGATCGGCCCTACAAATCGGCGATTTCCCCTTCCGAAGCGCTGCGGTACTTGGCCGGCCAAGCTACGGAAGGGAAGATAGACTCGGCGCTCTTTGATCTCTTCCAGAAAGAAAAAGTTTACGAAATGGCGCTCATCCGCCCCTCGAAAGTTGCCTGACCTTTTCCCACCGACCGCTAGACGGCCCGCGCCACCGTGCGACTCGAAGTGGATTCACTTTCCGATTCCCATCCCACCGTATAGGCAGCGACCGGTTCCTCACGGCCTTTGACAGTCACTACGCTCACCTTTTGTAACACGAGCCGACGGAGCCCCCCGGAGAGATCTCCGGCATACTGTGCCATCAGCACCTGTTCCAATCGGACCGCGGTATGTTCGGTCAGCAAGAGAGGATGGCCCAACGTCCTGGTCAGTCCCTGAAAGCGGGCAGCCAGATTCACTTGGTCTCCGATCATCGTATAGTCCATTTTCTTCCCTTCTGCCCCGATGTTCCCAACTAACGCCATGCCTGTATTCAGGCCGATACCGTTATCAAGAACCGGTTTCCCTTCCGCCTTCCAGCGTTCCTGTAATTCAGCAAGACGAGCGCGCATTTCGACTGCGCAATAAACCGCCAATTCGACATGATCCGGCTGATCCAACGGCGCCCCCCAAAACACCACAATTTCATCCCCCACGAACTTGTCGAGCGTGCCGTTCCACTTGAAAATCACCTCCGTCATCGCGCCGAGATACTCGTTCAGTTGCCCAACCACCTGCTCAGCCTGGCGCTTTTCGCTGAACGGCGTGAACCCCACCAGATCGGTAAAGAGCATGGTGAGTTCCTTGCGCTCACCGCTGAGCATGGCTCGGGACGGATGCTTCATCAATTCCTGAACGATGCGCGGGCTGACGTAGCTCGAAAACATCGCGTGGATTTCCCGCGCCTGGCGTTCTTTAACTGCATAGCTCAGTACCGTCGTTCCCATAAAAACCAGTACGATCGTGAGGAACGGCATAATCAGGGGCAAACTCAGCCCTTCAGTGACGAATACATATTGGCTGAAACCTGCATAGGCCAGACACAAGGCCATGACCGCGATCGCTCCGTGGAGGGCGCGGACTCTCGGCAGGGTAACGGACAGTACGAAGCCCACCAGCAGAACGAGACTCACTTCGACCGGGCCAGCCCACAACCCGGTCGTCAGAAATTGGCCATGGAGAATGTTTTCGATCACCGTCGCATTTTTTTCTACACCGGCAAAGTTTGCAGAGAACGGCGTGCTTAGCTGATCATACGTCCCCAGAGCCGCCGTACCGACAAGCACCACCTTCCCATGGAACAAACCTAGAGGAACACGCTGCCGCATTACATCCGTGGCAGAGATCCACGGGAACCGGAGATCGCGCCCGGCATAGTTGATGACCGCACGCGACTTAGGGTCGGTCGGCAACAACCTCGCGCCTAACCGAACTCCTTCTCCCAGCGAGAGGGCCACCTGCTCGCGCGATATGCCAAGATAGAGCCGCGCCACTTCGAGCGCAAACGAGGGGTAATACCGGTCCTGGTACCACAGGGCAAGTACTTCTCGACGCGTCACGCCGTCGTGATCGGGAAGGCGATAGACATGACCAAGCCCCTGCGCGGCCCGCGCAATTGATTCGAGCGGAAGG
>JANNIV010000345.1:0-1910 GCA_031405355.1 Nitrospira sp.
AAATCTCTTGCGGTCCGCGCCCTGCAATATCCTGGTGTCGAACAGGAAGCACGTACCGCCGATCGATACGTTGGCGGAGTACACGATCGCCTGGACTGAAGAAGCCCTCCGCCGGATGGAAAAGATTCCCGTATTTGCCAGGGGCGTCGCCAAGACGGCGATTCACCGCTATGCCATCGAGAAAGGCCATACCATCATCAGTAACACCGTCGTCGATTCCGCTGTGGGACACCTCCTGCCCAAGGGCGCGATGGATGCCATGCGCGCATTGGGTGGCAGTCTGGATGCAGCGGGCATCGATCGCAACAAGATGCAGGCTGACGAGTCTGTGATGAAGGATCTTATGGGTTCGACGCTCAGCGGCATGATGACAGAGGTTGTGGAAGACAAACCCAAAGTGAGTGCCGACACTCAAGCCTACTTGGACCGGATGACCCAGAATTACTTCGTCTGCGACGGCTGCGGCTACATCGGCAAGGGGGAGACTCCCGTGAAGTGCCCGGTCTGCGCTGCCGGAGGTGAACGTTTCAAACTGGTCGACAAGAAGCTTTTTGAAGCTGCGGCGCACGTAGAAGGGGTTCTCGAAACCGACCTGGCCTACGATGATGTCCCCATGCAATGGACGAAGGATGCCAAGGAGGGGATCCGCGCAGTTCCAGCCGGCTTCCAACGTCGGCGCGCCAAGGCTAAAATCGAGAAGACCGCCCGCAAGCTCGGCATGACCACGATCACGCTGGAATATGCCGCACCTATGATTCAGGAGGCAGCGTCAGAGGATTACACCCCTATCTTTGCGAACAAGGGAACCGGCGCTTCGACCGACGCTCAGGCGACTGTCGCTGCCGCAACTAACGGCGCAAATGGTGCCACCGCTTCTCAGGAGAACGGTCATGCGAATGGGAACGGGCAAGCCGTGGAACCGACTCCTGCTGCCGCGTATACCTGGATGCCCGAGGCGCAATCGCGGCTCGAACGGGCTCCTGAAGGGTTTATGCGAGACTGTACGCGTGCCCTCATCGAAAAACATGCCGATAAGATCGGCGTCATGGTCATCACAGCCGAAGTGGCTCATGAGGGCATCGAACAGGCCAAGGACTATATGGCGGAAGCCATGAAGACCGGCAACCTGAAGGACATGATTGCCAACCTGACCGGCAAGACAAAATCGTAGCTTTGCAATTTTGAATGTGGAATGTGGAATTGACCGGACACCCAATTTCCCTGAATCACACATTCACCATTCCTAATTTCTAATTCCACATTTCTTCTAGACTATGGGTAAATCTCTTCCAATCTTCAATGCGCCGTCTCTGGCGGGTGCGTTCGGGAGTATTCAACAACAGGTATCGCAGTTCTTTACTCCGCCATCCACAGCTTCTGCGCCGCACGACGGCCGGACGGTCGATGACTTCAAGCCCTATCTCATCGCTCTGAACCTCACGAAGCGCTGCAATCTCAAGTGCGATCATTGTTATCTCGACGCGACGACGAAATCAGCCGGCGGGGACGATGAACTCTCGACCGAAGAGTGCTACACGCTTATCGATCAGATTGCCGTGGTCAACAAGGGTTGTCTCCTTGTGATCACAGGCGGTGAACCGCTTGTCCGCCCTGATATCCTTGATATCGCGCGTCATGCCGTGAAGCTCGGTTTCATGGTGGTGTTCGGGACCAATGGCATGTTGATCGATGACCGGATGGCGAAGGATCTGGTCGCGATCGGCGTGATGGGCATGGGCATCAGTATCGACTCACTCGATCCCCTAAAGCACAATCGTTTCCGCGGCGTGCCCGGCGCATGGGAAGCCGCGCTCGCCGGCATCGAGGCCTGTAAGCGGAATGGGCTGGCCTTCCAGGTGCACTTCAGCGCGCAGCCGATGAATTATCAGGAGCTGCCTGAAGTGATCGAT
>JANNIV010000346.1:0-3725 GCA_031405355.1 Nitrospira sp.
GATGCCGCCTCGCAAAATCGGTGCGGAGAGGTGCGAGAGTGGTCGAATCGACATGCTTGGAAAGCATGCGTCCCAGCAATGGGACCGTGGGTTCGAATCCCACCCTCTCCGCCAACTGAAGACGTGAAACGTGAGGCGTGATGCGTAAAGGGTAAGAGTGTGGGAGAGAATGAAGGCCTTGAGGGTGGGATTCGAACAGAGGGATCGCGGGGGATGTGTCCCCCGCGTGGGGAGCCTACGAGGGGGCTGGCCCCCTCTGTAGGAGCGCGAGCAGTTTCAGCGAACGCGACTTCGAATGCCCACCCTCTCCGCCACTCAAAGAAGCGCTGAGTTATCAGTTCTGAGTTAAAGGATAAGGAGACGGAACAGAGCGTCGCATTCATAACTCAGAACTCTGAACTCAGAACTCAGAACTAATTCAGGATAGGGGCTGGGCCCTGTGCAGCAGAACCCTGTGAACCCCGCCAGGTCCGGAAGGAAGCAACGGTAAGCGGTTAGTTCTGTGTGCCGCAGGATCACCTGGCCCCGCTTTCCCTCGAAGCGAGGAATTTTGAATGATGAATGTTGAATAGTGAATTGAAGGGCAAGCAGACCAAGAGACCGAACGCGTCCACGTTCCGTACCTCCACAATTCAACATTGAACATTCATCATTCAACATTCGGAGTATAACGACGTTGGATTACCAAGTTTCCGCTAGAAAATACCGCCCGGGCACGTTTGATGACGTGATTGGGCAGCCACACGTTGTTCAGACGCTGGTCAATTCCATCACCACAAAACGAATTGCCCAAGCCTATCTCTTTTCCGGAACCCGTGGTGTGGGGAAAACCACGGTGGCAAGGATTCTTGCCAAGGCGCTCAATTGTGAGCGCGGGTCAACCGGCACACCCTGTGGTACCTGCTCCAACTGTCTTGAAATCGCGCAGGGAACCTCCGTCGATGTCATGGAGATCGATGGCGCGTCCAATACGAGCGTGGATGATGTGCGTGAGATCCGCGAGAACGTCAAGTTCGCTGCCTTTCGCGGGAAGTACCGGGTCTACATCATCGATGAAGTCCACATGTTGTCGAACTCGGCCTTCAATGCGCTGTTGAAGACGCTGGAGGAGCCGCCGCCGCATGTGGTGTTCATCTTCGCCACGACCGAGATTCACAAGATTCCGGCGACGATCCTCTCCCGCTGCCAGCATTACAACTTTCGACGAATTGCGCGAACTGAGATTGTCGAGCGGCTGCGCCATGTGGCCGAACAGGACCAGATCGTGATCGAGGAGCGGAGCCTGATGGCGCTCGCCAGGGCCAGCGAAGGCAGTATGCGCGATGGGTTGAGCCTGCTCGACCAAGCAGTTGCGTTCGGCGGCAAGACGATCGTGCATACGGATCTGGAGGCCCTACTGGGAGCGGTTCCGCAAGAACTCGTTCGTGCCGTGATTCAGGCGATCACGGCGCAGGAGAGTGCAGCGGCGTTACGCGTGCTGGCGCAACTGTTGGACCAAGGGCACGATCTGCGGGCCTACTGTGCGGAGGTCGTCGAGTATCTGCGTAACATGCTGGTGGTGTCGGTGGTGCCCTCACCCCAAGAATGGCAGGGGTTGATCGAGGCATCAGCGGAAGATCTCACTCAGATGGCCGCTGACGCGCGCTCGTTTTCACCCGAATTACTTCAGGAATTGTTGGCAATCTTCACGCAAGCGGAGGACTCGCTCAGGCTCAGCGCCCATCCTCGGTTCGTGCTTGAAACAGCGGCAGTGCGTGCCACGCGGCTGTTGCGTCGAGCAGATGAAAAGCCAGGGCAAACAGTGCAACACACTCAGCCGATACATCCATCTCAGCCGGCCCCAGGGCGTACGGGCCAGCCGGTCTCACCGGCACGCTCCACAGATCCAGCGGCCACCTCGCCCCGGCGGCCTCCTCAATCGACAGCCCCTGCACCAGCTACTTCGATACCATCGAGACCTCCTGTTACCGGAAACACGGAACCGCCACGAGGCCCTTCAACGAGTCCTACGAATGAAAGATCCCCTGGCACGGCCGGCGAGGTGAAGGCTCCAATGCCCCTGGCATCGCGTCCGCCTGATGATGGGCGGGCCTCGGTGACGCTTAATTGGGAACAGGTCCAAGAGGAAGTGGCCAACGCCTCTTCCAGGATTGCCGCTTTCCTGGAAAGAGGACGGTTTGTGAGTGTGCATGGCCATGTTGTAACAATTGGGTTTGCCAAGCAGGAGATGGCAGCCCGAGGGATGATCGAGAACCCGGATAATATGGCGGTGCTCACATCGATATGTGAACGATTGAGTGGTCAGACTGTTCGGTTGCGGATTGTCGAACTGACAGAGTCGGATCCTTCCGGACCGACGATGGCGCAGCTCAGGGCGGCGAAGGAAAAAGAGCAACGGCTGGTCCTCTTCGAGCAGGCGCGGGCACATCCGGTCGTGAAGCAGGCGCTGGAGATATTCGGCGCAGAGCTCGCAGAAATCAGATCGGTATCGAATCAGAAGGAGGTTAAGGAATGAAGAACCCGATGGGCAACATGGGAAATCTTCTGAAGCAAGCGCAGGCAATGCAGGCCCAAATGGCAAAGGTCCAGGAACAGACATCGTCGAAGACGGTGACCGGAACGGCCGGCGGTGGCAGTGTGACGGTCACTGCGAATGGGGCTATGCAGCTAATCGATATCGTCATCGATCCCGAAGTGGTGAAAAGCGGCGATGTGGAGATGGTGCAAGATTTGGTTATGGCCGCATCGAACGATGCCCTCAAGAAGGCTCGCGAGATGATGGCGGATGCGATGAAATCGGTTACGGGTGGGATGAACGTCCCTGGGTTGACCTAGCGAATTATTACGGCATGGCAGTTGATCAGCAAGGATTACTCTCACGATTGGTGCGCGAGTTAGTCCGTCTTCCTGGTATCGGCCAAAAGACGGCGCAGCGATTGGCCTTTCATGTCTTGAAGGCTGAGCGAGAAGACGCGCTTCGCCTGGCTGAGGCGATCCGCGCCGTCAAAGACGGGCTCTCATTTTGCCGGCAATGCCGGAACATCGCCGAGGGCGAACTCTGCGAATTTTGTCTGGATCCTAAACGGGACCAGACCAGAATTCTGGTGGTAGAAGAACCGAGTACGACCTATGCCATCGAGCGGGCGGGAGCCTACCGCGGTTTGTATCATGTGCTGCTCGGCGCCTTATCACCGCTGGACGGCGTCGGTCCGTCCGATATCAGGGCCGAGGAGTTGGTCGACCGGGTGAAGCTTGGGGGAATTGACGAAGTGATCCTCGCAACGAGTCCGACGATCGAGGGTGAAGCGACCGCCATCTATTTAACGAACCAACTGAAACCTCTTGGCGCCCGGGTCTCGCGTATCGCGTATGGCATTCCGGTCGGGATGGATATCGAATATGCCGACGACGTGACGTTGCTCAAGTCGATCGAAGGCCGCCGGGACCTCTAACAAGAGACTGTTATTTGGTTTGTTTAGTTTGTCTCGTTTGTTTGGTTACACAAGACCAACTAAATAAACCAAATAAACAAAACAAACCAGATAGACCTGGCTTGATTGACCGGGCTCACGCTGCCCATTGACCCCCCCTCTAGGCCCCTGCTATAGTTTTACGGTTCTGGACGGTCTTACTCTTTAGACAGGTTGCAGTACTATGAAGGCAGGCTCTTCCGCCAAGCGCAATTCTCCCACTCGACCGGCAGCCAAAGCTGTCACGGCCAAGCC
>JANNIV010000347.1:0-1603 GCA_031405355.1 Nitrospira sp.
TGGGATCTTGATGGCCTCACCAGTCTGTGGGTTCCGTCCCATGCGGGCCTTGCGGTTCGCCAATACGAGCTTCCCGAGCCCAGGAATCACGAACACGTTCTTCGCTTCCTTGTAAGCCAAGGCGGCAAAGTCGTCCATGAGCTGGACGGATGCCTTCTTGGTCAACCCGGTCTTCTGGGCCAGGTAATCGGCGATCTGCGACTTGGTCATTGATTTAGCCATGCGAGTAACCTCCTTAAAGAACAATGATGGTGAAATGAAATGTAATGAACTCGCCCCTCGTGACTCCGCTCAGACTCTATAAATATTCATGAACGAATAGCCGTGTTGCTGGAAGCGGCGAAAACCTGCGGGAGTCTATCCAACCGCTCGGAGGCTGTCAACCAGAAAAACACAAGCCAGGCGTAGGGAAAAGCCTTCACTGCCTTCTTGCAGTTTCAAGACCAGCCGGCGTAGAGTACGGTTGGCCGGCATGTTTGTGAACCATTTTTACCGTACTCTGAATCGCTAGCATGGCAAAAGAACTACCGATTCTGCCATCGACCGCCCAACCGGCTGACGCTGAACAGGCAGAGTTACACCAGTATTCTCGCGTGTTTTGTCAGAAGGAGAACTCTCCCCCGATCCGCCTGCTCATAGAATTTCTCAAGTCACGTGGCCAGACGCCGATCACCCCGCCGAACATGGACGACAGCATGTTGGATGAATGGGCCTGGGTCCAGGTGTCACTGGGGTACGATCGCAACCGAAAACCGATTCAAGTCGTGTGCGCCAGGGATCGAGGCACCTATCAGGATGAGTTCGACAAAGAGAAGAAGCTGTTCTTAGACCTCCTCTCTGCTCACGACGATGTCGAAGCAGGACTCGTGCGTGCGTTTGTGGAACGTTCGCGGTTTGTGCTCACGACCCGGTTCGCCCAGAATGATATGACCGATGAAGGCTATGACTTCAACGGATGGATCTTGGAGTTCTACCAGGAACAGTGCAAAGGGATCGTCCAGATCGACGACCAAGGCTTCTACTCACCCAAGGGCGATCTCATCGTCGATCTTTCCGTCAAGATAGAATAAGCCGCCGTGGCAGGAACTCCACCCGACCCTCCTCCGCTCTATCGAAAAACCGATCACTGGTTCCAGCGGGCCACCGCCGCCCTGCTGGGTGAAGTTCCCTGCAAACTCGGCTGCACCAGCTGTTGCATCGGCCCCTTTCCCATCACCCTCCTCGATGTCCAGACCCTCCGAGAAGGACTCGCCGGCCTGTCGCCGGATCACCGCCAGCGCATCGAACAGCGGGCGCTCGAACAGACCGCTGTAATGGAAGCATCCTTCCCGCAACTGTCCCCCACCCATCTGCTCGACCATTGGTCCGATCAGGACATCGACCGGTTGGTCACGAAGTTTCAGCACCATCCCTGTCCGGCACTGGAGACAGACGGGCGCTGTGGCGTCTACCAGCACCGCCCCCTGGTCTGCCGATCGATGGGCATCCCGACAGAAGCTCAGGGCCTGGCCCAGGGCGCCTGCGAAGTGCAAACCTTCATCCCGATCCTCCGGCTCCCCTCTTCATTCCGGGAAGAAGAAGATCTCCTGGCGCAGGAGGAAGC
>JANNIV010000348.1:0-1932 GCA_031405355.1 Nitrospira sp.
ATAGCCGCTCGGTTCTTCAAGCCAGCTGCAAAGTTCGGACTGCCGATTTCCTCTTCCAGCTCCCAGAGAAATCGAACGTTGATCGGCACTCCTTGCTCGATGGCATACCGCGCGCCGAACAGGGCCGAGAGCGCCGGCCCCTTGTCATCCGTCGCACCACGGCCATGATACAGGCCGTTCTTGTTTTTGAACGCAAAGGGCGCCTGCTTCCATTCCGGCTCCTGCGCCGGCTGCACATCCATATGGTTATAGATCGTCACTGTCGGATGCTGGGCTCCGGTTATCCAGCCGCCGGACACGATGGGATAGCCGCCGGTCTCCACAATCTGGGCCTCGGCCCCTAGGTCCGTCAGAACCTGCCGCGCAAACTCTGCCATCCGCCGGATGTCGGGGGCCTTGGCCGGATCCATGCTGATCGAAGGGATCTCCACCATCTGGCCTAGCAGGTCTTCAAATCGGCGGCGGCTATCTGTAATGTAGCGTTCAAGGTGCGCGCAATCGATCATGGGTGATTCTCCAGAGAATGTCGGTGGATTATAACGAGTTCGTCGAGGAGGCGGAAGGGACTTCTGCATCGACCTTCTGTAAAATAGAGCCGTGATACACAGCAACACATTTCGTGCACGAACCTTGGTGAGCCTCCTCGCCATCCTCTGGCTTGGGTGGTCTGTGGTCGGCGTTTCCTGTGCTTCAGCCGCGGACCCCATCACCATTCGCGAGATCGTTGACGAGCCAAGGTCGTTTCATTTGAAACAGGTCATATTACGAGGCACTGTTCGCAATGTGACGCCGCTCGATCCCTATAAGCTCCAGGCCGGCACAATGTGCTACGGCGCCTATTTGTTCTACCTGGAAGACGAAACATCCTCGATCAACGTCGCCGTCTACGGGCTCTGCGGAATCCCGACCGTCAAAGACCCAGATATCGAAGATGGTCAACGGATTGAACTCATTGCCACGATCCAGTCGCCGAGTCACGGGGGCTACTATTTGAGTTTTCAGGGAGTGAAGGTGGCGAGAGATAAAGAAGGCGTCATTCAGGCAGTGGCGGATCGAATCACTCCGCTCGCCGAATGAAGCTCCCCGCAGCAGCCTACTCCGCCGAAGTAGCCCCTTTGGCTACGAAGGCTGGAAGCTGCGGAGTATCCTGCGAAATTCTCCGAAGCCGCCACCCTCCTTCGCCAAGGCTACGGAGGGTTCTCCTCGCCTTCATCCCCGCAGTAAACTACGGGGTATTCGGCGAAGGAGAATAGACGAGCTCGCAAGCAATGATCGTTCAACCTGTCGTACCGATGGGAACAAGGATTGGCTGGATCGGCACCGGCGTGATGGGTTCATCGATGTGTGGCCATCTACTCACGGCCGGCTACCGCGTGACCATCCATAGCCGCACACAGTCGAAAGCGCAACCATTGCTCGATCGCGGCGCGCAATGGGCCGAGAATCCGCGCGCTGTGGCTGCTGAATCCGATGTCCTCTTCTCGATGGTCGGATTTCCTCAAGACGTGCGGGCCGTCTATTTCGACGAGACTGGAATCCTGGCCGGTGCGCGAGCTGGGATGATCCTCATCGACATGACGACGACACAACCCTCATTGAGCCGTGAAATCGCCGTGGCTGCCTCAGCAAAAGACTTAGCGGCCATCGATGCGCCTGTCTCTGGCGGCGACATCGGCGCCAAGAATGCCGCTCTCTCGATCATGATCGGTGGCGACGCGACATCGGTGCAAGCCGTCATGCCGCTCTTCGAACTATTGGGAAAAAAGATCGTGCATCAGGGAGGCCCCGGCACCGGGCAACAGGCGAAACTCTGTAACCAAATCGTGATCGCCGGCACGATGGTGGGTGTCTGCGAGAGTTTGCTCTATGGCTACAAGGCCGGCCTCGATCTGAACCGCATGCTCGAATCGATCCGCGGCGGCGCAGCCGCCT
>JANNIV010000349.1:0-8579 GCA_031405355.1 Nitrospira sp.
GGCAGCCTGCACAAAGGGAGTGCTGCTCTATCAGTTCCTTGCTGTTGCCGATATCTTTCCAGCCCCGGTCTTCTTTGCCATAGGTTGCGCTTTTGACCAGGTCTTGGTAGTCGGACGGCATGATGTCGTATAGGTCATCCGAAATCTTGATACGTTCTTTGCTCATTTGGCCTCCTCGGTGCGTGCGTCTTATTCAGGTTCAGGTCGTTTATTCTTGCTACATAGATACGATCAACCGCCTCGACCGGCCAACGACATGGTACGCATGCCGAGCAGGTTCTTGATTTCTGAGACAATAATTTCCGGTGGCATCGTCATGCCTCCGCAGACACGTGGCCCTGCGTTCACACGGTCACTGTTCGGGATGGTAGCCTTAATTTCCTTTGCCAGCCACCCGGTCACATTGAACTCCGGGACGATGATGTGCTTGGCATTTTTTGTGGCTTCACGGATTTCCTCGCCTGGCCAAGGTCGCAAAGACTTGATCTTTACCAGGCCGCAACGGATGCCTTCGTCCTCAAGGAGCCGGATGGCCTCACGGCCCTGCGATACCGCTGTTCCAGATGAGACAATGAGGATATCGGCGTCGATATTTTCCGTTTCGATTAAGCCATTGATCCACTTGATCGTGTGTTTACGGGACCGTTCCACTGCCGCCCAGACTTCTTGCTGCCAGGATGCGTGGGTGGCGTAGCTGATGTAGTTGCTCTTCATGACAAACGGATCGCGCATCATCCGAACCGGGGGACATTCCATGTCCATGCAGGGTACGGGGGAGCGGTATGGGTCATAGGGAGGAAGACACATATCGGCCGGGGTAAGATTGACCACGTCCTTGGTGTGAGTCACGAAGAATCCGTCGCAACACAGTGCCAAGGGAAGATGCACGTCAGGCTCTTCCGACACCATGTAGCCTTTGAGGATCCAATCGAAGAAGTCCTGTGCGGTTTCCGCATGCCAGACGAGCATGCCGGTATTCAGAAGATAGGCAATCTCGAGTGTGTCAGGCTGAATCGACAGCGGTGAGTTGATGCCACGGCAGGTAACGATCATCTGAATCGGCAACCTTGCGCCGGACCACATCGGGAAGTTCTCCATCGCGCGCATCGTGCCTGGTCCCGCGGTCGTCGTAAACACGCGAGCCCCGCCGAAGGCTGCTCCTGCACATTGCGACATGACGGCGAATTCGCTCTCGCCACGGAAATAGTCGCCGATATAACCCTCGGCAAAGAGCTCGCCGATCAAGGCGGCCGCTTCGCTCTGCGGTGTAATCGGGTACGCGATCATCACGTCACAGCTGGCCCGCCGGAGTGCCTCTTTGATGACCTCGCTGCCCGTATAGAACGACGGCGTGCGCGGCGCTTCGTTCATCATCTTCCAAGTGTCGGTAAAGGTCTGACCTTTTTTATTTTTAGTGCCAATGACTGAGTGTGTGTCTGCCATGGTTCAGTCTCCTTTTCACTGTCTTAGAACGTCATGTTGCGTCGATTATTAGCTTTAGGCTCCGTTTTTGGCTGACGTTAGCCGTGGGGTAACCGTCCCTTTTAATCTTTTCACGGTATCGGCTAGTTTCATAATCTTTTCAACCGATGCGTCGCGGAAGGACAGCATCGCATCTTCATGACCGGCTTGAGCACACATGGCAATGGTGTAACAGGACGTACCGCCGCGAATGATTTTGAGCGACAAATTGGCTTGATGGCAGTGGACCCCGATGAACATGCAACAATCGATTTTATTGTGCCAGATGGTCAGATTCGGGTGGTTGGGGTTGATCTCGACTTCAGGATTGATCTTCGGGTATTTGGGGCGATAGTCCGGCATCGGGATCAGCATGGGCGTTTGCCCCGGCTGCACGCATTCTTTAAGCGTGTTGTATAAGTGGCGGATGGCCGTGGCCTTTTTGGCCGCTTTCTCATTCCAGGCCCACAGGACTAAAGGGCCAGGAAAGAGGGTCGGCACTTTGGCCATGAGGAATTGTTTTGCCGCTTCCTCGTACGCCTTTTCCTCTGGAACGATGACACCGTTGATATGAGCTTCCCCAGGATTTGGTAAGCAAATACCCATGCTCGCTGCCGATGGAGGAAGAAAATGTTCCGGGCCTGGTAGGACACGATACTGAGTCATTGCAGTTCACTTTCCGAAAGGGGTAAATAACGAGAAACCAAGGTTTTCCGATGATTCTTAGCGTTCAGTACTCTAAGCTTTTTCCGTGCCCCCTGCAACCTCGCAGAAGCCCCACGACTGAGAAATTTCGGGCTACCGAATCAGGAAGGCTTAGGCCTTTTGCCCTGAGGTGAGGGCATTGCCCACAGGCAGCGGTTGGGCCCCCTAGCTCGCATTTAAGCCGGTTGCATTATAGGGACCGCTTATCCAATCTGTCAAACCAATCGCTAGGTGTCCGATAGCTATCGGCTCGTTTGCTCGCGCATATAGATGCAACCATAAAGCGCGATATATTGCGTGGTGTTACGGTAGTTGCTTGCAGGCCGGGATGGATCCGAGGGCACAGGCTCGTTCAAGATCCTCTTTGGCGAGCTCCCCTTGTAGCCGTTTCCGATACAGTGCTGCTCTGGCCGTCAGGGCTGCAACATTAGTAGGATCCACCTGAATAACGATGGACAGATCCGCAAGCGCCTGTTCCGGCTGATTCAGCTTAAGCAAAACCTTGCTCCTTAGTGCATAGGCCTCTTTATGATAGGGAATCCAGCTTTCATGCGTTGGGGTGTTGAGGAGCTTTTGCAGTGTGGCTAACGCAGGATGCCATTGTTTGGAGTCTGCCTGATGCCGGGCTTTCGTCGTGAAAAGACTGATCAGGCGCTGGCGGGCGATATCGGCGAATGGGTCGAGCTCAAGAGCCTGTTCGTAGGCGGCGGCAGCCTCGTCTGACTGTTTGAGCCAGGTGAGGACATCCCCTCTTCCAATCCATGCCCATACGTTTTTGGCGTCGAGTGCGATGGCGCGCTCGAAGTCTGTCTTGGCTTTATTCAGATAGTCCCTGTATTCCGATGATTGCGCCTGTTGGGAGAAGGCAAGGGAGACCAGCTGGAGATAGGTTTGCCCTCGCACAATCAGTGGATCGACGTAGTGATCATCAAGAGTGGTCGCGTCGGTGCTGAGCTGGATCTTGTCCCGCAGATTCGATGTGTGGAGAGCCGTTTCGAGCGCCATACGCGCCTGTTGGTGTGAGGCAGATTTCCCGTTTGGATTGATTGCCAGCATTCGGACGCCGATCGGTTGTTGCTGAAGCTCTTTCAGTTGCGAGCGTAATTGGTGATTCTCTCGCTGCAGCTGGCGAAAGTGTTGCGCGAGTTGCTGGTCGGATTGAAGTCGGCGTATCGCATCCGTCAGACTGCCGATATCGACTGTGGCACGAATGCGCATGAAGAAGACGGGACGATCACGCTCGAATGAGCGGCTGGATTCGAGGATTTCCGTTTCCGTAATCGCCGCAGCAATCGTTCTGATTTCCAGGGAGCTGGCTTGCGTGTTTTTCCCGCCAGATTCTTTTTCCACATCATGAAATGTGGATTCGAGATAGACTCCCGCTTCTTCCACCGCTTTGCGTTGGGCCCGTTGAAGGACTTTTTCTTCTGCGCCGGCCAGAGTGTCGCCGTCCGCCATAACGTATTGACTGTCGGCAATGACGGTTTTCGTGGAGGCGCTGAAGGCAGAGGGCTCCCATAGAAGGAGCGCAAAGAGGGAGGGATAGAACAGTCGCCGATACAGTTCCATCGGACAACTATACCGCTCAATGGGTAAGGGGGCAATGCGTTCGAAGCGCCAGACTTCCGGCTACCGTTCCTTCGGAAAGACTTGAATAAATGGGTGGACTTCAACCCGTTCAAATATGCCATGAATGGTATAGGGGTCTTCACGGGCGAACCGTTGCGCCTCTTCCAGCGAGTCTGCTTCGATGACAATGAGACTCCCCGCTTTATCCGTGAGTGGACCGGCCAGCACGACTCGGCCTTGCATATCGAGAGGCTCCATCTTGGCAAGATGTGCCGGCCGGTGGATTTTCCGTTTGGCTTCCCCGTCGGGACCGTCGAATCCGAGTATGACAAATTTCATAGATGTCTCGAGGGCTGAGGATTAGGGTTCTGTCTTCAGGCTAAGTCCTCTAGCGGGCAGCGATCTTTATAGCCGGTGGTCGTCTCATGCCACCAGCGAACTTCTTGCTCTCCGAGCTTCCAGCATAGATAGACCACTCGTCCGTCATGAAGATGGGGGAAATCACAAAGACCCAGATCCAGGTCCTTCACCAGGATGCCGAGTTCCTGAATTGCCTGAAGATTCGTACTGATTTGCTGAAGACCCAAGATGTAGAGGTGTCCAACGGTACTGCCCCCGCCATACTCGGCCCGGGCGCTGGCTTTTTTGATATCTTCTTTCGTGCGTGACAAGACGGCTTTCGCTTGCTGGATTGATGTCAACTTGGAATTGAGCTGGGGAATGAGGCGATTGGCCTCGGACAATGTAAATATTCGCTCGTGCTGCCCTTGTTCGTCGTCGTGCGCCATAGTGTGCTCCCGCGAAGCGGCTCATGTAGTAGCACACCATTCTTTTGCGCTGCAACCAGAGGTACGGTGTTGCCGTCAGGAGCAGCCGGGGCCGGCTGGACCGACTCAGCGTGAAGTGGCTAGCGTGAAAAACAGATATCTCTGTTGACAAGGAAGACAGCCCGCGTTATTATCCACCCACTATCTCAGCTCGGTTCAAATTTATCTCCACACACAAGACTTCCGGGGCGCATCTCGATACAAGTCATAAATGCTCAGAAGTAACAGAGGCGAATCAGCTCGGCATGAGTTCCGGCCTGCAACAATATCCGCACCATGAGACAGAGTCGTACGCTGATAGTAACAAACGAAAACAGGTAAGTCCCTCACGGGTCATCCTCTTTTAGCTGATAGACACGACACAATCATCAACGCATTACCATTTACTCTACTTAGTTCAGTTCGTGGATAATTTCCCATGGTTCACCATGTGCGATTGCTGCCGATAACGATGCAGCTGAGGGCTTGAGAGGAAACTCATGACACAAACGAAGGGGGAGGTTATGCACCTGGCGGAGCTCAAGCAGAAGTCTATCGCCGATCTCAATGAGGTGGCACGCGATCTAAAGATCGATGGTGCACCGAATCTGCGCAAGCAGGAATTGATTTTTGCGATTCTGCAGGCGCAGACCGCGAATAACGGCGTGGTTTTCGGCGAAGGCGTGCTCGAAACGCTCCCTGATGGGTTCGGATTTCTGCGCGCTCCCGACTCGAACTATCTCCCTGGCCCCGACGATATTTATATCTCCCCCTCTCAAATCCGGCGTTTTAATTTGCGCACCGGTGACACCGTGTCCGGGCAGATTCGGCCGCCGAAAGAGAGTGAGCGGTATTTCGCGTTGCTCAAGGTCGAGAAGGTCAATTACGAAGACCCCGAAGTGTCTCGCGACAAGATACTTTTCGATAACCTGACGCCGCTCTATCCGGAAGAGCGTTTGGCCCTCGAGTTCGACCGTGAAGAATATTGCACTCGCGTGATGGAGCTCACGACCCCGATTGGCAAAGGCCAGCGTGGGCTAATCGTCGCGGCTCCCCGAACCGGGAAAACGATGATGTTGCAAGCCATCGCCCGGGCTATTCTCAAGAACCATAAAGAAGTGACTTTGATCGTGCTGCTCATCGACGAGCGGCCGGAAGAAGTGACCGACTGGCAACGGCAGGTGAAGGCCGAAGTCATCAGCTCCACCTTCGATGAGCCGGCCCAGCGCCACGCTCAAGTAGCTGAAATGGTCCTCGAAAAGGCTAAGCGGCTGGTCGAACATAAAAAAGATGTCGTAGTGCTACTGGACAGCATTACCCGCCTGGCGCGTGCCTACAATACCATTGCGCCGCCAAGCGGCAAGGTGTTGTCGGGAGGACTGGACTCGAACGCGCTCCAGCGGCCGAAACGGTTCTTTGGGGCGGCCCGCAACATCGAAAACGGCGGGAGTCTCACCATTATGGCGACTGCGCTTGTCGACACCGGTAGCCGGATGGACGATGTGATTTTTGAAGAGTTCAAGGGGACGGGTAATATGGAAGTCCATCTCGATCGCCGTCTGGCCGACAAGCGGCTCTTCCCAGCCATCGATATTGCCCAGTCCGGGACGAGAAAAGAAGAATTGCTGGTGGACAAGGATCGTCTCAATAAGATGTGGATTCTACGCAAGGTGTTAAGTCCGCTTGGTACGATGGAAGCCATGGAGTTTCTGATGGACAAACTGCATGGCACGAAGACCAATCAGGAATTCCTGCAGTCGATGAATCGATAATATCCGGCTTGTATCTGGTTACTGGGACAGAGTACAGTGGCAGATCTTCGAATAGGCGAAGGCTGATGATTGTGACGTCGGGGGAGTGTGAATTATGAAGAAGGGTATCCATCCCGTGTATCGGGAAGTCGCAGTGCATTGCGCCTGCGGCAATAAATATAAGACCAGATCAACGGGCGGCGATATCAATGTCGATATCTGTTCGAACTGCCATCCCTTTTTCACGGGGACGCAGAAGATCATCGATACTGAAGGGCGCGTTGAACGATTCAAGAAGAAGTACGCGAAGAAAGACAAGTAGCTCGAGAAGAGGTCATACGAGGGACCCTGCTTCGCTGAGGGGCAGGGTCTCTTTGTTTTTGTGCGGCAAGAGGTTGAGAACGAACCGGCGGGAAGCAGGACCATGGAAGCAGTCTTACTGAAAAAATGGGAAGTGCTGGCCACTCGTTATGATGAGTTGACGAATCAGCTCATGGACCCGTCTCTGATGAGCCAACCCTCGCAGCTACACAAAGTCAATAAGGAGCGGACGGATATTGAACCAGCTGCCAAGCTTCTCTTTACTTATCGAGACAATGCCAGGCAGTTGGAAGAAGCCGCTCAAATTCTTGCAGATCCCACGGCCGGGGCCGAGTTTTATAAGATGGCCATGGATGAGAGCACCGTGCTCGAACGCCAGCAGCACGAGATTGAACAGCAGGCTCAAGAGCTGCTCATTCCCAAAGACCCGCGAGACGAAAAGAGTTTACTTCTCGAAATCCGCGCCGGGACCGGTGGCGATGAGGCGGCGCTTTTTGCCGGAGCATTGTTCCGCATGTACAGCAAGTATGCCGAGATCAAAGGATTCAAGGTGGATATGGTCGAAGCCACAGAAACCACAGGCGGAGGTTACAAGGGGGTCGTTGCGCTGATCGAGGGCAAAGGGGCCTATAGCCATTTCAAATTCGAGGCTGGGGTCCACCGAGTTCAGCGTGTTCCCGTCACTGAGGCCAGTGGCCGGATTCATACGTCGACCGTCACCGTCGCCGTGATGCCTGAGGTGGACGAGGTCGATGTTCACATCGATCCCATGGATCTCCGAATTGATACCTTTTGTTCCTCCGGTGCCGGAGGCCAGAGCGTCAATACGACAAAGTCGGCGGTGCGGATCACCCATATTCCGACCGGTGTGGTGGTGAGTTGTCAGGACGAACGGTCGCAGCTGAAGAATCGCACCAAGGCGATGCGGACTCTGCGGGCCAGAATCGTCGAGGCGGAGCGGGAGAGGCAGGACGCAGAAATCGCCCAGAACCGCAAGGCCCAGGTGGGTACGGGTGAGCGAAGCGAGAAGATTCGCACCTACAATTTTCCTCAGAACCGTGTCACGGATCATCGTGTCGGCGTGACCTTGCACAAGCTGGAACAGGTGCTCGAGGGCGACCTCGGTGAACTCGTTCAGGCCCTGAAGGCGCAGCGTCAGCAAGAAGTGGGAGCGGTTTGATATGGACGCGGTAGCTCTGCCCCCTCAATCGGCTGGACAGGCGACGCTAGGGGAGATGATTGACGAGGCACGACGGCTATTGGAACAGGCCGGTATCGAGAGCGCCGGGCAGGAAGCGTTCTGGATCGTGGAGCATGTGCTCCGGCTTCCTGTACACCATATGGTGACCGATCGGGAACGACTGCTGTCTCCCGTCGAGCTGGCGGCTGCGAGGGGGCTGGTCATGAGGCGGGCCGGTCGAGAGCCTTTGCAATATATTTTGGGAACTCAAGAATTTTGCGGACTGGAGTTTCATGTGGACCGGGCGGTGCTCATTCCGAGACCGGAAACAGAGCTGTTGGTGGAGTATGCCGCGCAACGAATTCCCGCCGAACGGAAGGCTATCATTGTCGATGTCTGTACGGGATCAGGATGCATTGCTGTGGCGATTGCACGAAAGAGGCCTCATGCGAGGGTGATCGCGACTGATCTCTCGAACCCCTCGCTTGCGGTCGCCAGGCAGAACGCCGTTTACCATGCGGTAGGTGAACGCATCACATGGCTGGAAGGTGACCTATTGGGAGCAATGGCGGGGCAGGGACTGGAGGGGCAGGTCGACCTCATCATCTCAAATCCCCCCTATATTGCGGAGGCCGATTGGGCGACACTCCAGCCGGAAGTGCGGCTGTTTGAGCCGAGGAGTGCGTTGGTAGCGGGTCCCCAGGGGACGGAGTTGCACGAACGATTGTTACACGAGTCTGGTCGATACCTGTCTCCCGGCGGGGCATTAATTTTTGAAATCGGCGC
>JANNIV010000350.1:0-1647 GCA_031405355.1 Nitrospira sp.
TGGGAGAGATCCTGGACTATTGCTACGAAGCGCAGCTCGATGGACTGTTCACGACCCTCGACGAGGGTTTGGTCTTCGCAAGAACCAAGCTCCCCTCTGTGCATTAACGAGCTCGACTTCTTTCCTCTCACTTTCTCCTTCTTCATTTTACATTTCTCATTTCTCATTTCTCATTTTCACTTTCCCCAAACGCCCCTTGCTCCATCATGTATCGGCGGCTTATGATCCCCCCATGCAAGTCCAACTGAGCCATCCAGCCAGAACCGTCGAGGTCAAGGGCCCCAAGAAGGTGAAGGAACTCTTGCGCGAGTTGAACCTCGTCGTCGAAGCGCATCTGGTCATCAAAGGCGACGATCTTGTCACCGAAGATGAGATGCTCTACGACGGCGATCAGATTGAAATCCGACCGGTCATCTCCGGAGGTTCACCCCTCACGCCTCATCCCTTACGCTTCACGAGCCAAGAATGAATTGCACGAAATGTAAAACCAAAGCGGTGATCGGCCTTCCGCGCCACAATGCGGCCTTCTGCAAAGGCTGCTTCAACGGCTTTGTCCACGATCAGGTGGCGCGGGCGATCAAGTCGGAGTGGATGTTCGGAAAAGAAGAACGAATTCTCGTGGCGGTGTCAGGCGGGAAAGACAGTCTGGCGCTCTGGGACATTCTGCTCAAGATGGGCTATCGCGCCGACGCCCTCTATGTGGACCTTGGCATCGGAGCCTATTCCGAGCAGTCGCACGCCAAGGTGACGCAGTTTGCCGAAGCGGTGGCTGCTTCACATGGAGCTAAACTGCACCTCCATACGGTCGAGCAGGAGGCTGGAGCGGGAATCAAAGAACTAGCTCAGCTCATCCATCGCCCAACCTGTTCCACGTGCGGTACGATCAAACGCTACCAATTTAATCGCGTGGCAATCGAACAGCAATACGACGTAATGGCCACAGGCCACAATCTCGATGACGAAGCGGCCAGGCTGCTGGGCAACGTGCTCCATTGGCAGGAGGAATATCTCGATAAGCAGGGCCCGTCGTTGCCGGCCTCGGTGGCAGGGTTTGCCAAGAAGGTGAAGCCCCTGTTCCGGCTCTCGGAACGAGAACTCGCGGCCTATGCGGTCCTAAATAAGATCGATTACATTGTCGAGGAATGTCCCATGGCCAAGGGCTCCAAGATGCTCCAGTACAAGGAGGTCTTGAATCGTCTGGAGACCGAATCGCCAGGGACGAAACAGACCTTCTACTGGGGCTTTCTCGACAAGCAACGTAAGAAGCAGCCTATGGCAACTACCATGGCGGAAAAAGACCGGGCCGTTCTCCACCCCTGCGCTTCGTGCAGCCAGCCCACCACAGCCGAGGTCTGCTCCTACTGCAAGATGATGGCGCGGGTCAAAACCCATTCCACGTCGTGAATGTCCGACACCGTCGGTTCCTGATTATGGGAGCCGGTCTGCTGGCAGTGGTTGTCTGCTTGTCTCCGCTTAGCACTCGCGCCGGTGAACCGATCTCCCCTCCTGACAAGGGCACACAGACTGTGGGACTGGCCATTGGCCCCTTCTTTCCCATCCGTCTCATGTCGGGTCAATCCTCTAAGCTCTTCGGCACAGCGATCATGCCATCCTGGTCCATGATCGCCACCGATCCCATCGGCTCCA
>JANNIV010000351.1:0-3377 GCA_031405355.1 Nitrospira sp.
CAAGACCGCTATGAAATGGTTCGCCTGGCCATCTCCTCAGACCCCACGCTCGCCATCTCGGATGTGGAGATCAGCCGGCCAGGCAAGTCCTACACCATCGATACCATTCGCCTGCTGCAACAGACCTATGGAGGGCACACCCAACTCTTTTTCTTGATCGGGCTTGATGCCTTTCTGGACTTTCCCTCCTGGCGTGAACCGCGGACATTGCTGAAACTCTGTCGTTTCGTCGTCCTCTCGCGGCCAGGCTTACTGTTTCGCTCACTCTCAACCGTTCCACTGCTTCCGCCAATTCCAGTTTCCTCACTGATGGATTTGGATGCAGGCCGGATTTCCCGAATTGAGGCACCGCTCGGAACACAAGGCCTGACGTGCCTCAAATTACCGCCCAGCCCGGTCTCCGCATCGGACATTCGCTCGCAAATCCGCCAAGGGCATCCGGTGGCAAATCTGTTGCCGCCCTTAGTGGAATCTTATATACTCCAGCATCATCTCTACCAAGAGGATCGTAATCGCACAAACAGCTAGGTCTACGGCCCTCGCCATTGCCCGGGCCATGCTCGATAAGAAGGCCACCGATGCTGTTGTCCTTCAGGTCGCGCCGCTGACCTCTATTACGGACTACTTGGTGATAGGCTCTGCGGATTCGGATCGCCAAGCGAGTGCCATTGCCGATCATATCGACGGCACCCTCTCACGCTCCGGCAACAAGCCGCTGAGCATCGAAGGAAATCGGTCCTCCCAGTGGGTTCTGATAGACTTTGGCGATGTCATCGTCCATATTTTCAGACAGGATGTCCGAAAGCATTACGCACTCGAACGGTTGTGGGCCGACGCAAAACGCATCGCTATCCCCGGTGAACCGCCGGCCACACAACCGGCCGCGACCCCAAAACCCGTGAAGCGGAAAA
Source organism: Nitrospira sp. (assembly GCA_031405355.1). GTDB lineage: Bacteria > Nitrospirota > Nitrospiria > Nitrospirales > Nitrospiraceae > Palsa-1315. The sequence continues at coordinate 912 of JANNIV010000351.1, forward strand.
AGACGCCGACGAAAACTAAGGCCTAGATCGATGCTCCGACTGCTCACCACCATCTTCCTCGTCAGTGCCGGAATCTTTCTCTACAGCTATTTCCGCGAACTGAATCCTGGGATGCTCTCAGTCCGGACCAGTCCCACCCTCCAGTTCGAATTGAGCCCCGTCACACTCGTCATCTTTTCCATGGCAGTCGGCGCCGTGCTCGTGGCCATGGCAGTCGGCATGCGGCAAACCGCCCACGTCATCGGCAACTGGCGCAGCACGCGGCTATTGCGGCGCAAAGAAAAAATCGATGCGCTTCACCGTGAAGGCACCCATGCCATCATGTCAAAACGCACTGTCGAAGCCATCGGCCTGTTCGAACGAGCGCTCGCCATGGACCCAAACCGTGTCGATTCGCTGCTCTGGCTGGGAAACATTTACCGTGGGGAAAGCAACTTCGCTGAGGCAATCCGCCTCCATCAACGAGCGAATCGTGTCGACGAGCGCAACATTGAAATTCTACTGGAGTTGGCCAACGACTTGGAAAGCGCCAAGCGCTATGAGGATGCCCTGCAGACCCTGCAGAAGATGCTCAAGATCGAACCGGATAACCTCACCGCGCTCATCCGCAAGCGCGATTTGTTGATCCGGCTCGAAAAATGGAGCGAGGCGCTCGAAATCCAACATCGCCTTCTGAAGGCCAACCTGCCGGAGCCTGAACGCAAGGCCGAGGCCCATCTCCTCACTGGCTGCACCTACGAAGTCGGACGCCAACTGCTGGAACGAGGCCATCCCGATAAGGCACGGCGCTACTTCCGCGGCGCCATAAAGAAAGACCGGACGTTCTTACCGGCCTACGTCGGCATCGGCGAAATCCTGATCCGGGAAGGCAAGACCAAGCAGGCCGTAGAAATTCTCAAGAAGATCTATGCCAAAACCCGCAGCAACATCATTCTGCACCGCCTCGAAGAACTCTTTCTCGAACAGGGCGAACCCAGCGAAATTATCCGGGTCTACCAGGAGGCCCTCCGGCAAGACCCGAACAACCCAGCCCTGCAGTTCTATTTAGGCAAGCTCTACTACCGACTCGAAATGGTCGATGAAGCCTTCGACATCCTCTCGACCGTCGAAGGGGTACAGGACCAATTGGCCGATTACCATAAGATCATGGCGAATCTCTATTTACGCAAGCAGCAGATGGAGGAAGCCGTCGCCGAACTCAAGAAAGCCCTCCATTTCAAGAAACGCGTGGTCGTCCCCTATGTCTGCACCGCCTGCCGGCAAGAATCGACCGAATGGTCTGGGCGCTGCCGCAGCTGTGGAATCTGGAACACATTGGTCGCGCTACCCTTGCCGAACGACGGGCAAGTGGTCCCAAGTCAAGACAGCGGCCCCCTCCCAGTCTCCGCAGTTCCCTACCAGGGCATTGCTTCTCCTTTCGAAACCGTGTAGGTTTTCGGCCAGTCAGGCTTGCCGACGTGCGTGCGGCCATCTGCATCGCAGTCAATACAACCTCTACAGATGATGGAGTCTCCCATGGTGGTCGACTATCAGGATTACGCCGACAAGGCCTTGCGCGACGAGACGCTGACCAGAAGCGAATGCCAGGCTGTGCTCGACACGCCGGATGAACAGTTGCTGGGACTCCTCCAAGCCGCCTTTACCGTCCGATCCCGTTATTTCGGCAAGACCGTTCGCCTCCAGATGTTGCAGAACGCCAAGAGCGGCGCCTGCCTGGAAGACTGCCACTACTGTTCCCAATCTGCGACCTCCACCGCCCCCATTGAGCGCTATAACCTTCTGCCGCAAAAAGAGATGATCGATGGAGCCCGGCAGGCTGCGGCTTCGAAGGCCCAACGCTATTGCATCGTCATCAGCGGCCGGAGTCCGTTGGATCGGGAAATCGACGAAATCGCCGGAGCCGTCCGGTCGATCAAGCAGGAGATTCCGATTCAGATTTGCTGCTCGCTGGGCCTCATGAATGAACAACAGGCCAAGCGACTGAAGGCGGCGGGAGTCGATCGGGTGAACCACAACTTGAACACGAGCGAAGCCTTTCATACCTCTATCTGCACCACGCATACCTTCCAAGACCGTCTCAGCACCATCCGAAACGCCCGAGCTGCAGGATTGGAGATCTGTTCAGGCGGAATCGTCGGGATGGGAGAGAAAGACGAAGATCTCATCGACCTGGCGATGGCCCTGATCGACGTGAAGCCGGATTCAATTCCACTCAACACGCTCCACCCGGCGACAGGCACGCCGCTAGAGAACTGCGACCAACTCACCCCGCAACGTTGCTTGAAAGTGCTATGCCTCTTCCGGTTCCTGCACCCACGCACCGAACTCCGCGTAGCCGGAGGCCGCGAGCACAACCTACGCAGCCTCCAGCCCTTGGCCCTCTACCCAGCCGACTCCATCTTCGTGAACGGCTACCTCACGACACCAGGCCAACCGGCTCCAGAAGTCTGGGGCATGATCGAGGAT
>JANNIV010000352.1:0-4345 GCA_031405355.1 Nitrospira sp.
GCGTTTTCCTTGACCGTCAGCGGGTATAGAGATACAAGTGGCACTATGCCTTCGGCTCTTATTCCAACCATTTCCGACCATAAACCGACCGTCCTGATCATTGACGATGAGGCAGCGCCCCGCGCGGCCCTCACGCAGATCCTGAGGCAAGACTTCCATATTCTCACTGCTGAAAATGCGCGCGCAGCCTTAGCCATCCTCGACGATCGTGGCGTCGATCTCGTCACACTGGACATGAAATTACCCGATTGCTCAGGATCGGATCTCCTGAACGACATCAAGCACGCGCATGCCGCGACCGAAGTCATCATGGTCACGGCCTATGGCAGTCTTCAGTCGGCAATGGATTGCATTCGCAACGGCGCAGCCGGTTTCCTCCTGAAACCGTTTAATGCGCCGGAACTACTGACGATATCGTTGCAAACGGCTCAAAAGAAAATGCGGCTCGATCGGCTACGCCCGGTCCTGACCGACTCGACGACGCTCTGGGGTCCAGAGCCGGCTTGCACCGAATCTTGGCAGGCCCTCGCTGACCGTTACACAATCATGAGCCACACGGGATCGTCTACCGAATCGCGGAGCGATGCGACATCGCCCTTGGTTCCCCTGATCTCCGATCTTTTAGAGGCCAAGGAGCGACACCTGCTTAATCATGGAAGCCGCGTCAGTTTTTACGCAACGCTTGTTGGCAGCCGACTCAACCTCCCTATCGCCGAACAACAGTCGCTCGCGATCGGCGCACTCGTGCACGATCTCGATTTAATCAGCCTCCCGAACAGTCATGTGCTCACAGCAGAACCGGACCCGCAGATCCATCACCCCGACCTCGGTGCGCGGATGGGCCGAGCGATGGGATTATCGGCAGACGCCGTGCAGATTATTGCCCTCCATCACGAGCGATGGGACGGAACAGGCTGCCCCTTCGGCTTACAGGAAGAACGCACCCCCTTGCTCGCTCGCATCGTCGGCATCGCCCAAGTATTTGACGACCTGACCGCTGCAAAACCAGAACGAACCTCTCTCTCTAACAACGAAGCCTTGCAACAGATCGAACAGCTAGCAGGCTCCGCCTTCGATCCCACGCTGACCGAACTCTTCTGCCACATCATGCGCGAACAGCCCCCGCAGCAGTAGAAGATCGTTATTGGGTTTGTTTGGTTTGTCTTGTTTATTTGGTTGAACCAGACTAACCGAATCAACGAGATGAACCAAATCAACCAGATAAACAAAACAAACCAGATTAACCCTAAAAGCCATCAGCCTATCTACCTGAGCAGTTATGAATCAAATCAGATTCAGGTAGAATCGTTTTAGATTCAGACAGAATGCCGTATTGCCTTACCCATTGCGCGAAAGAGCTATGATGCGCACCTGCCAAACATCCATCCAGTCCTATCATTTAGAGTTTGCTGTTAAATTCTTCGTCAGCACGACAACACTCTGGCCTACGACTTGCTGTGTACAGGACAGAACCGCAACAACGGGAGCCCAACCGGATAGATTGACTCCCGTAATAAGTACGCGCTATGGTTGCGTCCAGCGCCAAAGCCTCGGAGGGAACATGTCGGTCATCACGGCAGAAACCCCAGCTAAGCCACTCAATGGTCAAAAGCAGGCACAGGGCTTGCCACAATCGGGCGCTACCGGCGTCATTCTCTTCACGAGCATAGGGCAGCGGTTATTCATGAACACCGAAGCCCAAGCCTGTATCAGGAAACTACAACCCCTATCGACCAGAGAAAGCGGCGACTGCCTCATTCCCGAAGAGATCCATACCGTCGTCCGTGACCTCATCAGTCGTTTGCTGGACTGCAGTCATCCCAAGGATTGCGAGTCCATCCAAGTGGAACGGCTCTGTTTTGCCAACGATCAGCGGTTCCTCCTTCGCGGGTTCTGTATTCCCGATGAACCCCTCGCGCAGAACAGTAGATTTCTCGTCATCATGGAACAGCTGAATCAGCAAACGCTCAAATGCCCGGACGCCAATATGCAGCAGCGCTATCACCTGACCGAACGAGAGCAAATGGTCATCATGTATCTCATGCTCGGCTTTACCAATAAAGAAATTGCGAACCGGATCCACCTGAGCGAATACACCGTCAAAGAGCATCTCAAGCGGATCATGCACAAAACCCAAACCACGACCCGAACAGGCCTCTTGGCCCGCATGATTTTCCCGACACCCCAAGGTGATGTCGCGGACATCCTTCCTGAAACGATAGAAGCTCACCGCCTATCGCCGCACATCGTACATTGAAACTTGTTGTTTGCTCTGTTCGGTTTGTCTTGTTGGTTTGGTTGAACCAGACGAACCGGATAAACCAGATGAACAAAACAAACCAGTTAGACCAGACCACCCAGCTCGCCCGTCTCGATTGAGTCAGCCATCCGCATAAGCCTTCAGCTTCGTAGCCGTCAGATTGACAAGCCGCAGGCAAACCAGTAGCCTCACAGCCATGAACACATTGAATCAACCCAGGGTTGTTGATGGAAGAGAATAGGCTCCATCTGCAGCTTGAAACGGCAATCCGCCACCTACAGGCATCTGTGCCTGGCTTGATCGCGCTCTACGGCTTCGGTTCACAGGCTCAGGGTGTGGCTCGGCCAGACAGCGATGTGGACATCGCGGTACTTGCCTCCATTCCGATCCCCGAATTGCGCCGATTTGCACTCGCGCAGGAGCTGGCCGTTCATGTACATCGCGATGTCGATCTCGTGGACCTCCGCAAGGTCTCCACGGTCATGCGGATGCAAGTGTTGTCAACTGGAGTCTGCCTCGAGGCTCCTGACGAACTGGCGCGCCAGGAATTTGAAATGTACGTCTATGCGGACTATGCGCGCCTCAACGAGGAACGGCGAGAGGTGGTGAAGGGCATCGCACGCAGTGGACTGGTCTATGGTTGACGATGTCATTCTCAACAAAGCCGCCACTATCGAGCGTTGCCTCCAGCGTGTCGTTGAAGAGTATGCGGGAAACGACGCGAATCTCGTGGCAAATCAGACCAAGCAGGATGCCATTATCCTGAACCTTCAACGTGCCTGCGAAACCTCAATCGACCTGGCCATGCATGTCATCAGCCGCCGACGCCTGGGCATTCCACAAGACAGCCGGGACGCCTTTACCATCCTTCAGGCTTCCGGAATTCTCCCCGCCGACTTGACTGTTCGGATGCAGCACATGGTCGGTTTTCGCAATATCGCTGTCCATGAATATACTCGTCTCAATGTGGATGTGGTTCGCTCCATCATTACCAAGCAACTGGACGACTTTCGATTGTTCTCCTCAACCATTGTCAAAGCCTTCGCCTCGCCCACAGGAGCGGTATAGAACGGGACCATTCTGAATTTTTTATAACGTGGCCCTTCTTTTACCTTGCACCGAGGGACGAATCCTCCTCGCCACTCAACGGATATACTGGCACCGATTGACTCATCCTTCAGGTCTCGCGTAGTATCTACACCGTAGATACTCAGGGAGGTCTTGACAATGAAAACGACCGCTCAGAAATGGGGCAACAGCCTGGCCGTCAGAGTTCCGAAGGGCGTCGCGCAACAGGCGGGCCTCAAAGTCAACGATGATTTGGACATTGAAGTCAAGAAGGGGGCGCTTATCCTGAAACCCCACCTCCGGCGCGTGTATAGGCTGGAGGACTTACTCAAACGTATCACCCCTCAGAATGTCCATGACGAAATCGAGTTCGGCGGCCCAGTCGGTCATGAGGCCCTCTGATGGCAGGCCGCAGATATGTCCCTGACCGCGGAGATGTCGTCTGGCTCCACTTCACCCCTCAAGCCGGACATGAACAAGCGGGGCATCGCCCAGCCCTTGTCCTCTCGCCGGCAAGTTATAATCGGCGGAGCGGATTGATACTCTGCTGCCCGATCACCAGTCGTGTGAAGGGCTATCCGTTTGAAGTGGCATTGGGAGAGGGACAGGAACTGGCAGGAGTTATCCTCGCCGACCAGGTCAAGAGTCTTGACTGGAAGGCCAGGCAGGCCAGCAAGAAAGGGAGAGCCTCCTCCCAGGTGATGACAGAGACCTTGAGCAAATTGCAGACACTTCTCTGATCGGACTATCCCGTCGCGTCCCCATCGCTTCTCCTTCGATTCACAATTACCTTACGGTAAATCCCGCCGCGGGAATTAGCCCACAGGAGGAGCAGAGAGTCGGCCATAAAGAAGACCAGTGGAGGTGTCGGTCCAGGAATCAGCACCCCAACACAAGGTTGAGGATCCTGACTCTGAGAAACACTTCAGGGTGGTAGCAGTCAGTTGGCCTCAAGTTGGCTCAGCGACTTTCCTTAACCTCAACCTTCTCCATCACCGCGCCGAACTTGGGACAGAT
>JANNIV010000353.1:0-2442 GCA_031405355.1 Nitrospira sp.
CGCTCACCATCCAGGACCATTCCCGCCCACGGCGGCCACAGCTGAAATCCTTGCCTTAGCCCGCATTATTCATGAACACTTCTGCTCCAATCGCAGATTCGCCGCCGCCACAAGCCTGGACGCGGTGGCCCGGCGTCCAGGAAGGCGGGCTCGCCGCTCGGTCGGTCAACATACTGTTTCAAGTATGCCTCCCTCGCAGCTCCGCGCGCCTGTCTCGCGTGGCGACTACGCGATTTCGCCACGAACCGTCATGAATAATGTGGACTAGCTAGCTCTTAGTAACAGACATGGAACGAGATCTGCCGCGCGAGGCAAGGTACTCGGCAATCCCACGTTTCACCTTTCATGTCTAACGTTTTACGGTTTCTAGGAGCGGCTTGTTCAGTATCCTGCTAGAGCCACCTCGCGAGGATTCCGGCTTACACGCAGATTGTTTTCCCCTGTCAAGCGCCTCTGATGAAAGGGGAAAAGCTTGAACATTGCTTCCACATTCATCACCAGCCATGACAGCACAGAAGCCGATTACACCCTACCAAAACAACTCGCGTGCAGTTCCTGCCCATGCTTGCCCCTTGGAATCGCTGCATGCTAGGATTCTGGTGAGTAAGCACTCACTTACCATGAAGAAACGAACGACACAGACCACGAACAGGAACGGAAAGCGGGCTTCTGCGCGCGACCGTCAGGCCAGCCTCATCCTGGCCGCCGCATCGCTCTTCGCCGGGAAAGGGTTCAACGGCACCACAACAAAAGAAATTGCCAAATCGGCGGGCGTGAGTGAGGCGCTGGTCTTCAAGTATTTCCCGACAAAACGAACGCTTTACGCCGCAATCCTGGCCGAAAAAGTGACCGTCAACGAACTGCTCGACGCAGTGGAGGCTGCAGCCAAAGCACACGACGATCATCGTGTGTTTACGATGATTGCGAGCTATCGCATTCGCCCCGGCGTCGATTCGACACTCTTACGACTCCTCTTATTCAGTGCGCTGGAAGGGCACGAACTATCCGACATGTTCTTCGGCAAGCATCACAAGGTGTTCTATGACCACCTTGCCGCATATATCCGTACCAGGATTGAAGATGGCGCATTTCGTCCGGTCGATCCCCTCCTGGCGGCCCGCGCGTTCATCGGCATGGTCGTCCATCATCGTCTGCTCCATGAGATATTCGGAGTCCCGATGCATCAATCTCATGAAGACACGGTGGCAACCTATGTCGATCTCTTCCTTACCGGACTGATCAAGACGCCGGTCGACCGTAAGGTACCGGGGAAGCGATCGCGATGAATCCCCTGAAACAACATCCAATTGTCACGCTCGGGGTAATCATTTTCTTTGCGATCACGGCCCTCGTCGTGTTTCGTCTCAGCAGCGGCGCCAAGACTGATGCCCGCAAATCCCGCATCATCACCGTCGCCACCGTGGCGCCACTGAAACAAGATCTCGACATTCGACTCACCTATACCGCCGACATCACTCCCAACCAGTCGGTCAATTTGTTCTCACGGGTGAACGGCTACATCGCAAAAATCTATGTCGACAAAGGCGATCTGGTCAAAGCCAACCAGCTTCTGATCGAGATCGACCACTCGGATTATCGGCATGCCGTCGACCAGGCCAAGGCAAACCTGGCTGCAGCCAAAGCGAGAGTCTCTCAGCAGGATGCCAGCGTCCGTAATACCACCCTCACGCTCAATCGGATGCAGGCGTTGATCAAAGACCAATTTGTCTCGCAGCAAGATCTGGATAACGCCCAGGTTGCGTACGACGCGGCAGCGGCGGCGCTCGACTCGCTCCGCGCGCAGGTTCAGCAAATGGAGGTTGCCCTGGCGCAGGCTGAGACCAACCTGGCCTATTCGTATATCCGTGCGCCCTTCGCTGGTTACGTGGCCGAACGCAACCTCGATCTCGGTTCCTATGTCAGCGGGACAACTGCCGGCACCTCTACCATCTCGCGTGGGATTCTCACCCTCCATGAGATCCAGACTGTCCGCATTCTGATCGAGGTCGTCGAGAAAGACGTCCCGCTCATCCAGGTAGGCCAAAAGGCGGAAGTTCGCGCCGAGGCTTATCCCAATCGTATCTTCGAGGGCACGGTCACCCGCATCGTCCAAGCACTGAACCGGGCCACCCGCACGATGACGATCGAGGTGGATCTCCCCAACAAAGATCATGTCTTGAAAGGCGGCATGTTCGCCCGAGTAGAGGTTCTGGTCGGTGCCCATCGGAACGCGATTCAGATTCCCCTCGACGCAGTAAGTCGGCTTGAAGACTCCCAATATGTCTACATTGTGCGCGAAGAAAAGGCCTGGCGGGTGCCGGTGGAAATCGGAGTCCGCGACGAGAACCGAGTGGAGATCACCAAGGGCTTGGACGGGTCGGAGCAGGTGATCGTCTCCGGGAAAGATCTCGTGCACGACGGCAGTCCCGTGCAGACGCAACC
>JANNIV010000354.1:0-4364 GCA_031405355.1 Nitrospira sp.
ATCGTCGCATTGCCGGGACCGTAATGGGCCTTGAAGAAGGCTTCGGTGTCGGCCGGCGTGAGCGAGAGGATGTCCGACTCCCAGCCGATCGTCGGAATACCATATTGATGGGCGCGGAAGGCTGCCGAGGTGAAGGTTTCATACAACAGGCCATTGGGGCTGTCGTCATTCCGCATCCGCCGCTCCTCCATGACCACCCCACGCTCTTTGTAGAATTCGCGGAGGACCGGGTGCGCCATGCGATCGGCTTCGAGCGCAGCCCACAGCGGCAGACGATTCGCCGGAAGGTTGATCATATAGCGGGTCAGATCCTTGCCGGTCGCGGCATTGAGCCCGACCCCCCCGTGGCGTTGATAGAGGAGAGCCATCTCATTGCCCGCCACGAACTGTCCTGCCTTTTCTTGCAGTTCCGTAAATCGTTTCTGTAGCTCCTCGACAGCGGCCCGATCCTCGGAACTGGCCGGTCTCTCCGGACTCTTCCGTGCGAGGTCTCGTTGCCGCTGCTCCAGCTCAGTGCCCACTCGATACCACTCTTCGAGAATGGGGCGTTCTTTCTCGTAATCCTTCGTCCCGACCGTCCTCGTCCCCTTGAACGCCATATGTTCGTAGAGATGCGCCAGGCCGGTTTGCCCCACCTGCTCGTTGACTCCCCCGACCCTGAAGGTCATGTTGAGGGAGACCACCGGCGTCTGATGCCGCTCGACCATCAGCACAGTCAACCCATTCGCCAGTTTTTGTTCGACCACACGATCAGCCAGGCCGGACGAGGCGGCAAGCGGCAGATCGAGGCCGAGGCTGAAGGCTAGAGCGAAAAGAAGCACCGTGAAGCGTGAAGCGTGAAGCGTCCCTCGACAGGCTCGGGACGTCCTGAGCCTGTCGAAGGGCGTACTTCGTGTGGGGACGGAGCTGATAGCTAATGGCGTATTGCACGAAATCAGAACGACCGAGTCTCGTGCTATAAGCCATAAGCCATAGGCTCTTTGTCCTCTGGCCATACGCCATATGCTATACGCTCTTTTCTTCGGACGAGATACGAGGATTGTTTTGGTCGTCATATAAATAGCTCCATGAGTTGTTCAGGCCGTTCGATAAACCAGTCCGGCTTGCAGGCCGCCATTTTCTCGCGATTCCCCATACCGTACCCGACTGCGCAGACGCGAATGCCGGCATTATGCCCGCCATTGATGTCGTTCGTACTGTCCCCGACGAGTACGGCCTGCTCTTTCGGTACATGCAATTGCTCCATCACATGCAACAGCATGCCCGGCTCCGGTTTCAACCCAAACCCGCGATCGCCTCCGACGACGTACTGAAAATGATTTCCCCCCAGTCCCTGGAGAATCACGTTGGTATACTCAATCGATTTATTGGTGGCCACCGCCTTCCGCTTGCCTGCGAAATGCGTCAGCATCTCTCCAATGCCGGGATAGAATGTCGTGCGGTCGAGGCAATGGGCCAGGTACTGGCCTCTGAACACCCGCAAGGCCTCGTCGAAGGTGACCCGGCTGCTCTCGCCGACCGACAAACGCAATAATTGTTTCACTCCATCTCCCACAAATCCAAAGATTTCCTCAACCGGACGCTGCGGCAGTCCCAGTTCGGCCAATGTGAAGTTCACCGACGCGGCAATGTCCCATTTGGATTCGATAAGCGTTCCATCCAAATCGAAGATCAGCAGCTCGACCGAGGTCTTTCCCATCATTATTTCGCCTCTCGTAACTCACCCTGTAACGATCCGAGACGGTCTCGCTTCGCCGGGTCGGTTTCCTTCATCCAGGCTTCGCGCACGAAATTCACCATCCGCTTCTGACCCACATGAGGAGGAAGCATCGGCTCAACGATCCTCCATCGATTCTTGATGGCTTTCACGCGAAACCGAACCTCTTTTGTCTCAGTCCCCTGGACAAAACCGGCAGTTTCAAAGTACACCGAGCCGATGACCTGAAAGGTGACCGGAATCACGACTTCCAGGCTATCGATCACTTCCCATTGGCGATACTGCTCCGCCACCACAAAGCCGCGCGTTACGACGACATGCCCCCACACCGGTTCTTCATTCCAGCCCGTATAAGACGCGACCGTTTCGAGCGACATGGCATCAAGCCTGGCCCCTTTAGAATCGAGCGCTAAATATCGTTTCACCACGTCAGCGGGTGAATGCTTCAGAGATCCGGTCTGCGCCGACGCAATATTCCAGACAAACAGCCAGCCTATCAAGACGACGAAAGCGGCCAGCCGGGTCGACATGCGGCTGCTCATGACGCAATCCGGTGGAGTTTCATGGCATTCGTGCCGCCTAACTGTCCTGTCACGGTCCCGGACAGAAACACCACGCAGTCGTTCGATCCGGCCAATGTTTCTTCCACCAGTCGATGCTCGACCGCATGAACGCGATCGTCTGGATCCTGAATTCTGGCCATCAGCCGCGGAAGCACGCCCCAGTAGAGCGCCATTCTCCGCCGCACGAGATCGTGCGGGGTGAAGGCGACAATGGGAGCCACCGGCCGCTGTTTTGAGAGCAGCCTGGCGGTCGCACCGGACTCGCTGAACGTGGCGATCGCCGCCGCCTGCGTCGTGGCCGCAGCCGATGCAGCAGCCTCGCACATCGCCTCAGAAATCGAGCCCGGCTCACGACCGTCTGAACGTTCGACCGGCTCCCTGTTCAGAAGCACAACCTCACCCTCTGCCACACGAACGATACGATCCATCACCTGCACCGATTCAACCGGGTATTGTCCGCGGGCGGTTTCCGCTGAGAGCATGACTGCATCGGTGCCGTCGAAAATCGCATTGGCGACATCGGAGGCTTCCGCCCTCGTCGGGCTCGGATGCTGCGTCATCGACTCGAGCATTTGCGTCGCCGTAATAACCAGCCGGCGATGCTGATTCGCCTTCGCAATGATCCGCTTCTGGAGAATCGGTACGACTTCGGGCCCCATCTCCACACCAAGATCTCCGCGCGCGATCATGACCCCGTCTGACGCCTCCAGCAACGAATCTAACGCAGCAATGGCTTCAGCCCGTTCGATCTTCGCGATAATCGGCTGGTCTCCCCCGCACTCCGCCACCAGACGCCGCGCCGCTTGTACGTCTTCAGGCCCCCGCACAAACGAGAGTGCCATATAATCCACTCCTTCTGCGACGCCGAAACGAATATCTTTTCGATCCTTTTCCGTGAGTGCTGGGGCACTGATCGTGGTGCCGGGCAGATTGATTCCCTTATGAGACAAGATTCGCCCGCCGGTCTTGACTCTGCACTCGACTGCCCCATCGCTCACGACCGTCACGAGCAGTTCAATCAGCCCGTCGTCGATTAAGACTCTGGCCCCCGGCCGCACGTCTTGAGCCAGCTGCGGATAGGCCACCGGGATCTCCAGGAGCTTCGAAGGGGCCGTGGTCTGTCTGCCGATCTGTCCGCCAGACCGGAGCATGCTTCCGATAAGCCGAACCTGCTGTCCTGCCTTCACCTCGACTCCTATTCCATCGAGATCGCCGACCCGGATTCGCGGCCCCTGTAAATCTTGAATGATCGCAACCGGGCGCTGCAGGCGCTCCGCAGCACCGCGGATCGAGGCGATTGCCGTACGGTGCGAGTCGTGCGTGCCATGAGAAAAGTTTAAACGAGCCACGTCCATTCCGCTGTGAATCAGCCGTTCGAGTATGGATGGTTCGGCGCTGGCCGGACCGATCGTGCACACAATTTTAGCTTTTCGCATGAAGGAAGGATCACCGGTAAACAGGCGATTATATCGTGTATATCTTGGGACACCTAGGCTCGTACGCTTGATGATCTTGTATCTGCGCATTCTAGCAAACGGGTCCCGGCGCCGCAAAGCTTCTCTGCCATCCGGCTGACTCTCACACATTGACCAGCATCAAAACCACATGCTACGGTTTTCCCTCAAGTTGGACCACGGAGACTGGCGAAGGATTGTGATTGCAATGAGTCGGCGATGGATCATCAGCGTCCTGGTCCTCTGGGGGCTCCTTGCCGCGCTTCCCCATGGGCTGCAGACGGATAGCCCGCCCGCCACCTGGCTCGTCGACCGGGCAGAGGCATTGGAATCAACCTCTCCCCTGACGACTTCAGAGCGACCTCCGACTGCCCCGCTCCTACAGCATAAGCAAGCCGCGCCTCAGAAGGCCTATGACCTATTGGCACAACTCCAAGCTCGGTCTGGCAAACCCTTGCCAGGCTATGTCGGAAGGCGCGAGTTCCAGAATCGCGAGCGCCGCCTTCCCCCAGGCCACTATCGCGAGTACGATGTGAACCCCAAAATACGCGGCCGTTCGCGGGATGCGGAACGGATCGTAATCGAGCAAGACACCGGCAGGGCCTACTATACCGGCAACCACTACCGAAC
>JANNIV010000355.1:0-1722 GCA_031405355.1 Nitrospira sp.
GGACAAGAGTTTGAGTTCATTGAGAAGTGCAGCTCCTGCCACCTGAACTACGAGGGTTCTGGATGGAAGGGGACCAAGAAGCCCTACACGCCCTTCACTCCCACGGTAGACAAGAAGTATACGTTCGACTTTGAGAAGATGGTGCGTAACAACAAGGCTATGCATGAACACTTCAAGCTAGCGGGCACGTTTGAAGGTCCGCCCACCCCGAAATTTCATGAAGAGTTCCAAAAGGATGCCAAACCGGCCGAGATAGGCAAGGAGGAGTAATGGCGGGGGGGCTAAGGAAGTACTTAAGTGTGTCTGGTGGCGCCTTGCTTCTTGGCGCAGTTCTTACGGTCGGATCGATCGTCGTCGTATTCGGAGGCGAGGCTGCAATATCCAGGACCGAGTTCTGCGTGAGCTGCCATTCTGAGACCTACCCCTATGAGGAGCTGAAGAAATCCTCGCACTGGGGAGCGCTCGGTTCCGATCCTGGATGCAAGGACTGCCACGTCCCCCAAGGCTTGGCAAACTTTCCTCTTGCCGTATGGACGCACGTGGTGGATGGAGTACCGTTCCTGATAGAAGAGTTCACCGTCGACTACTCGACGATTGAAAAGTTCAACGAGCGACGGCCGGAGGCAGCCTATAGGGCGCGCATGAAACTGAAGGGCTGGGACAGCATGACCTGCCGGGCTTGCCACAAGAATACGAAGCCTCCAGGGGCGTCGGCTAAGGCGGCGCATAAGAAGATGGAAACAGAGGGAGCAACCTGTATCGATTGCCATCAGAATCTGGTGCATAAGAAAGTTCCCGAACATGACCTCACTGCCAGCGTGGCGCAGGGGAAGATGGTGTTGAAAGAGGAGAAGAAAGAGAAAGACTGATCAACGCGGTTCTTTTTGAACAGTTATCCTACTCCGTCACCATTGGCGGGAGGCTGCATACAACGGCAGTTCTCCCGCCAATCTCTTATGTGCCAACAATCCAGTATCTTCTGTAAAGCATGTGGCTTGTTCTTGATCGTCTGATTCTGAAACGGTATCCTTGCGCGCGTAAAACCACCGTAGTCGAGTGACTCATGGTTTCGACTGATCCCAGTCGAGTTGACGTGAGGCCGGCTACAGGTTAGATTTCGACCACAGGAGAATCTGCAGCCTATCCCTGTGGCTTCAGACGTATTCTATGATGGGCTCTGTTTCCTATCGCGTATTCAAGTGGTCAACAATTGAACGTAAGTAACAGATTCATGAGGGGTTGAAATTTAATGAGGTCGAGTTTGCTACGCCATTTCCCAGCGACTGATGCTGCTTCTGCGCATCAGACACGGGATTACATCATCGCTGCGGTCACGTTTGCCTCTGTCGCGATCTGTATGGCGTTTGAAGCAAGCGGGAGTGTGTGGAAACAATATGCCCTAGGGTTTATCGCGTTGGTATGTCTGATTGGGTTCTTGCGGGGCGAGACGAGAGATGTACGATTGCAGGTTGCCGTGGCTGTCGCGTTTACGACAATCGGTGAATATGTGGCGTCTGTCTGTATGGGTGGCTACACCTATCGCTTCGACAATGTACCGGCCTATGTGCCACTCGGTCACGGAATGGTGTATTTAACTTCCATTGCGTTGGCGCGTTCCGGGCTGTTTATTAAATATGCAAGAGTCATTGCCACAACAGTGATTGTGGTGTGCGGGGCATGGTCGATTTGGGGGATCAGCGGGATTCCAGAACAGGGTGATGT
>JANNIV010000356.1:0-2131 GCA_031405355.1 Nitrospira sp.
ACTAATCACTCCTGCCTCTTCCACGTAGAATTATTTTATGTCAGGCTTTCCGCGTAAACCGACCAGCCAAACTTGGCCGACCGGTCTATCCCCCTCGAGAGCTCGACCATCAAGGCCGGATGCGTCTGAACAACCTGGCCAATTCCGATCGTTGAATGCCACATTGCTCTATTGCCCTTCATGCCGAGTGGCAACCCCGACTCGGGAACGACTCTTACTCGTGCTCCCGTCTGGCAATCTGTATGAATATCTCTGCCAGCACTGCGGATCATCGACCGGCTCCAAGACGGACAACCAATAGGCGACTGCGCCCGCTGTCGCGCCTCAATGACGAGTGGGGAGAACCGGGCGTCCCTCTCGACACACGGGAGGCCGAACGTTGAGAGGAGAACATGCGCCCTGCGTAGCTGCAGAATACAGCTGCAGACGTGAGTATGTGTGGCGGGTTTTTCAGCAGCGCTGAACCTGCGAATGCGGCAGAATCGTTAATGAAGAATGGGGCCTAGATCATTCCTTCGAGGGGGATACCTTCTTCGATGAGCATGACCGGAATGTCTTCGCGGATAGGATACAGCATTTTTCTGTCGCTTCTGATCAATCCTCCATCGAGGGGTTCGGTGACCGGCTTATTCGCCCTGTTTTTCAGTTGCCCACTGATCACCGCTGCATTTAACTTGGCAATCAGGGCATTCTCAGCCAAACGCACTTCCTGCTTCGTGTCGGGGCAGCAGAGAATGGCGAGAAGATCCTTGTCGAGATTGACAGGACGCCCTGCTCCCGTACGTTCCGTCATAATGTCCTCCGAGTAAAACGAACTCCCATACGGTAGGAAGAATAGATCACGGATGCCGATGAGATCAAGCCCTGAGCGCAGACTCTATTTCGTATAGCAATTTCTGCTACACTACAACCCTCGCTTGACCGTCGGGAAGGAAACAAGCGGCGATGCCAAAGAACCTGTGGAAATACTTTTTGGCCGGATTGTTGGCTCTCGTGCCGGCCTGGGTCACATTCTTAATCCTTTCTAAATTATTTCACGCACTTAACGAATTGCTCCACGACCTCCCTTGGAATATCGGAGCTGAGGAAAGGCCAGGACTTAGCCTTGTCCTATTTCTGTTCCTTGTTGTTATTGTCGGAGCCATTGCTACTCATGTAGTCGGGCGACGTGTCATTACCCACGCAGAACGGTGGATCGAGCGCATCCCATTAGTCCGTAGTGTCTACATCACACTGAAAGGGATGACCGATCTTCTTAATTTTCGCTCTCGCTTCGGTCGTAGCGCCGTAGTGGCTTTCCCGTTTCCCCGAGAGGGTCTCTGGGCGATCGGCTTTGTTATGGGGACCGCACCGAGGGCGCTGCAAGTCACACCGACAAGTTTGCACATGGTCTTTGTGCCCACAGCCATTCATCCCTTTTCCGGATTACTTGCATTTATTCCCCAGTCACAGTTACATCCGATCAATCTCTTACCGGAAGACGCCATTAAGATGGAGTTTACCGCCGGTTTGTACAGGCCGAAAACCGGGTGGTTACAATCCCCCAAGCCGATCGACTGAGCGCCATGCCAAGCCTCGACCACTTGAATGTCCGACTCGCTAGGTCGGAAGATGCAGCGGCAATTGCGTCGTTCAGTGCAGCCATGGCTCTCGAAACAGAAGGCCGCCGCCTTGATCTTGACCGACTGTACGAGGGAACCCTTGCCATTCTTAATTCTCCTGAACATGGATTTTTCATGGTTGCCGAACTGGAACCGGCCGGCGATAGCCAACTGCTGGGGCAGTTGATGATCACCTATGAATGGAGTGATTGGCGTAACGGTGCGTTTTGGTGGATTCAGAGTGTGTATGTCGACCCTGCTTGGCGTCGCCAGAGCATCTTTCGCCGGATGCATGAATCCGTGATGGCCATTGCCAAGACAAACCAGAATGTCTGTGGGGTCCGTCTGTACGTCGAGGGAAACAACAACGTCGCGCAAGCAGTGTACCGTAAAGTAGGGCTCACTCCGTCCTCCTATGCCATATTTGAAACCGATTTTGTTCTGGCACGCCAAAATGGTTTAATGGATTGTCCAACCGAAGCTTAGCAAAAGGAGTCATCATGTTATTCTTCAAGCCGCTGGCCGGCATT
>JANNIV010000357.1:0-4270 GCA_031405355.1 Nitrospira sp.
CGAGCTCGTTAATGCACAGAGGGGAGCTTGGTTCTTGCGAAGACCAAACCCTCGTCGAGGGTCGTGAACAGTCCATCGAGCTGCGCTTCGTAGCAATAGTCCAGGATCTCTCCCATGCGCGGCTCCGGCAGCATGCCCAGCTCCAACAAATGGCGACCCATGACGAGCGGGGCGGGGGCCTGGGCTTCTACGTCCAGTTTACGTGCACGCTCCAGCAGCCAGGCGCCTGCAGGAAATCCGTCGAAGGGTTTTGGCGGACGGCCAGCGTGATCGGCCCGCGCAACCCGCACCAGTCGGTCGATCCGTTTGACTTGCTTAGCCAGCCGTCGAACCGCGCTGTCTGAGGCCATTGCGTCATGCAATGCCCGGGGGCGGAGGTGGCAGAGCACAAGGGGAATGACCTCGTTGATGAGATCTTCTTGGTTTGTCAGCCGTTCGAGAAAGCGTCTCGTCGGGGCCTCTCCTTCCTGATCGTGGCCGCGTGACGTGATGCGTCCATAGTCCGTGGTGGTTGTGACAGGTTTGCCGAAATCATGACAGAGGATGCCGAGGCCTGTGATCAGGTCGTCCTGTTGGTTGCCGGTGCATTCCAAGGCGAACCAGTCTAGACAATGGAGTGTGTGGATCCAGACATCGCCTTCCGGGTGCCAGATTGGGTCTTGCACGCAGCCTTGCAGCGCAGCGAGTTCCGGATAGAATCGAAGCCACCCGCAGTCACTTATGAACTGGAGACCCAATGATGGCTTGACTCCCTGAAGTAGGAGCGTCTTCCATTCTTCCCATAGCCGTTCGCTCGGTTGCCCGTCTTGCGTCAGGGTCTTACAGAGAGCCACAGTCTCAGGCGCAGCCGTCAATCCAAATCGCGCGGCCAGTTGCATGCCGCGCAGGACGCGGAGCGGGTCTTCGGTAAACCGTTCCGAGGTGTGGCGCAGCACATGCGCATCGAGATCGGCCCGGCCGTTGAAGGGGTCGTGGAACTCCAGTGTGTCTGGATCCCAGGCCATCGCATTCACGGTGAAATCGCGCCGCGCCAGCGCCTCGTCGATGTCCATGTCCGGGTCTGACTGCCTCAGCTGTCCTGTGGTGGACTCGTTGTCGGTGAGCAGGCGGGAGGGAATGGAAATATCGATGGGCAGGCCCTGGAGCGTGAATACGCCAAAGGTCTTTCCGACGAACTGCACAGAGAAGTGTTCGGTGAGCAGCGCATGGAGCCGGCCAGCCGGCAGCCCGGAAATTTCAATGTCCAGATCGTGCGGTTGCCGGCCAAGTACGAGGTCTCGTATACAGCCGCCGACCAGCCACATCCGACCGCCGGCACGGCGAATGAGCTGTTCAATGTGCCGCAGAGATCCAGCGAGCGCCGGATCCTCGATACGAAATCGGACAGGCACTTATAGTGATGCCTCCCTCAGAAACTTCGCCGACTCTTCCGGCGCCACGGGATTGATATAGAACCCTGTGCCCCATTCGAATCCCGCTACGTGGGTCAGCTTCGGAATGATCTCAATGTGCCAATGGTAGAAATCTCCGGTCTTTTCATGGAGGGGGGAACTATGGAGAATAAAGTTATAGGACGGTTTCGCGAGAACCTTGTCCATCCGCCTGAGCGCCTCCGAAAGAATCGGCGCGAGGAACTCAAATTGTGTCTTCTGGCTCTCTTCGAAGTAGCCGGCATGTCGTTTGGGGAGAATCCACATTTCAAAGGGAAAGCGCGGGGCAAACGGGGTGACGCAGAGGAACTCGGGATTCTCCGCCACGATGCGATCGCCGTCAGCGAGATCTTGCCGGATAATGTCGCAGTAGATGCAGCGCTCTTTCTGAACATAATGAGCCCGACAGCCATCGATCTCCTCCATGACGCTGGTGGGAATGATCGGCAGGGCGATGAGTTGAGAGTGGCTGTGCTCCAACGTCGCGCCGGCTGATGCTCCATGGTTCTTGAAAATCAGGATGTAGCGGAACCGCACGTCTTTTTTCAGATCGATCATACGATCGCGATAGGCCCACAGCACGTCCTCGATCCGTTTTGTCGTCATGTCGGCCAGGCTATCCGTGTGGCTCGGGGTCTCGATGATGACTTCATGGGCGCCGATCCCATTCATGCGATCGTAGAGGCCGAGACCTTGGCGGTCGAGGTTGCCTTCAACCTGGAGCGCGGGGAATTTATTCGGCACGACACGCACGGTCCAGTTCGGGCTGTTGGCTGCGCCAGGTTGCGGCCGGTAGGCCATGATCTCTTTTGGTGTCAGCCGTTCCTGTCCTGGGCAAAATGGGCAGAGGGTTGCGGCCAAAGGCCGGGCGGCTTGCACGGGAACGAAGTCGTGAGGTCTGGCATTCCGCTCCGTCGAAATAATCACCCACCGGCCGACAATCGGATCACGTCTTAGATCGGGCATGGTCTCTCCTAAGCAATGTGGAATGTATAATGTTCAATGTTAAATTGACCGGAAATATTGCCAGATACATACAGGAATTTCACTCTTGTAATTTATCATTGAACATTCAACATTGACCATTCAGCGCTTTGCGCTGTTTACACTCGCCACAGGTTCACCTCAAACTCCGGACCTGGCACAAGGAAGGTCGCAGGCTTGTGGTGCGGGTAGCGTGCGACTTCCAAACGATGTTCCAGCACCAAGATGGTCATATGGACTTCCTGTCCGGCGGTGAGCTGTAAGTCCTTAAACGGCACAGCCAGTTCGACAATCTTCTGATGACAGATCGATTGATAGGGGCCGATCTCCTGCCAGGATCCGTTTGCGAGTTTCTGCGAGAGCAGAAACTGATGCTGTTCAGCCGGCGCGAGTGAAAACGACAGGCGGTAGAGCTGTTCGGGCGTCTGCAGCTGCAGCTCGACCGTCAGCTCAGCCTGGCGTGGTTGTGACTGTTCGTCCGGATCGAGGCGGAGATATAACCGGTCAAGACTCCAGCCAAACTGGATATCGGTCAGCACTCCTTCGGCCTTCCACATCGCGCCGAGCGGCGGCTGAGTCTCGATCCTGCCGGATCCGCGCCACTCGAAAAAGTCGGTAGCAAGCCCATCCAGGGAGGGGTTCAGCAAGGCGAGGGGTGCTGTGACGATGCCTGCCTCCGGCAGGTCGCGGGGACGACAGATCGGCTGATTGAACTGGTCCGGTGGGGTCAGCCCCGCGATCGTCCAGACGTTCCGAAGGTGGGTACGGAAGAGCCGATCGAACTCGTCGTTGTAGCCGCAATCGAAATCGTCCCCATACCACCAGAACCAATCGCTGCCTTCGGCGGCATAGAGTTCGTCCCAGGCGGCTTGCGCGCGATCCGGGGGAAGCGTGGCAGAAATCTCGGCAAGCCGGGATCGCGTGTGACTCACCAGATCCCATCCCTGATTATCTTCCTGGTGGCCGATCCAGATCTTGTAGTCCTGATTGATCCAGGAGCCAGAATGGAGGTGGCTGATTCTTCGAGTGGCCGGCGCGGTTTCAAGCGCTTGGGAAATTGTCGCGGTAGTGGTGCGAACTCCGTCGTGACTGAGCGCGCCGGTCGAGCAGGCCTTGTAGAGGAGCGAAAGAAACTGTTCGCCTCCCTCGTGGTAGTGTTCCCATGGATTTTCCCCGTCGAGCACGATTGCGACGGTGACCTGTTCCTGCGGCGCTTCGTGAATGATGTGGCGCAGCCGGCGCAGGACATCCTCGGCGGCCATTTCAGGAGTCGTCTTATGATAGACGAACCCGAAGGCATCGGAGATTTCCCGGTCGCGAAACAGTATTGTGACGTCTTGGCCATCCTGCCCGACCCGGTAGGGCTGGTAGAGGTCTTGCTCACGTTGCCAGGGTTGCTGGGCTGCGTCGAGCGAGCGAGCAAGGATGCCTTCGTCGGTCGCCAGCCAGCGCAGTCCGACCTTTGGCAACATCGGAATCAATTCCGGGCAGACGGAACCTTCCGACGGCCAGAGGCCCACGGGGGCTCGGCCGAATGTGGCGGCATGAAACTCGACGGCTCGTTGCAGTTGTGCCTCCGCATCTTCCGGCGCATGGAATCGCGAGGGGAGGGGGAGATCCGGTCTGGCACGCCGAGTGAAGTCTGTATCGATGACGAGGGGCAGGATCGGATGGAAGAAGGGAGTCGTCGTGAGCTCAATCTGCTCCCGCTCCATCAGTCGTCGATAGAGCGGGACTATCTCACGCATGGCCACGAGTTGGAGGGCCAATACCTCCTGCTTTTCCTCTTCCGTGAAGCCTTTATTTTTTGCACGCAGCGCAGCTAGGCGCGGATAGCGGCTGACCGTGCCGTAGCC
>JANNIV010000358.1:0-3085 GCA_031405355.1 Nitrospira sp.
TTTGGCCGCGTAGACGTGGCTGCCCACGATCTTCGAGCCGAAGGCTTTGGCAAAATGAACTCCGACATCGACAGCGGTGTTGGAATGGTCGGAGTTATCGACCGGAACATAGATCGTCTTATACATCGAGATGTCTCCTCAAGATGCCCCCAGGCCAGGGCGAACAAGAGTAATTCTCAAAATTTCCAAACGGTTGACGTACTTCTCTACCCTCAAAGAACGCACATGCTAGCACCGGCCTGAATTCGAATGCAAGGAGCCGAGGGGGGGGATGGCAGCGTCACACGTCAATGGTCAAACGACAAACGAGGGAGAGGTTAGCCAGCATCTGCCACACGAAACGGTCTACAGACGTCTTTGAGAAGAAACGGAACTCGTTTATATCTTGGACGGTTCCGCCCCGACTGACGATTGACGATTGACGATTGACTTCCGGGACAGAAGAATTTCTTCCAGGGACAAAAGAGCATCACGTCCGGAGTTCCCCTCGATCCCTCGAATCAAACTCTTGTCTGCATAGGGGCCTGATTCTTTGGGGGCTTGGGACAGGGAACCCGTCCACTTTCGAGGATCTCGGCTTCCATCTTTCCGTTCCCAGGCTCGAAGACAGGCCTTGGCGATGAACGAGTTTAGTGGCGCTGGGTTATAGAGAAGCTTTCTGATACTCGTCGGAGTCAGCATCAGAGGATTATAGCCGGCTGAGAGGTATCCCTCTGCTAACAGCCGTTCTTCAAGGTCCGTATTCGGCTGAATGCCCAAAAAGAACATGAGGGGGAAGACTCGCTCCTCACCCAGGATTGAAGCGACCTTTTTATAAGACTCCACACTTTGGAGCAAGGACTCCTCGGTTTCTTTAGGACTGTTCAACGAATAGTTGAGAATGACCTTCCCCTTGAATCCCGCTTCTGCCAGATAGCGGCAGCCATCGTACAACCGCTCAAGCTTGAATCCCATGTGGAGGTCGTTCAATACTTCCTGGGAACCAGACGTAATGGCGACTTCAAGATCACCGACGCCGGACCGGACCATGAGTTTGGCCAACTCCGGAGTGATGAGCGATGTCCTGATATAGCCGGACCACTCGATCTCCAACTTTTCCGCGAGAATCCGCTCAAGGATCTCAATGCATTGGGGGTAGGCTTCTTTCCCGGTAATAAACTGGGCGTCAGTGAACCAGAAACGCCTGGCACCCCATTGATGGTAGTGCTGAGAGATATCCTTGACGACCATAGCGGGTGGCCGGTACCGCACCCGTTTTCCTTCAATGTAGGGGTAGAGGCAAAACGCGCAGTCGTAGGGGCAGCCTCGCTCCGACTGAACTCCGATGGATTCGCCCAGATATTCCCTATGCTGAGGAAAAATCGACGTCAGGTAGGGCAGGTCGACGGTCAGCGCGTCAAGAAGAGCCGGCGAACCCTGCTGGCCCTTTCGAACGGTCTTTCCCTCCCGGAGAATATAGCGCTCCTTCTCCAGCGATTGGCCTTCAATGACCTTGAGAATGGCATCCTCACCTTCACCGAGAATCCCAATGACGCCTTCCGGGAGTTTCTGGATAAGCTGATCGGCAAAGGCGGTAAAGGCTCCCCCACCGATCATGATCTGCGCCTTTGGAAACTCCTTTGCGATCAACCAGGGGTAGGAGAGGGCCGCCCGAATATGGCTGTAGTAACGGTAGAGCTGTTGGAGTCCGGCAAAGGAGGCGATGACCCGCTTGATTGGATTGCTCGCAAAGTAAAAATTGAACGCATGTTCCAGCGAAGAGTCTCCTTCGTGCGGGGAAAAGATCTGAATGTCGCGCCAGGAGAAACAGACGAGGTCCGGCTTGAACTCAGTGGTAGCATCGCGGACCGCGCTGATCCGTTGGCCCTCTGGGAAAAGGGAAAGATCGAGGATGCGCTGCCGCACATCCGGCTTGCGCCGATGAATAAAATCAGCGAGATAGGTCACTCCTATCGGATAGACCTTCTTGCACGGGAGAAAAACGTAAAGAATAGATTCCATAGTCGGAGCTAATGGCTAATAGCGTATGGCTTATAGCCGAGAAAAGAGTTGAGCCATCTGTCTTGTGCTATAGGCCATACGCCATAAGCTCTTTGCTATTTGGTTGCCACATGTATCGCCACGATCCCGCCGCTCAGGTTTCGATAGGTGACCTGACGAAAGCCTGCGTCGAGGAGCATCTGTTTCAATCGTTCCTGGTCCGGGAAGTTCCGAATCGAGGCCGGGAGATATTCGTAGACGCCGGTTGTGTCACGCGCCACCTTCGTGCCGATCCAAGGAAGAAGTCGGAACGAATACCAATCGTACAGAGCCCGCAGCCAACCGAAAACGGGTCGGGAAAACTCCAGGCACACAAACCGTCCGCCAGGTTGCAAAATTCGGTGAATGTCCGTGAGCGCCTGCCGAAGATTGCCCACATTTCTCATGCAAAACCCTGTGGTCACGGCATTGAAGGTCCCGTCTGGAAAGCCCAGATGTTCGGCATTGGCTTCAAGACAGGTAATCTTCTGTCCCAGGCCCCGTCCGGTGACTTTCTTCAACCCCTCAACAAGCATGGCGTGGTTTAAGTCGGAAGCAATGACGCGGCCATTGGCCCCCATGCGCGGTTCAACCAAGAGCGCCAGATCGGCTGTGCCGGACCCGACATCGAGTGCCCGGCCTCCCGTGATGACAGGGACATAGGAGGCGGTAATTTTCTTCCATCGATAGTGCAGCCCAAAGCTGAGGAGCGTGTTGTTGAGGTCGTAGACGCTGGCAATCGACGTAAACATCCGCTGAACGGCCTGTTCGCGGGCCGAGCCAGTCCAAGTCGAAACGGCGATCGGAGCCGCTGGAGCGTCGGTCCCCTTCTGAACTGGCGGTGTATCCACATGCACCATGAGACCGTGGTAGCACCAGCCTTCCGGGTTTGTCAAGATAGCCAGTTCGTCGTCGTCACTGCCTAGATGGGGCGGGGAAGGCGCTCACTCCCCGAATAAAGTCAGGCTGGCTACCATCTGAAAGTGCCGTTTATTTCGCGTCATCAGAGGAAGACGCTTGACGAGGGCGGTGGCAGCGATGAGCGCGTCACCTTTGTCGAGTGAAG
>JANNIV010000359.1:0-3241 GCA_031405355.1 Nitrospira sp.
GTCCTTGCAGCCCGGGTCGGCCCCGAGCGCGCCATAGTGCGAGGACTTCTTCAGCTCTTCATACGGGTAGGTCTGGGAATGGCAGCTCACGCAGAACTCGGTCCTAGAGAGGGCGTGCTCCCCGCCGAATACCACGGCGATCGCTCCGACCATAAGACCTGCGCCGACAAGCAGGGCGCCGCCGGACCGGCTCCAGGAATGCCGTAATCCCTCTGCCGCTTTTACTCTCTCGTTACTGTTTCCGCCGGTTTCGCCTTGGATTGGAACTCTTCCCGGTGGCCGCTCCTTGAGATCGAGAATGTCCTGCTGGAACCGGTCACGGGCAGCCATGATCACCTTTCGGCGTTTCCATCGCCCCCAAGCCCACCATCGAAGGCGATCCGGAAATGTGATACCCGGTGTTGGAGAGCTTCCACCGGGGGCATGCTGGAAGTCATAGCCCTGTTGCCGCGTGCGATTCTCGAAAAATCGTCGGTAGAGGTGATCGTATAATCCTTTGCCTGAGTCGCCTACGCCCACGGCACCCCCTACAATAACAAGTTCAATCGATGGCTCTCCGTGACAGGAGGCGAGCAAGTCTGACGTTGGCAAACATATGCCGTCGGCTGTCCGTCCACACTCGTCTTCCCTACGGCGAGCGCCAATTCGGATTCCCCGGCACGACGAGTGGCTTCGACGACCAACACCGCACGGTTCGGCAGGTAGCGTTGATGGACTGTTGAGAGGAACGATTCGGTCGTGGCATCGCCACGAGTCCCGACCACCACAATCTCTTGTGGCGTCCTCAGGTACCAATCCAGCGCACAGAGCATGGCCGATGAGCCATAGGCGTTGTGTTCCATCACGTTTCGGAACACCCGGAAGAGATGCTCGGCCCGGTCATGATACCGCTGCTCTTTTGTGAAGGAAAACAGTCTCAACAAGACCATGGCAACAGTGGCATTACCGGAGGGAATCGCACTATCGGTACCGGACTTCATGCGATGGAGGAGGGCTTCATGGTCGTTGCTGGTATAAAAACACCCGCCCGCCGTCTCATCCCAATATCGCTCCAGCAGATGATCGGTCACCTCGCGAGCTTGCTCCAGATACCACCGATGCGATGTGGCCTCAAACGCATCTAACAAGGCAGCGGCCAAACAGGCTGCATCGTCCAGATAGCCGTTCAAGCGGCCCTTCCCGGCTCTAACCGTACGATAGACTCGCCCATTCTCGACCGCATAATCCAGCAGGAATGTGAGCGCCTGTTCCGCAGCCGCCAGATAGGCGGGAACTCCGAACGCGTGATAGGCGTCGAGATAGGCGGATACCATCATCCCATTCCAGCTCGTGAGAATATTGTCATCCCGCTGCGGCTTCACCCGTTGCTCCCGTGCTGCAAGCAACTTCAGCCTGGCAGGCCGCAACAACGGCTCCATCTTCTCTCGCGCTTCTGGCTCAAGCTGGACCCCGCCGAGCCGATTCAACACGTTCTTGCCTTCAAAATTGCCGCTCTCCGTCACCCCATAGTACCGGCAGAACTCCTCAGCCGTTTCGGCCCCCAACACCGCGGTGATCTCTCCCGGTTCCCAGACGAAGTAGCTGCCTTCATGCCCCTCGCTGTCGGCATCTTGCGCCGCAAAGAACGCGCCATCCGGATGCGTGAGTTCACGACGAACATATTCCAAGGTCTCCTCTACAACCTCACGCAATCGAGTCTCTTTCGTGAGACGCCATCCATCGAGATAGATCCGCACCAGCTGTGCGTTGTCGTAGAGCATCTTCTCAAAATGGGGAATCAACCACTGGCCGTCCACCGAGTAGCGATGGAACCCGCCGCCGAGATGATCGTAGATCCCTCCTGCTGCCATGGTTCTCAGCTGCAACAGTACCTGCTCTTGGTGAGAAACCTCTTTCGTCCGAGCCGCCTGGCGCAACAACAGGTTGAGCGGGGGGACCGTCGGAAATTTCGGCCCCTCACCGAATCCGCCGTGGACCGGGTCGAAAAATTGCCCTAAGTTTTTGGCCGCCTCATCGAGCAAACGATCCGTCAAGGGATCGTCCGACGGCTGAGGCGTTCCGACTCGCAGCAGTCCGGCTTTCACCTTCTCCACATTCTTGCGGACATCGTCCCGATGATTCCGATAGGCCTCGACGACACCGCGCAAAACCTCGGGGAACCCCGGTAGGTTGTGGCGGGGCGCCGGCGGGAAATAGGTCCCTCCGTAAAACGGCTCTTGATCAGGCGTCAGAAACATCGTGAGCGGCCACCCGCCACCACGCCCCAGAAAGACCTGCGCGGACTTTTGGTAGATATCGTCCAGGTCCGGACGTTCTTCTCGATCGACCTTCACGTTGATAAAGTCCTGGTTCATGAGCCCGGCAATCTCGACATTGTCGAAACATTCATGCGCCATGACATGGCACCAGTGGCAAGCTGAATAACCGATCGACAACAGTATCGGCTTGTCCTCCGCTTTCGCCTTCGCCAGGGCTTCCTCGCCCCAGGGATACCACTCCACTGGATTCTCCGCATGTTGCCGAAGATAGGGGCTGGCTTCTGTGATGAGCCGGTTCGGAGACCGGTCCGCTTGTGTGGTGGAATCTGTCATCGCTGTTTCATCCTCGTAACTTGGCATACTACCTTGGCCTGCAACCGCTCTGCAACGGACCTGTCACCCAAACCAGTCACGCTATGCTATAGTGCGGTTCGCACCTCGAAAGGCTCACTTCATGAACGGCTCAACGCGCTGCGGCTCTCCCTCCTTTGTTGTGGTCATTCTTCTGGGAGTTATCCTCGCTCTGCTCCCCATAGGAACCCAAGTCTTCGCCCAATCGGAGGATGACCAGCGTGCATGGCTTCAAGCCCTCGACAGCCTGTCGAGCGACCGCATGCTCGCCGACGTGCGCACGTTAAGCAGCCCGGCTTTCAACGGACGGCAAACCGGATCCGCCGATGACCTGCGATCCGCACAATGGGTTGCACGGGAATTGACTTTGGCAGGGGTGCAACTACCTCTCATTGACAACAACGGGATCGCCTTCCCCTCTCTCAAGGCCAGGAAGGAAGAGCCCGTTGGCATTATGGCCTCGATGGTCTCCACGTCACTCATCGAACCCAACCCGGTCGTTCGCACCGGCGCAGCGGACCAGTTGGTCACAGCGCAGTTGAGTAGAGACTACCTCCCGGTCTTTGACTCCCCCTCTGCCGATCTCCAGGGTCAGGTCGTCTTCGTCGGTTACGGCATTGTCGATCCCGCTC
>JANNIV010000360.1:0-3836 GCA_031405355.1 Nitrospira sp.
GTATTCAAAACTCGACCCCGACCTGCCAAGAAGGGGGCGTCCAGCGCAAAATGGGGGCTGATTCTGAACGTCAGTAGGGAAGAGATCGCGAACGCCGTGAGCCACTGACATGCTGCCCCAGCGCGATATCTCCATTTAAAGTTCCTGGAACCTGGAACCTCGAACCGGTGTCCGTCCAATCGACACAATGGAAACAGGGCTATTGCGTATAGTGATACCAAACGCTAAACTACATGTCATATGGTACAGCGTAAATGGTGGCAAGAAAAGCTGGAGAACGCCTGGAAAGAGCGGTCCATCGTGTGGCTCTCAGGTGTCAGACGAGCCGGCAAAACACTCCTCTGCCAGTCACTCCCCGATACGGACTATTTCGACTGCGAGCTTCCACGTACCAGACGGCTGCTCGATGACCCTGAAGACTTTTTAGGCCAGCATCGCGGACGGCGGGTGATCCTCGATGAAATCCATCGGCTCTCCAACCCTTCTCAGCTCCTCAAGATTGCGGCTGACCATTACCGTGATACCAAGGTAATCGCAACCGGTTCCTCTACGCTTGGGGCCTCGAGAAAATTTCGCGACACCTTGGCAGGACGAAAAGCCGAAGTCTGGCTGACACCAATGACAGGAGAGGATCTGTCGGCATTTGAGAAACCGGATCTCCGCCACCGCATGCTGCACGGGGGACTTCCTCCATTCTTTCTCGCGCCGTCGATTCCAGAGCCGGCCTTTCAGGAGTGGATGGATGCATACTGGGCCAAAGATATCCAGACTCTCTTTCGCCTGGAACGGCGGCACTCGTTCGAACAGTTTGCCGAGCTTCTCTTTGCCCAAAGCGGTGGACTCTTTGAAGCCACACGATTCACACGCGCCTGCGAAGTGAGCCGCCAAACCATCATGAATTATCTCGCCGTCTTGGAAAACACCTATCTGGTTCACGTGATACGGCCCTTCTCGACCCATCGAACGGCCGAGATTGTCGCCGCGCCGAAAATCTATGCCTTCGACACCGGATTCGCCTGTTACTACCGAGGCTGGACTAGCCTTCGTCAAGAAGATCTCGGGCTGCTGTGGGAACATCTGGTCCTCAACGAATTACAAGCGCACCTCCAGACGAGACGGATCGGCTATTGGCGCGATAAGCGCGGCCATGAAATCGACTTTGTGCTGGCTCGCCGAGGCCAGGCCCCACTGGCGCTGGAGTGCAAATGGTCGGCTGACGATGTCGATTTAACCAACCTCAAAGCGTTCGCCCTTCGCTACCCCACAGCAGATCTTCGTGTGATCGCGCACGACGTGGATCGATCCTACCAACGCCGGACCGACGCATTCACCGTGACCTACTCCGGGGTGAAAGCCTTGCTATCTTCGCTCAGAGAGGCCGTTACGGAGTGAGCGTTGCGTGGTTGGTAGCAGCCGCTTTTCCTGGTCTTTACGATCCGTGAGCGTGGCGGGAAACGGTTTATCCGCCCGGTCAGCGCACGGTACATCCACAGTTCAGCGACGGCACAGCGATCGAAACTTTCATCTCTTTTTTGTTGATTTGGTTCATTTAGTTTGTTTTGTTTATTTGGTTGAACCAGACTAACCAGAAAAACTATATGAACCAAAGAAACCAGATCAACCAGACAGACCGTTTTCAGCGCGCTATCGCCACCGCCATGACATTCCAGGTGGTGTGGTCCGGATCACGGTCGAATTCCGGGAACGCTCCCAGACGCAAGAGTTGGAAACCGGAGTCCTTGAGGAACAGTACAATTTCTTCTCTGAAGAAGTAACGCATCGTATGGCATTCCTCGGTCTCCTCAAGTGTTTTACCGTCCTGCATATGCCGGAGGTGGAATTCCACCCGGCAACAATGTTGCTGCTCATCCAACCTTCCGGAAGAGCGCCTCACCCAGGTGCTGCCAGCCTGTTCTATGGTGCGAACTCGTTCCTCAGGCCTTTGGGCCAGGACTGCCGGCCCATGCCAGACGTCGAACAGCAGCAGACCATCCGGATGCATATGCTGACGCGCCGATCGCATCACACGTCTGACATCTGCTTCATCCGTCTGGTAGCCGAGTACGGCAAACATCATGAGTACGGCGTCAAATGTCTTTCTTAGACTCACGTTCCGTATATCGGCTTGTTGGAAATGAGCCGTGACTCCCTGTTCGTGGGCCTTTCGATCCGCTTCAGCGAGCATCTCAGGGGAGCGATCGATGCCGACTACTTCGTACCCCATTGCAGCCAATCGCAACGTATGATTCCCGGTTCCGCATCCCAAGTCCAAGATGGT
This sequence comes from Nitrospira sp., assembly GCA_031405355.1. Lineage (GTDB taxonomy): Bacteria > Nitrospirota > Nitrospiria > Nitrospirales > Nitrospiraceae > Palsa-1315. The sequence continues at coordinate 2,279 of JANNIV010000360.1, forward strand.
CTTAACAGGCTGAGTCCTATATTGACGAAATACCCGACTGAGCAGGTCGATTTCTCCATCATAGTCTTTGTCCCGATACAGCATGTCATAGGCAGGAGCATAGACTTGTCCGAATATTTCAGTCATTGTTTGGCCCCAGGGGACTGGCTCCGCCGTCCGCGGCGGTGCCTGTCCCGCTGCTTCTTTTATCAGGGTGGTGAAACGTGAGACGTGAAAGGTAAAACGTGCAAGAGATGCGAACCTCAGACGGGGACAGCAAATGGAAGGGTGCCAGTTCCCACAGCGCTCGGCTATCCTGTTAGCAATTTCCGGACGGTATTCACCACATAGCCAAGCTGTTCTTCGGTCAGAGCGAGCCCTGACGGTAGATAGAGTCCCTGCCTCGCGAGCCGCGCGGCGACAGGATATTGCTCGTCTGAAAACATACCTCGCCGCTGGAACACAGGCTGCTCGTGCATTCCTACAAAGAAGGGGCGCGTTTCGATGCCGCACTCCTTCATTTTCCCTGCAAAGGCGGATGCATCCATCCCCCTGTCTTCCGACAGCACCAGGCCAAACATCCAATAGACGGTTCTTGCCCAGGGTTCTTCCACGGGAAGTTGTAATCCCGGTATTCCCTGTAAGCGCTTTGTATATTCCTGGCCTATCCACCGTTTTTTTGCGACGATGTCATCCATGCGTGTGAACTGCGCCAAACCCAAGGCTGCTTGCAGACTGGTTAGGCGAAAGTTAAAGCCCAGCTCCGCATGAGCAAACCGCCGCTCTGGCTGGAAACAGAGGTTCCGCAACGAGCGAAGAGATTCCGCAAGCTGCGGGTCATCGGTCACGATCATCCCTCCTTCACCGGTGGTGATCAGTTTGTTGGCGTAAAAGCTGAAGCAACTCAGGGCGCCGAAACTTCCACACCGCTTCCACTCTGGAGTCGACGTATTACGGCCGGCCAAATATTCGGCCCCGTGCGCTTCGGCTGCATCTTCAATAATTGCCAGGCCATGGCGCTCTGCCAGCGCGATGAGCGGGTCGAGATCGACCGGGTGTCCATAGATATGCACGACCATGATGGCCTTGGTTCGAGGCGTGATCTTGCCGGCCACTTGCGAGACATCCATGGTCCATGTGCGAGGGTCGGCATCTACAAGCACCGGCGTCGCGCCGGCGTAGAGAATCGCCGCAGCACAGGAGATGATCGTAAACGTCGGCAAGATGACTTCGTCTCCTTCGGTCAAATGCAGTGCCGCGACTGCTGCCTGCAACGCCACGGTTCCGTTGCACACGCTGACGCCATATTGACGTCCGCAATAGTTGCTCCACTGTTGCTCGAATTGCTCGATCATCGGGCCTGATGAAGAGATCCATCCGGACTTCAGGCATCTGTTTACATATTCGTATTCCCGGTCGCCCAGGAGAGGCTCGCTCACCGGAATCACTACAGCCGCTCCTTTTCATCCGCGCCGAAATACGGCCCCTGCTTCACTTCCAGCAAAATGGTGTCCTCCAGCATCCGGAAACCGTGCCCTCCGCTCACGAGGATAACGACATCGTCCGTACAAAGTTCCCG
>JANNIV010000361.1:0-2544 GCA_031405355.1 Nitrospira sp.
AAAATGAGCGGGCGGCACGAGCAAGCTGGGATTAGAGAGTAACAAGATCTGGAGGGATTTATCCCGTCGCCTCAATACAAGAATAGGCTCCGGGTCGAGCAAGCTCTGTTTGGTCGGGGCGAGAGGATTTGAACCTCCGACCCCTGCGTCCCGAACGCAGTGCGCTACCGGGCTGCGCTACGCCCCGACAAAATCAACAGAGCCGCGAAGCTAGAGGGGATTGTCTTACATCAGAGGGTCGAAACGCAAGCTATGGGCATCGGCCACCGCTCGACAGGTAATCTTGCCGCCGGACAGGTTCACCCCTTTTGCCAGTCCCGCGTCTGCCTGTACTGCTTTCTCCACCCCCTGCGATGCCAGACGCAGCAGATATGGAAGCGTGGCATTCGTCAGCGCGGCAGTCGACGTACGAGGAACAATCCCCGGCATATTGGACACACAATAATGGAGCACTCCGTCCACCACATAGACCGGGTCCGAATGGGTCGTGGGTTTCGTGGTCTCGAAACAGCCGCCTTGATCGACCGCGACATCCACCACCACGGCCCCCGGCTTCATGTGCGCCACCAATTCACGCGAGACTAGCTTGGGCGCTTGAGCCCCAGGGACGAGGACTGCTCCGATCACAAGATCTGCGGCCATCACTGATTCGTCAATTGCCGCTTGAGTGGAGGCACGCGTCACAATTCGGCCACGATACAATTCATCGAGCGCCCGGAGCCGTTCAAGATCGAGATTGATTACCGTCACCTGCGCACCCATCCCGACAGCAATCCGAGTTGCCGCGCTTCCCACCACCCCAGCCCCTAGCACCACCACCTTTCCCGGCTCCACGCCCGGCACACCGGCCAAGAGAAGCCCGCGCCCTCCTTGCGTCTTTTCCAGATAGCGCGCGCCGATCTGGACAGACATCCGCCCCGCAATTTCGCTCATCGGCTTGAGCATTGGCAACGTGCCGTCCTTCGCCTCGATCGTCTCGTAGGCGATCGCCGTGATCCTGGTATCCAGGAGGGCCTTCGTGAGATCCGGCAAGGAAGCCAAATGCAGATAAGTAAACAGGATCTGGCCCGGATGGAAGAATCGGCATTCAGAAAGCTGCGGTTCCTTGACCTTCACGATGATTGTCGCTTGCTGAAACAGCTGCTCTTTTGATTCTGCCATGGTAGCGCCGGCGTTCCGGTAGTCCTGATCCGAGTATCCACTACCGATTCCGGCCGATGGTTCGATCAAGACATCATGGCCGGCTTGACGTAACGCCTGCACCCCATCGGGAGTGACACTGACACGATACTCATGATCCTTGATTTCTTTTGGAACCCCGACGTTCATGGCCTCTCCCTTCTGGCGCGATCCATTCTGAACTTCTTCACGTGAGTTAAACACAATTATTATATACAATGGCTCTGGAAATGTACGAGATGACTCTCGAAGACATCACCACGATGTGGACAGTGCTTGCAGGCCTGGTGTAAGATTCGCCCGTTCGCCAGTGCATGATCGACCGAGGAGGCTCTATGGATTCCGTAGTTGGGTCTTGCAATGCCTGTGGCGCCACCGGCACTGCGCTCATGAAGTTATCACTGGGGAAGGACTTTTTCGGTCGGACCTACGACCGGCTGTCTCCCTCGACCGATCAAAGCCCTAAATGGTACTGCGACGGTTGCTCGATGCAGAAAAATCTCCAGCGAGACTTTCGAGACATCGCCTCCGAGCTTGACAAGCTTGAGGCTGGACAGACATCTCAACTGTCGACACCCGATGAGTTTCAGCGTGCCGCGTTGCGCCTGAGAGAAGTTGTCGCCCTGCTTGATGCAGCACAGCACCGCTCACCTCTGCTCGCGAGCGGTGAGGTCACACGTGTACTCGAACGACTCAATACCGTTACCGTTCCAGCCTAAGCCAGGACTATTCATGAACACCTACTACGGCGTCCGATCCTCTCGCCCGACAGGGCTTTTCTCGTTCGGCCTCCTCGACGGACAACCAGTACGCCTGCGTCGGCCTTACTTGCGAGAAGCCCTGGCGGGCTTCGGTCTCGAACGCCTCGCGACGGAATTCATAAATAATCCTGGCTAAGTTACGATCAATCATGTCTGGTTACAAACGCCACATCTTTGTCTGTACCAACCAGCGGAGCCCTGAGGACCCCCGTGGGAGCTGTTCCAAGCTTGGTTCTGAGGCGCTCCATGCCCACTTCAAGCAGGAAGCGAAGCGGCTGGATTTGAAAGACGTTGTTCGCGCAAATAAGGCAGGGTGCCTCGATCATTGTGCTGAAGGGCCGAGTGTGGTGATCTATCCAGAAGGCGTGTGGTATCAAGTCAAATCCGAAGCCGATGTGACGGAAATCATGGAGCGCCATGTCATCAAGGGCGAGATCGTGACCCGTCTCATCATGCCCGATCACCCAGCCCCTAAAACACTCCCTCCGCTCACATCGTAGCGTCGTATCACAAGGATTGTAATGGCTGTCGAAGAAAAGTGGAAAGCCAACCTGGAAAAGGTGGCCTTCATGAAGCAGTTTCCTGGATTACTCGGAAACTGGGA
>JANNIV010000362.1:0-12169 GCA_031405355.1 Nitrospira sp.
TGAGCCGATCCCCGAACTGCAACGCCGCGGAATTGTCATTGAGCGGAATCTCGCGAAGGGCGGGAGTAACGAGGGGGGTTCCCCCATGGCGCTCAATGAGCCGGGTAATCTCCACCGCCATGCGAGACTCAAACGAAGCAACGGTGAGGCCATGAAAGTGTGATTTGGCAATTTGGCGATCTGGTGAAGCCATTGGTGTTGATATAGCCGTCCGTCGGCGCACCGACTTTGTTTGTCGGTGGCGTGGGCATCGTACCATACTGGTGAATGGGTTGATTTGGTTCGTCTGGTCTATTTAGTTTATTTCGTTGATCTGGTTCAACCAAGCAAACGAGACAAACCAAACAAACCAAATAACGGTCTTCTTCCGCTGGCGGACATTTTCAGCATCCTGCCAGGGATTTTCAATTGACGGAGGCAAGATGGCTCCCTACTATACGGATCGGATTGAGGATGACTATGACAGTTCCGCTCCATCGAGGATTACGCCATGTAGCGCTGCGGGTCACGAATCTCGCACGCTCTCGCGCATTCTATGAACAGTTACTTGGGATGAAGGTAGTATGGGAGCCAGATCCCGATAACGTGTATTTCAGCTCCGGACCGGATAATTTTGCGTTACACCAGATTCCTGCGTCCGAGATCGCATCGTATCAACCCTTGAAGGGGCAATTGTTGGATCACATCGGCGTGATTCTTGAGAGTCCTGAGGCAGTCGACCGGATGTATCGGGAGATCGAACCGCGTCTGTCGCAGCTGGGCGGGCAGGTCGAAAAACCGCCGAAGCAGCATCGCGACGGCAGCTATTCCTTTTATTTTTCCGACCCCGATGGCAATGCCATTCAAGCTCTGTACGAACCTATGATCAGCAAGCTGGAATTCACACGTAAGGGGTAAGGTGTGAGGGGTGAGGCGATGGTTGAGAATAGCGAGGACAAAGACGGAAAGACAATCCCCTTACGCCTTACGCCTCACGCCTTACGATCATGAAAATCTGGGACAGTCTGCCGAAAAAACAGTATCTCAGCCTGGCGCCCTGGGCCTGGGTTCAATTGGAGAGCGCGGAGCCTCCGGGGCCCTTTCCCTTTATTGCAGGGGTGGCGCCTGAAGTCGTCGCGAGCCTCCATGAAGCCCACAGCCTCCTCTCCAGCGCGATCGATACGGCCATCAGCGATGTCTTTTCCAAGCGGGCTCCGCTCGATGATCCCAACCGTCAGCGGCGATTGGAAGATGCCTATGCAGAGGTGATCAGCGCCCGCCCGTATCTGCAACAGCACATTCATTGTGGGCGGAAGCCGGACGGTACGTTTCAATGGGAATTTCCAATCGATCCTACAAAATCTTCCACGGTCATCAACGGCGGGCTACGGATCTTCCATTCTGTGAAGCGGCAGGCGATTCCGATCGGGTTCGATCAGCGACCATTGGGACCGCTGGTGGGAAAGATCTTGGGGTTCTTGGACGGCACGCATCAGACCGACGAAATCAAAACGGTAGTGGCTACTTCGGGGCGAGATGGAGAACGATCGCTCACGCGACTGATCGAATCCCTTCACCAGCATGAGTGCCTGGTCAGCTCAAACACCTCCTCCGTCAGATCCCGTTGGTTCGAGACACTGCACGATCAAGACATGGTCCATCTCGGCCATGCCGCGCTGCTGTATCGGCAACGGGACCAGGCGCTATTGTTCGATCCCTGGCTGCTCCCCTGGTTTGCGGAATCTTCCGTTCCGTCGCTCTGGGGATCGCTACTGCCCAAACCGGCTGCTGTCTTCTTGACCCATGATCACGACGACCATGTGGATCCTCGCACGCTCTTGCACTTGCCCAAAGACACGCCGATCATCGTGCCGAGCCGAAGGAATCGGCGCATGCTCTCCTACGATTATCTGTCGCTCTTGCGAGAGTTGGGATTCGGTCACGTGATCGAATTGGCTCATGGGGAGAGCTGGGCCTTCGAGGGAGGGGCCGTGTATTCCGTACCGTTCTATGGCGAAGACCCCTGTGATCTGGAGATGCCGAGAAACTGCTATCTCATCGCCGATCGCGGCTATAACGTGCTCGTGCATGCGGACAGCGGGCCGACGAATAGCGGCAGGTCCGCCCTCAAGGACGGAGTGATTCAGTCGCTTGTTCAGAAACATGGGCCGATCCCGCTGGTGTTTGCCTCGCAACAACAACTGCTCGAAGTTCGCGGCCATGCGGCCCATGCGCCCTTGTCTCACCCCGGGAAATGGCTCGACGTGGGAGAAAACGGCTATCTCACGAATGCGTATCTTGCCGATGTGTGCGCTGCGGCGCAGGCCAAGCTGTTCGTGTCCTATGCCACCGGCGGCGCAGAGTGGTATCCGGACCATCTCTCGTTCATGTTCAGCCGACGGAATCCTGCCCGCACCGCGTTGCTGACGGCCCACTGGGAATTGCCTGAAACTCTCAAAGATCTTCTCGCCAAGAACGGATGCGGGTATCATTACGGTCATGCGTTGGATCTGTTTCGTCGCACGACCGACGGGCAAGTGGAATCGATGAAGACGGGAGAGGCCCTCACGCCTCTGTCGCTCTACCGGCTTGACCACGGAGATCCTCCGTTCATGAAAGCCGGGAGCCGCCCTGCTGCGTCTCGATAAATTGAAAGGACGACTATGACTCTTCGCAAAAGTCAGCAAGACCCAATCCTCGTCACCGGTGTTGCAGGATTTATCGGCTTTCATACTGCAACCAGGTTGCTGGAGCGAGGAGAGCGGGTGATCGGACTCGATATCGTCAACGACTACTACGACGTACGACTGAAGAAGGCGAGGCTGGCAAAGCTCAAGCCGTTCAAGTCATTTTCATTCACGAAGCTCGATCTGGCCAATCGGGTCGGGATGAAGAAACTGTTCGCGAAGCAACCGATCCGGCGCGTCGTCCATCTGGCAGCGCAAGCCGGCGTGCGCTATTCGCTCGTGAATCCGCATGCCTATACGGACAGCAACATTGAAGGGTTTCTGAACATATTGGAAGGCTGCAGGCAGGCGAAGGTCGAGCATCTGGTCTATGCCTCATCGAGTTCCGTCTACGGCGGCAATACCCAGATGCCGTTTTCGATTCATGACAACGTCGATCATCCGGTCTCGCTCTATGCGGCCAGCAAGAAGGCCAATGAGCTCATGGCCCATTGTTATGCGCATCTCTTTCGGATTCCCTGCACGGGGCTGCGGTTTTTCACGGTCTATGGGCCCTGGGGGAGGCCCGACATGGCCCTCTTCATTTTCACGAAGGCGATTCTGGAGGGAAAACCGATCGAGGTCTACAACCAGGGAAAGATGCGCAGAGATTTTACCTATGTCGATGACATCGTCGAAGGAGTGATCCGAACCCTCGATCACCCGGCCACGCCGAACCAAGCCTGGTCCGGTGACAAGCCGGATCCCGGGACCAGTTCGGCACCGGCCAGGATCTATAACATCGGCAACCATCAGCCGGTCGAGCTGCTGCGTTTTATCGAGGTATTAGAGAATGCATTAGGAAAGAAAGCGGTGAAGAAGCTGCTGCCGATTCAGCCGGGCGACGTACCGGCGACATACGCGGACATCGAAGACCTCACGCGGGATGTCGGATTTGCCCCGGCGACGCCGATCGAAGAAGGTATCGCGCGTTTTGTGAAGTGGTATCGGGAGTTCTACAAAAAGTAAGAGGGCCTCAAGCCGCTCATAGCCTGACGCCCCCTCTCGAATGTGTTGATCGTCGGTTACGGACAGCCGATCGGTATAAATCCCCGGCCAAAAATGCCTGACAGTGCGCCATAGCGAGCTCTGTCCTCAAACGAATAGCTTGCCCCGCGTTGATTTCTCCCCGACAAGTCTCCGCCATACGAGGGATCTGTTCCGGCAAAGAACCCGCCACGGGTTTTCTGGTTGATGTGGAGCCACTCTCCATACATGGAGCAGACTTCAGCTTGCACGGATCCCGACGAGGCGATGCTGGCATGCCAATCTTTGGCCCACTCCGGGACGGTCTGCCCGCCGCCGGCCATACCGGTCTGATTACGGTCTTGGTGCGGAGGAATATCATAGCGCGGAGCTGCGGCCACGGGGGGGCGATAGATCGGCATATCGTCCAGGGAAGGCACGATCGACAGTTCTTTCAGCTTCATCAGTTTGCAGCCAGGCACATCTTTGTTGGTATAGATAATGCTGCCATCTGCTTGAGTGCATTCCCGCATCATGAACGGATCGAAACCGACCGTCGTATCGGAGAATGCCGACGTTGAGAACAGGGTGAGGATCGTTGCTGCAAACATGAAGACACGGGTGGGCTGCATAGAGCACCTCCCTTGAGATGGTGGAACAGGTAGGGATTGCATCGTCGTTCACCCCTTGTAAATTATACTCACCAAGTGTATTGACAAGCTATTCCACCAGGGAGAACGCCGTCTATTCGTCTTTCGAGGGGGGTCTGGCTACCAACGGTTGGCCTGATAGATGGCTCAGATGGCTGATTGGCCTGGATCGCAATGTCTGACTCAAGTGAGATGGCGAGACAGAAGTGCTGAGTGCTGAGTTTGAAGATCAGGACACTTCAGCCTTCAGACCACCTCGCTTGTTCGTCTCGGGAAGCCACCGTAGCGCAACGGCTTTTGTTGAACAAGCGGCTTTGCCTTGTTACCTCCTCGTTGCTGGGATATTCTCCGATTTGAACCCGTGAAACGTGAAGCGTCACGACTTAGGTCGATAGGCTGAAGGCTGAAGTGTTCGAAATTTCGATCTCCGACCTTCAGCCTGTGCCCGTAGCCTTCAGCCTGAATACCTGAGTAGTTACCATGACTGACTACGGCGTCCTTGCTAATCTGCTCGTGATCTTCACGGCGTCGATTGCCGTCGTCTTCGTTTTCCACCAGTTCAAACTTCCCTCGATTGCCGGATTCTTGGTTGCCGGCGCGCTCATCGGCCCCAACGGGTTGAACCTCATCTCGGACATCGGCACAGTCCAGGTATTGGCTGAGATCGGGATCGTCCTGCTCCTCTTCACCATCGGCATCGAATTCTCGTTAGTGCAGGTGGCTTCCATGCGCCGTCTCATGTTTCTGGCCGCACCGATCCAGGTCGGCGTCGTGCTGTTGATCGCGTGGCTCGGGGCGATGCTCTTTGGACTGTCCTGGCGGCAGGGGATCTTCTGGGGATTCCTCTTCTCCCTGAGCAGCACGGCGATCGTGTTGAAGACTTTGGCTGAACGGGGGGAGAGCGACTCGATTCATGGACGAGCCACGATCGGCATTCTCGTCTTTCAGGATTTGGCCGTCGTCCCTATGATGCTGTTGACGCCGATTCTTGCCGGCTCATCGGATGAAGGCGGGCTCGGAATTCTTCTTGCCTTGGGAAAATCCGTTCTCGTTGGGGTGCTTGTCATTGCCGCTGCCTGGTATCTCATCCCGAAGGTGTTGAGACATATCGTCCGGAGCCGCAGCCGCGAACTATTTCTGTTGACGATCATCGTCTCCTGTCTCGGCATTGCGTGGCTCACTTCGCTCGGTGGCCTCTCGTTGGCCTTGGGCGCGTTCATTGCCGGGTTGGTTATTTCCGAATCGGAATACAGCCATCAGGCCATGGCGGAAGTGCTGCCGTTCCGTGACAGTTTCAACAGTCTCTTCTTCGTATCGATCGGCATCCTCTTGGACTGGCGGGTGTTGTTGGATCACCCGTTGCCGGTGGCCGGACTGCTGATGACGATTTTGTTGGTGAAGTTTGTCGCCGGGGCTGGAGCGGCCTTGACGGCGGCTATTCCTCCGCGTGAGGCGGTCATGGTGGGCATCGCCTTGGCTCAGGTCGGAGAGTTTAGCTTTTTGCTGGCGCAGCAAGGGCAGGAGACCGATTTCTTTCGGGGCGATCCCTATCAAGTCTTTCTTGCGGTTTCAGTGCTGTCCATGATCGTGACGCCATTTTTCATGAAGTGGTCGCCGCACCTGGCCCGCCACGTGGAGGCGTGGCAACGGCTACGTCATTGGCTGCCCGGTCGTACGACCGCCCACGCTCTGCAGACCGAAGGAAAACAGATTCGGATGAGGGGACACGTCATTATTGCAGGGTATGGATTGAACGGGAGGAATCTCGCGCGCGTCCTCGGCGATACGAACATCCCGTATCTCGCCTTGGACCTCGACGGTGATATCGTTGCCCGCGAAGCGAAACATGGGGTGCCTATCTACTATGGCGATGCCACGAATCCGAATGTGCTGCGGCACATGAAGATTGAGGACGCGAAGGTGTTGGTCGTCGCCATGTCGGATCCGTTTATCACCAGGCGCGCCGTACAGATCGCCAAGGGGCTCAACCCCAAGCTCCATGTTGTCGTGCGGACTCGCTATTTGCGAGAACTGGATGAGCTGCACCAACTTGGCGCAGATGATGTGGTGCCGGAGGAGTTTGAAACCTCCATCGAGATCTTTGCTCTGGTGCTCCGTACCTACAACCTGCCGCAGGACGTCGTATTTCAAAAGGTTGAACAGGTTCGCCGTGAAGGGTACGCGCTGCTTCGTCGCAGCGAGTCGATGGAACTTTCGCATCATCTTCGTGACGGAACTTTGAACGATGCGGAAGTCGAAACCTGCCGCATCGATGACGATTCTCCTGTGCGGGAAAAAACGTTGGAAGAAATTGCTCTCCCATCGCGCACGGGCGTTTCAGTGATTGCTTGGACGCGCGCCGGGGTGACGCAAGCAAGTCCGTCTGAGAAGACTCAGCTGATGGCCGGTGATATTGTGGTTTTGCTCGGTTCGCGCACCCAGATTCAGCAGGCGATGGAGCTCTTAGTGCCGACGGGTGAGAAATGAGCCGGCAGCAGGGTATTGAAAAACTGTTGTGGCACGGTAGAAACCTGGTTTGTTTTGTTTATTTGGTTGATTTGGTTCATCTGGTTAGTTTCTTTCAACCAAACAAACGATACAAACCAAACAAACCAAATAACGGTCTTCTTCTGCTAGCGCCCGGATGTTGTCATGAGCAGATAAGCCTCCTCCAGCGTTGCCACTTCAATGACTTTGATGTTCCATCTGATTGCCAGTTGAGAGAGATCCCAGTCGGCCTGGTCAAGTTGCCCGCGAGGCACCAGTACGGTTTTAAACTGTGCTCGGGCCGCCGTCTCGATTTTGACGAGCAGCGCGCCTACGGGCTCGATCTGACCGTCCGGCATGATTTTCCCAGTCAGGGCGACGTCGGATTTGATGTTGTCGCCTCGCAAGGCTGCCACGATGCCGACTGCGACGGCGCTGCTAGCGCTCATTCCCTCGGTCAATGCAACGTATGACCGGTTCTTGATCGTGATCGCCCATTCTCGCCCGTCCCCTCCCACCGCCTTCGTGGCGGCAACGACGGCTTGCTTGACGCCTTCTTTCCAATCCTCGCTGACGATTGAGCCGCCACTCAGATGGATTTCATTGAACTGGATTGTCGGGCCCCCTCGTCGAGGATCGTTGTCGATTTGGAGGACGATGTAGTGGACGATGCCGGTCTGCCCATCGGCAAGTACACCCAGCGCCGGCACCGTTGCAAAATGACGGATGTCGGCTGACCAGACCGGGAAGGCTTGCGTGCAAAAAATGATCGCCGAGAGGAGGAGAACAAGGTGAGGTATTTTCCGAGTCGCGCCGTTGTTGTCCACCATGGTCCTAGCCCGCATGATTCTGACGATTCGTCGCGACACCGCCCGAAAGCGCGTTCCTCGTGAAGCATATCTCGTTATTCGCGCGAGACTCGCGAGACTTGTGAGAAAAGCGGGACGGGTGAGACGGACGACGGTTCGAGGTCCGAAGTTCGAGGTTTTCACAACTTCGAACCCAGAACTTCGAACTTCGTATCGCGCCTGTCGCGCACGTCTTGCCAGTCTCGCTGTTAACTCTTCCAGCGAAGCGTCACTCGTTCCTTGAGCGGATGATCGAAGGGCTGGCCTGTTTGGACTGATGCCAGGTGCGCGGCCTTGAGTTTGTAATACCACTTGGCCGGCATGTCCGCATCGCCGACCAGCATCAACGATGGCTTGTAACGAAAACCGATCGCTTGCCGTTCGAATGCGATCTTGTCTTGAGACAGAAACATTTTGGTGAACTGACGAAAGATGAACTTTCCAAACGGAAGCCAGGGGAAACAATTCCAGGCGGCGCAATAATCGGCGCGGCATTCCTGGTCCGTGATCGGTGTCACCGTGAGACGGGTCGAGATCCACAAGGACCCGCACTGAATGAGTTCATACCGTTGATTCGGGAGCACGAGGTCGATCGTTGTGGTCAAGGGGCCGCCATAGAACGCGGTGAGGAGCTTATAGGCCCCACTGTTCTGCGAAGGGGCGTGCGCGACCATGCGAAAGCCATTGGGAATGGGTTCATAGACCTTGGTTTTCTCATGCATGCTCGCCTTGCTCCGCCACCAGGAGCTTTGATGAACGAACGGGCCATGCGCTGGATCGATGAGTCCTACTACCCCCTCGTCGATGCTGCACCGATAGGTGAGGGACAGATCAAAGAACTGATAGGTCTCTGAAAGAATAGGAAGCTTCGGCACCTCCGGTATGGTGCCCGGCGCTCCTTTTCCATCAGGAAGATAGACCCAAATATAGTGGTCTCGTTCCTCGCAAGGATAGGTCGTGACGCCAATTTTTTCAGTTTGGAGCGCTGTAGCTTCACCCACCAATGCGGGGATATGACGGCAGCGTCCTGCCGTGTCGAACTGCCACCCATGGAAGGCACATTCCACCCGTTCGCCGTCAAACTGTCCGAACGACAACGGCATGCCGCGATGTGGACAAAGATCCCGCATCGCGGCAACCTTGCCCTGTCGATCGCGACACAAGAGAATCGGCAACCCGAGCATGAGGAGCGGCTGCAACGTCCCAGGACGCAGCTTGCCGCTCGGCAGGGCGGGATACCAAAAGCCGAAGAGCGCACCACCCTTTAAGGGATTAACATCGGTGATGGTGTCTGTGTTCATCTAAAAGGAAGGAAGTGCGCGAGAGGACCAGCCTAGACTGCGGAAGTAGCTTGACCGTGACTATAGCGACTAGGCCATGGAACGTCAAGCTAACCGGCGCCCTAATACTCTTTCTCTCTCTGCAGGGGGCGGTCGTATTCTCTTGTGCCACAATCTTTTGCTTCTCTTAGCGGGGTGGCCTGCCTGGTCTCCCATTGCGCGCGTCCAACGAGGGCCTTCTGAGGCCGCGCGTTGCGCGAGCACGGGAGACCAGCAGGCTACCCCGCTCCCTCCCTTTCCTTGACAAGAAAAAGAAGCGGAGACTATAGTCAAATTCCCATTGAAATCGCCAAATTCATGTGGGCCTGACAGGAAAGAGGGTGTCATGACAATCGCGCAGATGGACCCAGCAGTGACGCTGGCTAACTTACAGACTGCTAAGACTGATAAGGTGACGATTGTGCTACTGAGTGGCGATATGGATCGCGCAATGGCCGCGTTTATCATTGCCACCGGGGCCGCGGCTATGGGGATGCAGGTCACCGTCTTTTTCACCTTCTGGGGCCTCAATGCTATACGCAAGAAAGGCGCGGCCAGTTCTGCCAAGGACTGGCTTCGTCAAATGTTCGGCTTGTTGAATAAAGGAGGCGCAGACAGCCTCCCTCTCTCGCGGTTCCACTTCTGGGGCCTGGGCACAAAGATGATGCAAAAGGTCATGAAGCAGAATCGGATGCCGGGCGTGCCGGAACTCATGGAAACAGCGCTGGATCTCGGGGTGCATTTTATTGCCTGCACAACCACCATGGGGCTGATGGGGATTACGAAGGATACGCTGATCGAGGGAATCGATCAGTTCGCTGGGGTGACCACCTATCTCGCAGAAGCCAAGCAAGGCAGCGTCAACTTGTTTATTTAGTTCATCTGGTTTGTCTTGTTTATTTGGTTGAACCAGACTAACCAGAAAAACCAGAGAGACCAGATGAACCAAACAAACCAGGGAAACGAGACGCTATGCCACATGCCGATGTGAAGCTCGATACGCTCGGGTACTTTTGCCCGATGCCGATTATTATGACCATGAAGAAGGTCAAGGTCATGACGTTGGGCCAGATTCTTGAAGTCGTCTCGGACGACGAAGGGATCAAAAAGGACATGCCAGCCTGGTGCGACACGACCGGCCATCAGATGGTCGGTCTTGAGGAAGAGCAGACGAAATCGGGAACGATCTATAAAGCGTTTGTGAGAAAGACAAAGTAACCGCACAGACAGAGAGTGAGAGAAGCCGGAGGAATGATCATCAGACCTCCGGCTTCTCTGTTTTAATTCTCAATGGGGCAGCACATGGATCGAATCGTCGAATGTGTGCCAAATTTCAGTGAGGGACGAAACCAGACGACGGTGCGCGCGCTGGTGAACGCTGTGGAGTCTGTGCCGGGGGTCTGGCTGTTGGACCACACGATGGATCGGGATCACCACCGCGCCGTCTTGAGCTTTGCCGGCGAACCGGATGCCGTCGCTGAAGCGGCCTTTCGCGCCATTCGCGTGGCGACCGACCTTATCGATCTTCGGAAGCACAAGGGCGTCCATCCACGGGTGGGGGCCACGGATGTCGTGCCTTTCGTGCCGGTGCGCGGCGCGACGATGCAGGACTGTATTCATCTGGCGAAGCGGTTGGGACAGCGGGTAGCGACAGAGCTGGAGATTCCGGTATTCCTTTACGAACAGGCGGCCCTGCACCGCGATCATGCCCTGCTCGAATCGGTTCGCCGAGGAGGATTGCGGGGCCTTGCCTTCCGCATGGCCTCCGATCCGGACTGGGCACCGGATTTTGGTCCCCTCAATCTCCATAAGACGGCCGGCGCCATGGTGATCGGCGCGCGACCTCCCTTGATTGCCTTTAATGTGAATCTCCGCTCGACGGATCTGGCATTGGCCCGATCCATTGCGAAAGACATTCGTCAATCGAACGGAGGGTTGCCCCATCTCAAAGCGATCGGCGTGGAGCTGGCCAGTCGAAAACTGGTTCAGGTCGCTATGAATCTGACCGATTACATCATCACGCCGATCCATGTCGCATTTGAAGCAGTCCAAACACGCGCAGCTGAGCGAGGCGTCGCGGTAGTGGGGAGCGAAGTGATCGGGCTTGTGCCCCAAGCAGCGCTGGTTCAGACCGCTACTCATAGCCTGGCGCTCGAACAGTTTAATGCAACGCAGGTATTGGAGACGAGATTGGAGGCTCGGCTGTTCGGTGAGCCGGCGCGGCATGTTTCGTCTCGCGAACAGGCGTCAGTTGATTCGCAGGCACAATCGCTCTCAGGCTTTTTGACCGCGGTGGCAGCGGCGACCCCGATCCCAGCCGGCGGCACGGTTGCGGCCTTGGTGGGCGCCCTCGCGGCCTCGCTGGGGATTATGGCTGCGCGCCTTAGCCGGCAGCGAGGAGTGGAGCATCGGCTGAGTGAGATTAGTCGACGGCTTCGCGAGCTGATGCAAATAGATGGCGATGCCTATGAGCGATTTATCCAGGCGACGAAGCTGGCGAAGACAGACCGGACTCGTTCCGCCGTCTTGTCGTCCGCACTCCATCTGGCGACAGAGACTCCCCTTGAAATCGCCGAACAGGCGACGGAGGCCGGAGCCCTGCTTCATGCTTGCTCGGCAGGGGTGAAGCCACGGGTTCGATCTGATCTCACGGTTGGACTGGTGCTGGCGATCGCCGCAGCCGATGCGGGGCGCCATACGGTCGAAGAGAATATAAAAATTCAGTATAATCAAACACTTAAGTCGTCCATCCTCGATCGGATTGAGCAAATGACAATCCGTCTTGAGGAACTCAGGGGGCTATGTTACATTACGCCCCTTAGTCGGGGGCTAGTCGCCACGAGAAAAAAACCTGTACAGGCGTTGCCTGGGAAAGTACGCAGACGAGCAGAATGGAAATCAAAGTCTTCAATAATAACGTCGAAAAAGCCCTCAAAGTTGCCAAAAAGAAACTTGCGGGGGAAGGACTCTTCCGCGAACTGAAGCGCCGGCGGTTTTACGAGAAGCCAAGCGTCAGAAAAAAAGCCAAGCAGCGCGAGGCGCAGCGGCGTCGCCAAAAGTGGTTGTCGAAGCGTAAGCCAGAGTAAGCGTCTTTCCACGGGTTTGCCCGTTCGGTTGATCGCATTCCTCCCACGACCTTCATATTTCTTTCTTGTCCATGCGCCAGGACCAGATCACTGCCGCGCTTCGCATTG
>JANNIV010000363.1:0-3812 GCA_031405355.1 Nitrospira sp.
CAGTACGGCCCCCAACAGAAACACCCAGGATCCGATCGTCCCAATCATGACGGGCAGGAAAAACGTAAAGAAACTGAAGCAGGCCAGGGCATACAACGCGACAAGTAGGCGCAGGTTCGAGAGGCGGTCGCGCAAAAATTCGTTGGCGACCAGCAGCAGCACAAGCACGCCCAAGAACACACCGGTGCGTGTGAGCGTGGCGCTTCGCGAGTAGAACACCGCGTAGGCGCTGAAGAGCCCGCCCAGGAGAAATTGCATCGCCATCGGATAGTAGGGCCGGACCTTCTTCAAGAATCCGGCAAACGCTAAGCCTTGCGGTTCGATCGCTGGCGACTCCGTCGCCGCCCCAAGCCGACCGGTGACGACGATGAGAAAACCGAGGGCCACGAGATAGAGAAGGAGGATCAGATTGTCTTGCAGTCGGTCGATGCGAGTGAGTGTCAGCGTGTCATACCCCACACCGGAGAAAAAGAACACCGCCGGCATGAACGGCTTGGCTAGAACCGATTGAATCTTGACCAGGGGACTCATGCCCCCACTGTGCGGAATCCCCCCTGGTTGTTCAACCAAAAATCGGTTTTTCGAAGACCGGGGTGGCAGAGAGGACTATTAGATTGCGGAAAAACTATGTTTGATTGTGAGACCTTTGATAGTTCGCACCCCTGAGACAAGCCCAGTCTGTCCGCTCCGTCTGATTTGTCTCATACAACCAAACAAACCAGACAGACCGAATAGACCAAATGAACAAGGCAGGCTGGCGGGCTTTTCAGCATCCTATCAGACGAAAGGAGGGAGCGGGGAGTACACCACCCCATGCCCAATTACCCGTTCCAGCCAGGGGACCATCAGATCTTCGCTCAGCGGGGCTCGGTTCAGACGGGCCTCAATGTGAAACCCCGTCTCGCTGCCGACGATCCCGATTATGGCGGAGGCATCCTCCTCGTCTGGAAGCAATTCCTTCGTTTGAAACTCACAGAGGGTGCTGTAGAGGCGGCCGTCTGGTTCGATCGCCGAGCGAATCTCCGGCAAGTCACCCAGCGGACAATGCACCGAACAACGATAGACAGAGCGGGCGGTGGGTTCAATCGCTTGAAAGTCACCGAGCGCGTCCTCTGAGAAGCCTGTCAGGTAGGCCCGAACGCCGGTTGGTCCCGGTGCAGAGGTCGCGGCCAATTTACTGGCCGGCACCAGAAACTCGTAGGCATCTGCCGTATTGTATTCAAACTGACAGGGACCAAAGGCATCGGGCCAGGAGCAGAAGAAGGCCACGGAGGGATCGGCTGGACGCAACACTAGCTGCTGTTTCTCGATCAATGTTTCGATGGGAAGCTCCAACAGCGTGATCGCTTCGAGAAACGCCGTGCGCCGTTCCTCCAGCCATTGCGCCCGCTCTGTATCGCCGCGCGTCTCGCCGGGAGTGATGACCTCTCTTGTTTGGAGCCGTACGCGGATAAACGAATGGGCGTGGCGAAATCCCAGCCAGAGCATACTGCGGGGGTCGTGCAGCTGTAACGGATCGCGAATGCGCCAGGGATGGCTGATCGAGCAATAGGTGCCCACATCCTGATAGCGTTGGTAGACCGTATGATAGGCCCCGGCCAAGAGAAAGAAGTCGCCGCGCCAACCCTCCCGGACGTGAATTAGAGTCACATCTTCCGTGGACCAGGCGTCCAGCTGGTCGAAATCCTGAGGAAACTCGACCGTCCATTCCTCGACGTAACAGATGACGTCCTTCGCAGGCACCGCCGGCTTCAACCCCAGGGCAACCAGCCGTTCGCCCACGGCGAGCACCTGCCCGAAGGTCAGCGGGGTCGTCGTTTCCCAACGACGTTCACGCACAGTGGGTCATCTCTTCCCCCGGCGCATCACCGTGCCGGTCGCAACGCCTTGTGCTCGATCATCGTATCGACGAGGTACCGATCGATATCGTCCTTCAGAGTCGCCGCCAGTAATTGTTGCACATCGTCTTCGCTGAACCACACCACTGTTTCACGTTGTGCCCCCTCAATGCTTCTCGTCGTCGAGCTCTGGTCGACGAGGTTCCTCGCAGCGATCACCAGATTGCTGCTCGTGGTCACCACTGTCGAGAAAAGCCGACTCTTGGCGTTGACAGAAAGATCGAGCACCTGCCCGCTGATGACGATGTCGGCATCGTTCAGATTCGTCACGGCCCCGCTGGAAGCCACCCGCACCGTCCAGGCCCGATCTTTCCATCCGCGCGCTTTCAGGCGATCTGCGAGAATCTGGGCAATCACGTCTCCGAGCCGCACACCTGTCACATTGAAGTTGGTCACCCCACCCCACAAATGGGTCCGCAGACCAAGCCGACTCCAGTCCAGCCGCCGATCTTCGAATGGTTCGATGACGATCCTGACTGGTTCCGGCTCCATGTATGGCGCCGCCGCTTGTTTCTGCTGAAGATCCAGATAGAACGTTTTCCCTGTACCCCCGCAGCCTGCTCCCATCAGCAGACTGACCGCGAGCACGATAACGACGCCCAGTCGTCCCCTTGTCTGTTTCACGATATCATCCTCCTCACTTGCGATTGCCCGCCGCGCCGTTGAAGCGGGCTCAGTGTACCCAAGTTGCCGATCAGAGACAAATACCGAGGCCGGTACAGTTCGACTCATTGACCAAATCCTAGACTGGGGGCTAATATCCCTCCTACGCAGACTGCAGAAATACTATCGGTAGCACGATAGCGTACTATTTCAGCAGGATGCTCAAAATGGCATCCCAGCAAGGCCGCAGGGAGTTCGGCGACTGAAGCGTACCCTTGGGGTACGTTGCAGAGAGACGGACGACTGAGAACGATGCTGGGGGTCATTTTCAGCATCCTGCGAGATCAACTCAACTCAAAGGGGGAACCATGGCTGAAGTCCCTGATGCCTATGCCGACCAATTTCAACTTCACATTGGGCCACTTGGGTGCACGCTGAACTTTCAAGTCTCCGGAGCAAATCTGGTGGCTCCAGGTACTCCACCGCCGATTGAACGTGTTGCCACGATTCGGCTGAGTCTTCAGCACTTAAAAGCCATGGCGTTCATTCTGCATAAACAAATAGCGGGGTATGAAGCCCAAGCTCAGCTGTCCACCAACCTTCCTGTCGATGTGTTTCGAGCGCTGCAAATTCGGCAAGAGGATTGGGAGGCATTCTGGCGCCCATAGATCCGCTAGCGGGTGACAATCGGAAGGATGGCTCGAAAGGTCTCGCGGCTAAATTCTGGCATCTGACCAGACTGAATCCGCTGGTCGGTGAACGGCAGAAACCGGACAATCTTCACAAATGACCGTTCGGCTAACACAGCGGCAATCTGCGCTTTGCGATCGTGGGTGATTGGCAAGGTATAGCCCTCGCCTCGTTTCCATTCCCACAAGGTCGGCGCCAACGACAATTCCAGCCCCTGCCCGGCTAGCTGATGAAACCGATCCACAATCCGCGCCTTGTGCTGTTTGATCCCTTGCCCCTCCAACAACAAGGCGCACGCGAGGTGGTGCCCCCACCAGAAGAGCGTTCGAAAAGTAAAGGTGTTCGAGTCATGAAAGTGTTTCGGAAAGTCCAGATATTGATAGGGGAAGAGTTCGAGAGACTCTCCCTTCACGAACTGACAGTTGGCGGGATTGAAGTCAGGCGGGGCTATGAGAGTGGCCGTTCCAACTTCTTCTTTCAACGCTGCATGCGTGGCCGTGAGCAAGCCGCGCACCTTGGTCATGATCTTCGCCTTGGCGCGAAAGAAATGCTGGTCAGCCATTAAGGCCGCTTCTTCGTCTGAAAACTGTGAGGATAATGGCATGGTTATCGATCGGCTAG
>JANNIV010000364.1:0-1933 GCA_031405355.1 Nitrospira sp.
CAAGGGCCGATACCTGGAAACGAAAGCGAAATTCCAGCACGTTCGCGAGAAACTGCTGAACATGGGCATGACGGCAGATGAATTACATCAACTGGAGCATGGAAGTCACATGGAGGGGCATCGCTATACCCTCACATCGCCGATCGCCGGAACAGTCGTAGCGCAACTTATTGTGCTGGGGCAGGGAGTCGCTCCTGGAAATGAGCTGTTCGAGATCGTCGACACGAGCCGGGTCTGGGTCTGGGTCTTCGCGAACCTGTCGATCGAACAGGCCCGAAAGTTCAAGGAGGGCGATGTGGGGACGATCCTGCCGAAGGGCGGTGAGCCGGTGACGGCTCCACTCACCTATCTTGCGCCGGTTGCGGATGAGTCCACCCGGACGATTCGAGTTCGGTTCGAGGTCGAGAACCAGCAGCAGCGCCTGAAGCCACGGGAGTATGTGGATGTTCAGCTGCTCATCCCGAGTCCACCGACCTTGGCGATTCCTGTCTCAGCTGTGACGACGGCGGACAACGTGCGTGGCGTCTTCGTGCAGCGGGAGACTGGGTATGCCTTCGTCCCGATCGAAGTCGGCCGCGAAGGCGTGGGGTGGGTTGAAGTACGGAAAGGCCTGGCAGCGGGTGAGCAGGTGGTGGTCGACGGTGTCTTTGACCTGAAGAATGTCCTGCTGAAAGAACACATCGAGTCTGGAGAGGGAGGGTAAGATGGAAAGGCTGTTTATCCTCTCGCTGCGCTACCGCTTCTTCACTCTGGTGGCAACGAGTTTCGTCATCGTCATCGGCCTGTGGTCATTTTTCCACCTCACCATTGACGCCATGCCAGATCTGACCCCGGTTCAGGTCCAAATCCTGACCCGCTCCCCTGCGCTTGGCCCGGTTGAAGTGGAGCAGTTCATCACGTTTCCGATCGAGGCTTCGCTGAATGGATTGCCCGCTCTACGCGAGCTCCGCTCTGTGTCGCGCTATGGGCTCTCGGCGGTCACCGCAATTTTCGAAGATCGGACGGACATCTACCGCGCGAGACAGTTGGTTGCCGAACGGCTTGCCCGTGCGATGGAACGTATCCCAGTCGAGTATGGCCGTCCGATTATGGGACCGCTGACGACCGGATTGGGTGAAGTCTATCAATTCACCGTAAAAGGAGACGGCTACAGTGCCATGGCGCTCCGAACGCTTCTCGAATGGGAAATCGGAATGCGCCTGCGGGCGGTGCCGGGCGTGGTTGAAGTCAATATTTGGGGAGGAGAACCTCAGCAGTTCCAAGTTGTGGTAGATCCCGCGAAGCTTCTCTCTTACAAGCTGTCGCTTCGGCAAGTGTTTGAGGCGCTCGAACGGAACAATGCCATCGCCGGCGGCGGTTACATTGAGCGTCAACGCGAGCAATTGCTCATTCGTGGTGAAGCCTTGGCGACCCAGGTGGCAGACCTCGCGAGCCGTCGCCTTGTTCCGCCGGATCGATCCGGATTTGTTCGAAGCTCTGGATCACAGCCCCATTCGGCTCCTGGGATCGACCGACCAATCGCGGTTCGAAATGCTGGCGGCCGACGATGGCTTCCTCGCGCATATGGATCGCGTCGCGCTTGCGCTCGATCACTACCTGAAAGCTCCGACCTGGTTTCAGCAGACGTACCCGCAATCGGGGTCGATGCAGATTGCGTACTTCTCGGCCGAATTCGGCATCCACGAAAGTGTACCGGTCTATTCCGGCGGCCTGGGTGTACTTGCCGGCGATCATTTGAAGAGTTCGTCGGACTTGGGTTTGCCGCTCTGCGGCGTGAGCCTGATGTACCGCGAAGGGTACTTCCGCCAGTATTTGAACGCGGACGGCTGGCAGCAGGAACGTTATCCGGAAAACGACTTCTTCACTCTGCCTCTTATCGCGGAAAAAGCGAAAGACGGTACACCGTTGATCGTGACGGTTCCGCTACCGGGGC
>JANNIV010000365.1:0-2341 GCA_031405355.1 Nitrospira sp.
ATCTGATCGAGGATCAGCCAGGAGCGGGAGACACGAATAGAGTGCTATTCGGCTCCGGCATTACGCAGGAGATGCTGCGCGTCTCATATAGCGGAACATTCAGCCGGGGTGGCTTGATGGTGCGGGTTGGCACATCGGGAGATGGACTGCATTTTCTCGGAGTTTCCTCGGAAGATTCCACTGAGCCGCATGCGATCGACCGGTTTGATTTCGCGGATGGCACGCAACTCACATTTGCCCAGCTGTTCGAGCGGGAGGTCTTGGTGCAAGGAACCGGACGGAGCGACGGGGAGCTGTTCGGAACCTTCTCCAACGATCGCATGCTGGGGCTAGGCGGCAGTGAAGCTCTGGTGTCCGGCGACGGGAATGACATGCTCATCGGCGGCACCGGCAATGATGTCTTGGACGGGGGACGGGGCAGCGACACCTATGTGTTCAATCCCGGAGACGGCTTTGATGAGATTCGGGACGATGCAGGTGAGCAGGGCTCGTTCGATATGAATCGTCTTCAATTTGGGGCCGGAATTACGGCGAGCGATCTGACCCTGTTCGATGCTGGCGATGGGTTCACCGTCGGCAAAATCACGATTGGAATGTTCGGGAATGAGATTCTGCTGCCTAATTTCATTGATTATCTCCCAGCGCTGACTGTCGCCGAGTTTTCCGACGGCGTGATTCTCGATCTCTACAATCTCTATGCTGCGAATCTCAGGACGGATAACCAGACCCTCATAGGCGGGGATGGAGAGGTGGTTCTGATCGGTGGGATTGGGGATGACACCATCCTCGCAGGAAACGATACTACGACGCTCCTTGGCGGAGCCGGTCACGATACCTTGATCGGAGAAGCAGGAGCGACCCTTCTGATGGGTGGCCGCGGTAACGATCTGCTGCAGGGGGGCGGCGGCCACGACACGTATCTCTTCAATCTGGGTGACGGCTTCGACACGATCGAGGATGTCGCGACATCGGGTGAAGGCAACCAGATTCAGTTTGGAGTAGGCATCGCGCAGGCTGATCTGACGTTCACGCGCAATGATGCCGCGAGGACGCTCACGATTCAAGTTGGGAACAGTGGCACAGACCAACTTCTCCTCACGAACTTCGATTCGATCGGCACGAATGGCTCGTTGGTCGCAAGCACGCTGGCCTTTGCGGATGAGAGTACGACGAGTCTGGCCGATCTCCTCTCACCCATCATCAAGCACGCGCCGACCCTGCCCACTCCTCTCTCGGATCAGACCGTATCGGAGGGCGTGCCATTCAGTCTCGTCGTGCCTTCCAACACGTTTGCCGACGAGGATGTGGACAATGTGTTCACGCTGAGCGCGAGCTTGGCCGACGGGACTGTGTTGCCGACATGGCTCACCTTCAATGCGGCAACCGCCACCTTCAGCGGCACGCCCGATGATCCGCAGGTGGGCACACTCGATCTGAAGGTCACCGCGACCGATCCCGATAACCTCAACGTGTCCGATATTTTTACCCTCACCGTGGCGAATGTGAATGAGGCGCCGACGGTGGCGGTTCCGTTAGCCAATCAAATAGCTGTGGAAGATACGGCGTTCACGTTCGCCATGCCGGGATCCACGTTTGCAGATGTGGATCAAGTGCATGGGGACACGCTGAGCTACAGCGCCACGCTCGCCGGTGGTGCGCCCCTCCCGTCGTGGCTTAGTTTTGATCCGATGACCCAAACGTTTAGCGGTACACCGGGCAACAACCACGTGGGGACGCTAGACGTGACAGTGATAGCAATCGACTCCGGCAATCTGAGTGCCTCGACCGGCTTCACGTTGGCGGTGCAAAACGTCAACGATGCGCCCACGGTGGCGGTGCCACTCGCCGATCAGCAGGCAACACAGGGCACGCTGTTCAACGTGGTCGTGCCACCCGACGCCTTTGCCGATGTCGATGCGGGCGATACCTTGACGTATAGTGCCATGTTGGCCACCGGCGCGGCACTACCTACGTGGCTCAGCTTCAATCCGGCGACGCACACATTCAGCGGGACACCGCAAGGAGGCGACGTCGGCACACTCGATGTCCTCGTCACCGCGACCGACCAGGGAAGCCTCAGTGCGGAGGATGTCTTTGCCCTGACGATCGCCCCAAGCAGTGGGACAGCTGGGAACGATACCCTGATCGGCACGAGCGGCAACGATACGCTCGATGGACTTGGCGGGGATGATGTGCTGCGCGGTCTGGCCGGCAATGATACCCTCATCGGCGGGATGGGCAACGATCTATTAGATGGTTGCCTCGGATCGGATACGATGACTGGCGGGGCCGGCAACGATACCTACGTCGTAAGCACGGGCGATACGGTCGTCGAGCAAGC
>JANNIV010000366.1:0-1622 GCA_031405355.1 Nitrospira sp.
CGCCATCTCATCCGCGTGCTGAAAGAAACCAAGGGGAATAAAGTCAAAGCCTCTAAAATCCTCGGCATCGACCGGCGCACACTCTATCGGATGGCTGAGCGGTTTGGGTTAGATCTTGGCGATGATGCCGACAGCGGAGAGGCCGAGTAGGAAACTGGACTGGTCTGTTTGGTCTGTTTGGTCTGTTTGGTTGATTTGGTTCATCTGGTTGATCCGGTTAGTCTGGTTCAACCAAACAAACAAGACCAACCAAATACACCAAATAACGGTTTTCCTTAGGAGGACGCGGCTGAGTTCGCGAAAGCGGGCTCACGCGGCGTTACTGGTCTTCAACCTATAGACGAGATGGGTTTCAGTCTGCGAGACGCCGTCGATCTCGTGAATCCGGCTTAGCACCAACTGGGTCATGGCATCCTGGTCCGATACTTCCACCACCACAATAATATCCGGCTTGCCCCAGCAAGGGTCAATAGTCTTGATCTGCTTGATCCCGCACAGAGCCCGAGTCACATCGCTTGTCCGTCCCGGATGGACATTGATGAATACGTAGGCCCGATCCGATACGACTCTCCCTCCATCGATTGGGGAATGGATTGTGTTCGGCACCGAAGAAATAGCGGGACGTTGGCCAACCTGGCGCGCGCCTGCCGCTTCTTTCACCGTAGAAGCGCCCGCAGTCGGTATGATGCGTGTATCAGCGTCGGATTTAGACTTCTTCATTCATAACCTCATTTCTGGGCAACAAGTACGTCGATAACAAATGAATCGGTCATGCTCGTGAGACTCGCTTCGAGGCCTCGCGGGTTCCCGATTCGGCCTTCAGGGTCGTACATGAAGCACAACAGCGTTCTGCAACAGCCGTAGGAACGATACCGTTCGGCGTCAATCCGAAGCTGGTCGGTGAGGTCTTTGGCGTTGAGACCGGGACGTGTCTTCTTCACGATCACCGCAAGACGACCGTCGTTCAGCAAGAGTGTCGTGCGCGGGGTTCCGCTTGAATAACTCGGCGTCCATTCATCTGTCTCGATGTTGTCGAATTGTATCCGTAAGAGTGCATGCAGCAAGTCTTGCGCATCGAACTCGTCTTCCACAGCTAACGTGGCTCGATATTCCCCGCGAAGCCGCAATTGCCGAGCGACGGAGTGGAACCGATAACAGAGTGTCTTCACGCGTTCGACAGGGTCCGATCCTGCCTGGAAAGACTGCGGTGCGGGCTTCTGGTCCGAGAAGGAACCAGCCGTCACCGCGGGGTGCGACTGCAGTTGCGTAGGGACGGGAGGCGCTTCCTGTGGCTGCTGGCTGGCGGCGGGAATCGGATGCGCGATAGGCATTGCTGCGCCTCGAAGCGGCTGCGCTGTTGTACCTGCATATGACAGATCTGCCGGCGCAGTCTGTACCGCTGGTGATGGCGGCGGCGACTGAGACTCCGGGGCAACTTGAACGACCGGATGCGGAGGCATAAGCGGCATCGTTGGTGCCGGCACGACTGCTGGAGTCGGAACTGCTGCAGGTAGAGATGTGGATGGTCTCAGAGATTCCGGCATTTGCCAAGGGTCTGAAAAAATCTGGGCGGCCGGAGGGAGCGGAACCGGACTCGGCACGGCGGTCACTGGGGCCACGCC
>JANNIV010000367.1:0-2170 GCA_031405355.1 Nitrospira sp.
CGCCATCTCATCCGCGTGCTGAAAGAAACCAAGGGGAATAAAGTCAAAGCCTCTAAAATCCTCGGCATCGACCGGCGCACACTCTATCGGATGGCTGAGCGGTTTGGGTTAGATCTTGGCGATGATGCCGACAGCGGAGAGACCGAGTAGGAGACTGGACTGGTCTGTTTGGTTTGTTTAGTTCATCTAGTTGGTCTGGTTTAACCAAACAAACAAAACAAACGAAATAAACCAAATAACGGGCTACTTATATCAGCTGACTTTTTCAGCAGTCTGGGGAGTGGGCTCACGCGGCGTTACTGGTCTTCAACCTATAGACGAGATGGGTTTCAGTCTGCGAGACGCCGTCGATCTCGTGAATCCGGCTTAGCACCAACTGAGTCATGGCATCCTGGTCCGATACTTCCACCACCACAATAATATCCGGCTTGCCCCAACAAGGGTCAATAGTCTTGATCTGCTTGATCCCGCACAGAGCCCGAGTCACATCGCTTGTCCGCCCCGGATGGACATTGATGAACACGTAGGCCCGATCCGATACGACTCTCCCTCCATCGATTGGGGAGTGGATTGTGTTTGGCACCGAAGAAATAGCGGGACGTTGGCCAACCTGGCGGGCGCCTGCCGCTTCTTTCACCGTGGAAGCACCTGCAGTCGGTGTGAGGCGTGTAGCAGCGTCAGCATCGGATTTAGGCTTCTTCATTCATAACCTCATTTCGGGGCAATAAGTACGTCGGTGGCAAATGAATCGGTCACGCTCGTGAGACTAGCCTCAAGGCCTCGAGGGTTCCCGATTCGGCCTTCAGGGTCGTATATAAAGCATAACAGGGTTCTGCAACAGCCATAGGAGCGATACCGCTCCGCATCGATCCGAAGCTGGTCGGTGAAGTCTTTGGCGTTGAGACCGGGACGCGTCTTCTTCACGATTACCGCAAGACGACCGTCGTTCAGCAAGAGCGTCGTGCGCGGAGTTCCGCTTGAATAACTCGGTGTCCATTCATCTGTCTCGATATTGTCGAATTGTATCCGCAAGAGCGCATGCAGCAAGTCTTGCGCATCGAACTCGTCTTCCACAGATAACGTGGCTCGATATTCCCCACGAAGCCGCAACTGCCGGGCGACGGAGTGGAACCGATAACAGAGTGTCTTCACGCGTTCGACAGAGTCCGATCCAGGCTGAAAAGACTGCGGTACGGGCTTCTGGTCCGAGAAGGAACCAGCCGGGGCCGGGGCCGGGGCCGGGACCGCGGGGCGCGACTGCAGCAGCGCAGAGACGGAAGGCGCTTCTTGTATCTGGGGCTGCAGGCTGGCGGCGGGAATCGGATGCGCGATGGGCGTTGCTGTGCCTCGAAGCGGCTGCGACAGTGTGCCGGCATAGGACAGATCTGCCGGTACGTTCTGTCCCGCTGGTGAGAACGGCGGCAGCGGCTCCGTGGCAACTCGAACAACCGGGTGCAGAGGGATAGGCGGCATCTCTGGCGCGGCTGCCGGAGTCGGAACTGCTGCGGGCGGAGGTGCGGATGGTCTCAGCGGCTCCGGCTTTTGCAAGGAGGCTGAGAGAGTCAGGGGAGAGACCACGGTGGATGGAGGTGCACTTGGCACGGCGGTCACTGGGGCCACGCCGAGATCCGTGGCCATGACCACCGGCGGCGGCGTGATCGGTCCTGTTTGCGTCATAGCCATCTGAACCGTCGAGGTTGATGCAGGCACTAAGGTCATCTGTGGACGTGTCGGTACCGATGGAGCCGGTTTCGTTGCTTCGTTTTGTTGGGGAGGAGGTTCTTGCAAGTCTCGTTTCTTCTGCTCAATCTCGGCAATAAGCGTCTTGATCAAGGCGACACTCTGCCGCGTGTTCTCAGGACTGTCCATGAGAAGTCGATGGTGCCGATACTCTTGGTATTCAGGGGACTTTTCACCGAACGTGCGGCGAATGCACTCACGGAATTGCAACTCTGTTCTGGCTATTGCCGCGTCGACATACGGGAAACCTTCCCGGCCAAGGTCCTCCACCTGCGCAAGGAGTTCCTGGAGATTTCCGGCGACACGGGTGAACTCTTCAATCGTGGCGGCTTTGGAACGTGCACGGATCTGTTCTGATGGTTTTGCTCGTGCCATAGATGTGAGGGAAGTCTAGCCCAGCCTCCACAACGTGACAAGAAAACATGAGAAA
>JANNIV010000368.1:0-2162 GCA_031405355.1 Nitrospira sp.
CCGAAGAACGGCGCGACGCCTCCCTCTCCTCTCCCTGAGGTCTCTGCCGATCCTTCGCTCGAGCAGGATGTGCAGCTTCAAAAGGCGGTCGAGATGCTGAAGACCTGGAAGATCTTTAAGGAGCTTCCTCGGCCTTCCTAACATGGGATTGCTGCTCTGCCCGCATTACTCATGAAGCTTCTGCTGCAAGCGCGGATACGCGGCTGCGACGGGCAGTCTCGCCGTTCAGCCATTCGACATACTGCATGAGTATGCTTCATGGCTTCACGACTCCGAGTGCCCGTCTCGCTTCGCGTCTGCGCGCTTTCGTGACGAATCTTCATGAGTAATGCGGGCTAAGGCGGTGATCACCTCCAGCAGCTTTTCTTCCGAACCAGAGAATCCCGGTACCGTACGCAGCATGTGTGACCGCACCAGCCGTTCCAGATCGTTCAAGGTGGTGATGTGCAGGCGGGTATAGAGGTACGCAACGAGCGACTCGGACAGTCCAGGGAACTGAGTCCAGGCCTTCACGGCGTCCGGGAGTGGCGTTCTTAACGCTTCATACGATTGGATCGTTCCAGTTCTAAGAAACTCTTCAATCTTATCCGCCAGATCCTTGCCGACTCCATCGATATCTTCCAACGCATGCCGTGCGGCAACGTCTGCAATGTCTTCCTCCAACGCTTCGATGGTATCCGCTGCCTTCCGATAGGCTCTGACCCGATAGGGGTTCGCTCGCTGGGCGGCCAATCGTTCCGCCATCGACCGAAAGATAGCGGCGATTTGCTGATTGTGTGGTGGGGTGGACATCATAGGCTGTGGTGTCGTCATTCTGACGTGATCAGGGATCCGGGGGCAAGGGGACAGCCCCACTCGGCTTTATTCTCCTTTGCCGAATATCCCGTAGCTTCCGGCCTTCGCAGCCGAAGCGACTGCTTCGGCGGAGTAGGCTGCTACGGGGATGAAGGCGAGGAGAACCCTCCGTAGCCTTGGCGAAGGAGGGCAGCGGCTTCGGCACGCCGCCCAAAGGCTCTGGCCGACGGGTCGGAGCGTTTCGCAAGATACCCCGCAGCTTCCGGCCTTCGTAGCCGAAGTGGCCCTTTGGGCAGAGTAAGCTGCTGTGGCGGCTTTATTGACATTCTGAATTCTGCTCCCCTAGGATGAGTGGCATGGCAGGGGCGATTGAAATTCAGGTCAACGGCGAGCAGCGGGGCAGCCAGACTGGCGCCACGGTGGGAGACTTGCTGCGTGAACTTGGTATCAAGACGGAGCGTGTGGCGGTCGAACTGAATTTGGAAATCCTTGATCGTAAGGAGTTCGACCAGCGGAGTCTGAAACAAGGAGATCGAGTGGAGATTTTGAGCTTTATAGGTGGTGGATCATCGACGGATTATTCTAAGAGGGCACCATGACAGGCGATCGACTGATTATCGGGGGATATGAGTTCAAATCCCGGCTCTTCGTGGGGACCGGGAAATATAAGGACTTTGCCGAAACCAAGAAAGCCATTGAGGCATCGGGCGCCGATGTGGTGACGGTGGCGGTGCGGCGGGTCAATATTACCGATCGTTCCAAAGAGAACCTGCTCGATTATATCGATCCGAAGAAGTACACCATCCTTCCCAACACGGCCGGCTGTTACAACGTGGAAGATGCTCTGCGGTATGCCCGCTTGGCCAGGGCTGCCGGCGTGTCTGATTTGATCAAGCTGGAAGTGCTTGGCGATGAGCGAACCCTCTTTCCCGATACAGTTGGATTACTCGAAGCAGCGAAGATTTTGGTCAAAGAAGGTTTTATCGTCTTGCCCTATACGAATGACGATCCCATCGTGGCGCAGAAGCTCGTCGATATCGGGTGCCCTTGCGTCATGCCCTTGGCTGCGCCGATTGGATCGGGACTCGGCATCCGCAATCCGTATAACTTAAAAATCATCATGGAAATGGTCAAGGTACCGATCGTCGTCGATGCCGGCGTCGGGACTGCATCCGATGCCGCCCTGGCGATGGAGTTGGGGGCGGATGCAGTGCTGATGAACACGGCCATCGCCGGGGCCAAAGATCCCATTGCCATGGCGGAGGCGATGAAATACGCGGTGCTTGCAGGTCGGTTGGCGTACAAAGCCGGGCGAATCCCGCGAAAATTGTATGCGACGGCGAGCAGCCCCATCGAAGGCATGCTCT
>JANNIV010000369.1:0-3050 GCA_031405355.1 Nitrospira sp.
GACAATCGCGATTATCTCTTATCGTTTACTGAAACACATGCTGCCGCCGCTGCCGCGTTGTTCATTTTGGTTTATGTGGCCGTGACGGGGCTCTCGCTTCCCGGCGCCGTGATTCTGACATTGGCAGGCGGATTCCTCTTCGGGTTTGTGTGGGGTACGCTGTTCGTTAATCTGGGGGCGACGACAGGCGCGACGCTCGCGTTTCTTGCCTCCCGCTACTTGCTGCGCGATTGGGTGGAGCGGAAGTTTGGAAAGTGGCTGGGTCCGGTTCAGCAGGGCTTTACGAACAATGCCTTCAGTTATCTCCTGACCCTCCGGCTGATTCCGCTCTTTCCGTTCTTTGTGGTGAATCTGGTATCCGGCCTGACTCGCATGAATGTCGGCGCCTATGTCGTGGCTACGGCCATCGGGATTATCCCTGGCTCTTTTGTCTATGCCTACGCGGGCCGGCAACTCGGTACGATCAATTCGTTGACAGACATTGCTTCCCCCGGAGTGATTGGGGCATTTGTGTTACTAGGCCTTCTGGCGCTTGTGCCGAGCTTGTATAAGAAGTGGGCTGGGAAACCGGCATGACCGCGGGCTCGTGAAACGTGAGGCGTGAAACGTGAAACGTAGGCGAAAAGAGGGGGCAACACCACGATGGTTTCGCAGTCGGAAAAAGAGAGGATCGTGGTGATGGATCAGTATGAAGAGAGCCTCGTGCTGCCGGATGACGAGCATAATCGCACGCTTGTCGGCAACGTCCATCCCGCGAACTGGGTTAATCCTGAATCAGCCGGCCGCTACAATATTGTGGTCATCGGGGCTGGGACTGCGGGATTGATTACAGCCGTCATCGCTGCAAGCTTGGGAGCCAAAGTGGCCTTGATCGAAAAACATCTGATGGGTGGCGACTGCTTGAATGTTGGCTGCGTGCCTTCGAAAGGCATCATTCGCGCGGCAAGGGCATGGGCCGATTTGCGGAATGCCGAGGAGTTTGGCCTGCATATTCCTCCCGGGGTGAAGTATGACTTCGGCGCGGTCATGGCGCGCATGAGAAAACTACGCGCGCAGATCAGCCACAACGATTCGGCTCATCGCTATACGAAGTTGGGCGTGGACGTCTACGTTGGTAGCGGACGCTTTACCGGCGCCGACATCATTCAGGTCGAAGGACCGTCCGGCAATCGTACCCTCACCTTTGCGAAGGCAGCTGTCTGTACCGGAGCACGGGCGTCTGTGCCTTCCACACCAGGATTGAAAGAGACGGGCTATCTTACCAATGAAACGGTATTCTCGCTCACGGAACTGCCTCCACGTATCGGGGTGATCGGCGCTGGTCCCATTGGCTGTGAGTTGGCCCAGTCGTTTGCCCGTTTCGGAAGTCAGGTCTCCCTCATTGAAACGGCTCACGGCATCCTGCCGAACGAAGACCGCGATGCGGCTGAAATTGTCGAACAGCAGATGTTGCGAGACGGGGTGAAGCTGTTCTGTTGCGGGAAGGATTTGAAGGTACAGAAAACGGAGGCCGGCAAGCGGCTTACCGTCGATTCACATGGCCAACAGTACGATGTGACGGTCGACGAGATTCTCGTCGGCGTCGGCCGTACCCCGAATGTCGAGGGCGTCGGGCTGGAAGTGGTCGCGGTCGAGTACGATAAGAACGGGGTCAAGGTGAACGAGCGGCTGCAGACGACGAATCCCAGGATTTTTGCGGCGGGCGACATTTGCTCGCGCTACAAATTCACCCATGCCGCCGATGCCATGGCGCAGATCGTCATTCAGAACGCCCTATTTCCCCATCCGTTCGGCTTGGGCTATGCCAGCGTCGAATCCTTGATCATGCCCTGGTGCACCTTTACGGAGCCGGAAGTCGCGCATGTCGGGATGTACGAGAAGGATGCAAAGGAGAAGGGCATTGAGGTTGAAACCTACACGTTCAAACTCGATGAGGTCGATCGCGCGATTCTCGACGGCGAAGACGAAGGGTTCGCGCGAGTGCATATCCAGAAAGGCTCCGACAAGATTCTTGGCGCAACGATTGTGGCGGCCCACGCCGGCGACATGATCGGCGAGTTTTCCGTCGCGATGAAAGCCGGAGGCGGAGCGAAGACGATTGCCGGGACGATCCATCCCTATCCGACGCAGGCCGAGGTGAATAAGAAGGTGGTCAATCTGTGGCGCAAGGAGCATTTTACGCCACGGACGAAGAATCTGTTGATGAAGTTATTTGCCTGGACGAGGAGGGGGTGAGGGAGGATCGGCTATCCCGGTGCTCGCGCAACGCGCGGCCTGAGAAGGGATGGGAAGGACACCCACGTTGGTCTTGTGCTCCCGGAACGCGCGCCCTGAGAAGGGCCTCGTTCGACGGGCGCACGTAGACCAACATGGGTGCCCTTCCCAGAGAGAAAAAGCAAGCGAGCTTGGACTGTTCATCCGATGCGCGGAGTCGAAGGCTGATCGCGCCTGCCCTCATGGAGGGAAACGGTAAGATGCTGGTTTTGGCGAGCGTGTTTCTGTTGGCGGTGCTGTTGATTGCCCCTTTGTCACTTGTTGCGGAATCTCCCGCGGTGATTGAAGTAGGGAAGTTTTCGAGCGGGACGGTTGGGCAGGCGATGCCCGATGGGTGGAAGCCGCTCACCTTTACGAAGATCCCATCACATACCTCCTATGAAGTGGTGAAGGATGGAGAGGTGACGATCGTCAAGGCGGTGAGCAAAGCCTCGGCCTCTGGTCTGATTAAGCCGGTGGTGATCGATCCAAAAGAATTCCCGATCGTCCGGTGGCGTTGGAAAATCGACAATGTGCTGAAGGGCAGCGACGTCACCCTCAAGGAGGGCGACGACTTTCCGGCCCGGCTCTATATCACCTTTGCGTACGACCCCGACAGAGTCAGCTTTGGCAAGAAGCTCAAGTTCAAAGCCGGCCAGGTTCTGTTCGGCGATATTCCCATCGCCGCCTTGAACTATATTTGGGACACGAAGGCGCCTGTCGGCACGATTGTCGAAAATGCCTATACCGATTTTGCCAAGATGGTGATCGTCGAGAGCGGAACTCAGAAGGTGGGC
>JANNIV010000370.1:0-2791 GCA_031405355.1 Nitrospira sp.
GCTGAACAACAAATAAGTAAAGATCTTGCCGTGCGCCTCTCCGAAGCTGAACAAGCGTCCGAGCAAGCCTCCAATCGCTTTGAAGAGATGGCGAGAAAGCTTGGCGAGATCGCGGGATTGGCCTCTCAGCTGGGGAGCGGAAAGCCTCGACTCTGATTTTTCATAATCCATATTTGAGGACCTGTATTGTTGTGAAGGACTGACGTCATGGCTGCTGATACTACAGACGATTTCCAGAAAGAGCTGGTGGATCTCTTTATTCAGGAGGCACAGGACTGGCTTCAGAACATTCATGTCGCCATTAGGGAACGTGAGCAGTTTGCCCGGCTAAAAAAGAAACTCGCACAGACTGATAGTGCGATTGTTCGAGTGCAAGAACTTGAATTTGCACTCAAGACCGAACGAGAGCGGACGACTGAAGTCGAGAAACAGGCATCCGTAGTGGAGAGCATAAGCCGGCGTGTTCAAGCTTTAGAGACGGCCCTCCAGAACAAACAGGAAGGCAGCGCGCAACAAGCACCGCGTCTGGCCGGGTTGCAACAGAATGCGAGTCGTCTCCAAGAGCTGGAGGCAGCTCTGAATGTCGAGCGCCAGGCAGCCACCTATTTGGTTGAACAGATGACCGAGATGGATCAAGCGCTTGCTGCTGAACGGGAAAGAACCAAGGTTCTTTCCACGCATTTCTCCGAGGCTGAGCGCGTTTCGAAACAAGTCCATGAGTTTGAAGCATTACTTCAGATGGAACGGGAACGAAATAGCCTACTTGCGAAGCGCATGGCTAAAACTGAACAAGAGGCCGAGCTAGCCACAAAACGGTTTGAAGAAATAGCGAGACAGCTTGGCGAGATCGCGGGATTGGCTTCCCAGTTGGGAAACGGTAAACGGCGGCCTTGATCCGGCACCATTCCATTTCGCGGATCGTCACTGCGCTGAAAAACTGACATCATGGCTGCCGACAACATAGATGATTTCAACAGAGAGCTGGTCGTGCTCTTCGTTCAGGAAGCGCACGAATGGCTTCAGAGCATTCATGACGCTCTTGACGAGCTGCAACAAGGGCCGGCGCCGGATCGGCATGCCAAGCTGATTCGTACAATATCGGCAGGAGTGACGAATCTCGGAGGCTCTGCCGCTACGATTGATCTTCCAAGCGTCACGCAAGTCAGCTTCGCCGCGCTTCCGTTTATCGACGCCCTCCGGGATCCACTGAAGGCGGGATCCCCTCAGGACTTTCTTTCGCTCTGTAAACAGCTGGGACAGATCCATACAGCATTGACCCAGGCGACGGGCGTCTCCTTCGACGACGAAGGAAGCGGCGCGGTGGCAGAGATAGTTGATGCCGGTCTCTCTCCAGAAAAGTTTCTGAAAACGCTTCAGGAACTACAAAATAAACAGTCCTCCGATACGGGGTCAGGGCGTAACGTGATTCGGAGCCTGATCAAGCAGATGGAAGGGCAGATTCAGGCCGGTGCCCAGGGTATCGACCCCACGATCGTTCAAGGATATCTTGCGCGGATATCCCAAGCGGAAGAGTCGTTTCTGAAATCGATTGATGCGCAGGTGCCAGAAATTATGAAGAAGATGCACCTTCTCAAGATGGCCGGGGGTGAGCCCTCCGCACATATGGTAGCCCTCGAAGCCTCTCTGCAAGACGTCGCGCATCTGCGCGCAGAGGCACAGCAAGTGAATGCCGGTTCGGCCATGATGTTTTTCACCGGTCTTCACGTATTGCTGACCATGGTAACGCAGCGACGAGTGCTTCTGTCTGCCACGCGGGTAGAATCAGTGACGTCACGGCTGCACATGATGGGCAATGCCGTTCGCCTGTGGGTGGAGCATGGGCGGGCTCAACGTGCCGCGATCGATCAGGCACTCCAGGCGGACTGAGGCCGAATGTTGAATTTTGAATGTGGAGTGATGAATGTGGAATTGCCGGAATCGGAATTCAGAACACTTAACATTACACATTCAAAATTCAACATTTAGTCTCGACTGGCCTTCAGCCTTCGGATCACGCTTATTTGAGGACGGTCCCACGCCATGAACGAACTGAGCACGGCCGACTGGTATCGCAGAGCGCAAGAGCAATTGACGGGATTGGCTCTTGCTGTGCAGCGGCAAGACGCACTCGATTTAGAGCCCCTCTCTGCCCTGGCGACGGAAGTTGTTGCGGCGCTCAAAAGAAGCGACCGATTGCTCGTTCAGGCTATGAGCGGTCCGCCAGGCCCTCCGCTGATTACAAATCTCGTGAATGTCGGGATTCTGGCGACGAAGATCGGCGTGGGGCTGGGATATCATGGGAAAGAGCTGGAACGGCTTGCCCTCGCGGGGCTCCTGCACGATATCGGTCTCTTTGCTGTGCCGCAATCGCTGATCGCTAAGCCTGGTCGGCTGACCTCTGATGAACGTGCGTTGATCGAACAACATCCCGAACTCGGCTATCAGGCAATTCAAAAGGCGGGTTTGAAGTATGACTGGCTGGCACAAGTGGTGCGCCAGGCTCATGAGCGGTGGAACGGGAAGGGGTATCCGAACAAGCTGAAGGAACGGCAGATCAATGAGTTTGCCCAAATTATTGGTCTGGTGGATGTGTTTGACGCTCTCGTGAGCCCGCGCGGATATCGCCGCCGATTTTTCCCCCACGAAGCGATAAGAGAATTGTTGGTGGCAGAACGGACGGCGTTCCCTCGCGAAATCGTCAAAACCTTAATTCAGGAATTATCGGCGTATCCCTTGGGGACGTCGGTACGGTTGACTACCGGCGAAGTCGGATCTGTCATACGCGTCAATA
>JANNIV010000371.1:0-3164 GCA_031405355.1 Nitrospira sp.
CTCAGACGAGGAGATCGCGACCTGGATTGTCGGCACGTCAAAGATCAAGAATGCCGATGATATTTTGAAATGGAATAATGCGATGCGTGACATGAGGCTCAGTGATTTGAGCCTCCAAGGCCAACAGTACTTGGAAGAGTACATTCCACAGTTCGTACCGAACCATCGTCCTGTGTATGTGTGGTTCGATGTGTTCGATCTCGAAGAGAAGCGACTGTAACCGCACTGTTCAGGACAGGGGCCTGTGGCGAATGGAAGGAGAGTGCCAATGAGCCGTCATGAGACAATCGCGACCGCGGCAACAAAAGACATCGTGGGGATCTATCAGCCAGGCTCCACCCACATGGTCGGTGACGGATTCCCTGTGCGGAATCTCTTTCCGAGCAACGACCTCGATCACGAGGTCAGCCCTTTTCTCATGCTGGACCATGCGGGTCCGCAGTATTTCGAGCCGACGGATCATCCCCGTGGCGTGGGAGAACATCCTCATCGCGGGTTTGAAACGGTCACCATTGTCTATGAAGGCGTTGTGGCTCATCGCGATTCAGCTGGGAATGCCGGGGTCATCGGTCCAGGCGATATCCAATGGATGACAGCCGCATCCGGAATCGTGCATGAAGAGCTGCACGAAAAGGAATGGGCCAAGAATGGTGGCACGCTTCACGCCATTCAATTATGGGTGAACCTGCCAAGCGTTTCGAAAATGTCTGCGCCTGGTTATCAGACGATCCTCAATGCAGACATTCCGTCCATTGATCTCGATAACAAGGCCGGCCGATTACGAGTGATCGCCGGATCGTATCTTGGACACAAGGGACCAGCCCGTACCTTCACTCCGGTTGAGCTGTATGACCTGCAGTTGAAGGCTGGAAAGCTGGTTGCTCTGGCCTTGCCCGAAGGACACAATACGTCCATCTTTGTCTTGCAAGGTCGCGTGTCGGTGAATGGATCGCGCGAGGCCGGAGAAGCGGAACTGATTGTGTACAAGCGCAATGGCTCGCACGTCACGGTGGAGGCTCAGGAGGACAGTCGGCTCTTGGTCATGGCTGGAGAGCCGATCGACGAGCCGATTGCGCGCTATGGCCCGTTCGTCATGAATACCAAAGCGGAACTGGTTCAGGCGGTGAACGATTATCAGGCAGGCAAGATGGGCCATTTAGCATGATGCTGAAAAAGTCCGCCAACACGAAGAAGGTTGAGGTTCAGGCTAAGGCTGAGATAAAGAGAGTCTGATCTTCGCTGAACCTCGATCTTAGCCTAAGAGAGAGAAAGTCCTTGATGCAGATCGACATCTATTCCGATATCGTGTGCCCCTGGTGCTATGTCGCGAAGCGAAGACTTGAACGAGCATTGACCTCGGTTGGTGACGACGTGCATGTGACCTGGCGTCCATTCCAATTGAATCCGACGATGCCGCTCGATGGAATGGATCGGACCACCTATCTGAAAGCCAAGTTTGGGAGCTTGGAGGTCTTTGGCCGGATGGAAGAACAACTCCTCGCTGCCGGCGCGGATGAACAGATTCCCTTTGCCTTTGAGAAGATTCAGCGAACGCCAAACACCTTTGCAGCCCATCGGCTGGTTTGGTATGCAGCACAGCAGGGGAAACAGGACGACGTGGTGGAGGCTCTCTTTCGCGCGTATTTTCTGGACGGCAAGAACATCGGTGATCTGAGGACCCTTACGGCTGCAGCTGCCGAAGCAGGACTGGATCGAACAGAGATAGAAACATTTCTGGCGAGTGAGAAAGGCGTGGTTGAGGTCAAGGCCGAAGAAGCAGTCGGTCGTCGGTTGGGCATCAGCGGGGTGCCCTATTTTGTTTTCAACGGGAGCATCTCGATTTCCGGTGCCCAACCTCCCGATATTATTGTGTCGGCCATTCAGCAGGCCAAAAGAGAGGCTTAGCAGGCTGAGGTCGAGGTTGAGCGAGATCAGACTCTCTTTATCTCAGCCTTAGCCTGAACCTCAACCTTCTTTGTGTTGGCGGACTTTTTCAGCACCCTGCTAGAAAGGAAGGGAGATGATGGCAGTTAAAGTCTATGGATGTAACCATATCGTCATAGAAGTGACCGACGCAAAAAAAGCCGTGAAGTTTTATTCGGACGTGTTCGGCTTGAAGATGTTGCGTGGCGGTGAAGGCGCCGCCTGGTGCAAGTTGGGCGAGCATCAGTTCATGGCGATTTTTGAAGTGGACACGCTGCAACCGGACCGCGTGAAACATTTCAGCTTGATGGTCCGGGATGCGCAACAGATCAAGGAAGTGCGAAAAAAACTCACCAAGAAGTACAAGCTCACAATGCAGCCGAACTTTCGCTGCGACTTCCGCGATCCCTGGGGCAACCGGATTCAGGTCGGCGACCTCAGTGACGAATCGCTTGTTTGGCTCCTCCCCTATCAGGAGGTACAGAAAGCCGGAATTACATTCACCAGCAAACCTCAAAAGGAAAAACGATCATGAGCACAATCAATTTGCAACAACGACTGGACAGTCTATTCGGCTACATTCGTCAAGGCAAGATCATCGAGGCCATGAGCGAGTTCTATGACAAGGACACTGTAATGCAGGACAACGCCAATCCGCCGACGAAGGGTTTGGCCGCGAACATCGAGCGAGAAAAGCAGTTCATGAGCGGTGTCAAGGAGTGGAAAGGGTTTAACGTCACAGCCTCAGGCGTCGGTGACAACGTGACCTTCTACGAATGCAACCTCGACTTCATTGCCACCAATGGACAGCCGGTTCACATGGAGCAAGTCGTCGTGGCCAAGTGGAAGAACGGCAAGATCACGCACGAGCGGTTTTATTACGATACGGGC
The DNA here is from genome assembly GCA_031405355.1 of Nitrospira sp. Taxonomy (GTDB): domain Bacteria; phylum Nitrospirota; class Nitrospiria; order Nitrospirales; family Nitrospiraceae; genus Palsa-1315. Next base: position 2,815 of record JANNIV010000371.1, read on the forward strand.
GCGAAAGGGTAAGGCACGAGAGCTGGAGAACGGCAAGTGTCGGAGAAGTGAACGGTGACGCGGCCTAATTATTATGGAGGGGGTCCTTCATGCCGGACGAACAATGGACAGACATCGGGCAGGTTGAAGAACTGAAGAAGAAGTCCTTGCAAGAAGTCTCCCTCGGAAAGACGACAATCGCGCTGACGTACAAAGATGGTTCGTTTGCCGCGATCTCAGGGGTTTGTAATCATGTCGGCGGTCCGTTGGGAGAAGGTACCCTTGACGGCGACTATGTTGTCTGTCCCTGGCATTACTGGAAGTTTCATCACAGGACCGGTCAAGGAGAGCCGGGGTACGAACAGGATCAG
>JANNIV010000372.1:0-1614 GCA_031405355.1 Nitrospira sp.
CAGACCTTCAGCCACTTGGCATGTTGATTGAACATCGAGTCGATGATGTGAATGAACGCCTCGTAGCAGGAGAAGAACCCGTGCCGGCCGGTCAAGAGATACCCTTCCAGCCAACCCTGGCACTGGTGCTCGCTGAGCATCTCCATGACCCGGCCGTCCGGCGCCAGGTGGTCGTCGTAGGGATAGCGATCCGCCATCCAGGCGCGGTTGGTCACCTCCAACAGATCCTGCCAGCGGTTTGAATTGTTCTCGTCCGGACTGAAGAGACGGAAATTCCGGCTCTCCATGTTCAGCTTCATCGTGTCCCTCAGGAATGTCCCCATGAGACGCGTGGACTCGACATCAAGGGCGCCCGGTTTCGTGACCTTGACGCCATAGTCGCGGAAATCAGGCAGACGCAGATCCCTGAGAAGCAGGCCGCCATTGGCGTGAGGATTCGCACTCATGCGGCGCGCCCCCTTGGGTGCCAGTTCGGCCAATGCAGGGATGAATCCTCCCGTCTTGGTAAACAGCTCCTCCGGCTTGTAACTCTTCATCCACTGTTCGAGGATCTTGATGTGCGCTGGTTTGTCCATGTCGCCCATGGGAACTTGGTGAGAGCGCCAGTAGTCCTCTGTCCGCTTGCCATCGACCTGCTTCGGACCGGTCCAGCCTTTGGGTGTCCGGAGCACGATCATGGGCCAAAGTGGCCGCTTCTTGACGCCGTCCCGGCGCACAGCCGCTTTGATACGCTGAATATCCCGAATCACGGCATCAAGCGTCGCGGCCATGAGTCGATGCATCTTCTGAGGATCGTGGCCTTCGACGAAATAGGGAATGTAGCCGTACCCGCGAAAGAGATGGTCCAGCTCATCGTGACTGATACGGGCCAGGACCGTGGGATTCGCGATCTTGTAGCCGTTCAGATGGAGAATGGGCAGGACCACGCCGTCGGTGAGCGGGTTGAGAAATTTATTGGAATGCCAACTCGTCGCAAGCGGGCCAGTTTCCGCTTCACCGTCACCGACCACGCAGGCCGCGATCAGATCGGGATTGTCGAATACGGCCCCGTACGCATGCGAGAGCGAATACCCCAATTCGCCGCCTTCGTGGATGGAGCCAGGGGTCTCCGGCGCTACGTGACTGGGAATGCCGCCTGGGAAGGAAAATTGTTTGAACAGTCGTTTCATGCCCCGTTCGTCCTGCGAAATGTTGGGATAGACTTCGCTGTAGGTACCTTCAAGATAGGCATTCGCCACAATCCCAGGTCCACCATGGCCTGGTCCGGCGATATAGATCATGTTGAGATCCCGTTCCTTGATAACGCGGTTCAGATGGACATAGATGAAGTTCAATCCCGGCGTCGTGCCCCAGTGACCAAGTAACCGAGGCTTGATGTGGGCACGCGTCAGTGCCTTCTACAGCAAGGGATTGTCAGAGAGATAAATCTGCCCGACTGATAGATAATTGGCCGCCCGCCAGTAGGCATCGATCAGGGCTAGGGTTTTCTTGGCTATTACAGACTTCATGGTTGTCTCTCCACACAGACAAAAGGTTCAGGCTAAGGTTGAGGCTGAGATGAAGAATGTCAGGTCTTCTCTCAACCTTAACCTCGACCTCAGCCTATCCTACTTG
>JANNIV010000373.1:0-2899 GCA_031405355.1 Nitrospira sp.
TGGACGACCAGGGTCTCGGCACGATTCCGTTCACGCCGGCTGTACAGGTCTATTATGCGTTCGACGAAGCGTTGAACGAACTCATGGAGGAGGGAGTCGCCAAGCGGATTCAGCGATACAAGAAGGTCGCGACCCTTATCCGAGACCGCATGGCGAAACTCGGCGTAAAGCCGCTCCTGTCCCCGGACAAACAGTCCAACACGATCACCGCCTACTACCTTCCCGAGGGTCTGACCTATCAGGTATTGCACGATCGGCTAAAAGAAGAAGGCTACGTGATCTATGCGGGCCAAGGCCAACTCCAGAGCCAAATTTTCCGCGTCGCGAACATGGGAGCCCTCACGGAGGCGCAGTTGGTCGGATTCCTCGACGCATTTGAACGGATTTGCGGCACAGCATGAAAGCCATCATCCTCGCAGCAGGGGTCGGGAAGCGCCTGTGGGAGGTCACACAACATCGCCCGAAGTGCCTCATTGAGATCGGCGGACAGACCCTCTTGCATCGCTACCTCACGTCGCTTCGGAGCGTCGGCATTCACTGTGCCGACATGGTGGTGGGCTACAAGCAGGAGATGATTCGCGCGGCTGTGGCAGCGGATTCTTGTGATATGCGCGTGAATTTCCTTGTGAATGAGCAGTTTCATCGCGGCAGCATTTCCTCGCTCTGGATCGCGCGCGCGGCATTGGATGACGACGCGATCGTCATGGATGCAGACGTGCTCTTTCATCAAGAGATCTTGCGCCGTTTGGTACAATCTCCCTATGAGAACGCGCTGCTCATGGACGACACCGTCAAGCAGACAGGGGAAGTGTGCATGGTCGTGGTCGAAGGCGGGCGCGTAATTGCGCTGACGAAAACGATGCCGTTACACTATGATTATGCCGGAGAAGGCGTGGGGTTCCTCAAGGTTCGTCACGCCGATGCGCCACATGTGATTGCGTCGCTCAAGACCCATGTGGATCGTGAGGCCTGGCAGATGGAATACGAAGATGCGCTTGTGGGATTTTTCCGCGACGTCAAAGTCGGGCATGAAAAGATCGGTGGACTTCCCTGGACCGAAATCGATTTCATGGAAGATGTGACGAAAGCGGAACGGGATGTGTTGCCGAAACTGTAGGAAAATGATGTCAATGGTTAACGGTCGTTGGTGAGGGAGATTACAACGAGGTTCTTTCCATCGACTCATGACCAATGACAATGGACGGTATTTCAACATGAGCGAGAGCGTAGTTCAGAAACAGACAGGCCTCCAGGGATTGAACACGGCGATTCTCTTGCCGTCGGTGAGTCTATTTGGCGAGCCGGCCGGATTGTATGCCGAAGAGGTGGGTCCGCTCACCAGCGTGGTGGGCATCGGCCTGTTTCAGCGGACGGTATTGACGCTGCAGCGCGCCGGTATTCGACAGCTTATGGTGTTGGTCGGGGCAGAGGAAGATCAGCTCAAACAGGCGTTGAGCAAAGGGTCACGCGTAACAATTCCCGTGCGTTGGTTGCCGATTCGTGAGTTTCCGCTGGATGATCCACGCACATGGGAGGCGCTGGCTGCTGAAATTCGTGGCTTCTGTCTCCTGTCCGGTGTACAGGGGGTGTTTGCGGCCCCCTTGATCGAGAGCCTGCGCCATGAGGTGCAGGAGGGCCAGGCGATCGTCGTGGCACGGGCCAATAGCGAGCGAGATCGACAGTCACGCCGGCAGAGCCTGCGTATGAAGGTGCAGGCAGGACGACTCCTCTCGATCACATCGAAACAGGACGATGCCGCGTTGATAGCGACAGATCTGGTGGTAGTTCCAGCCGGATTTATGAGCACTGCCGGCCAAGTCGATGCGGAAACCGGTACGGTGCCGATTCGTCGATGGCTCGAACGGGCTGCGGTGGACGGGCATGTGCGGGTGAAGTCTACAGAGACGAACCGCTCCCACTGGTATCAGGATGTGCGGGATGCTGCCGATGTCAAGGCCGCTGAGAAGAAGCTGTTTAATTCTCTCAAGGGCGAGTTCGAGGGCCTCGTCGACCGATTCTTCAATCGGAAGGTCTCTCGTTGGTTCACGCGAATCTTTCTCGCCGCAGGCTTCTCGCCGAATGTCATTACGATTATTGCGAGCTTGATTGGACTGGGTGCGGCTACCTGCTTTGGCGTCGGGACCTACAGTGCCGGCATCATAGCCGCACTGTTGTTCCAGCTGGCAGCGATCATTGATTGCTGCGATGGGGAAGTGGCTCGGCTGACGTTCACCGAATCGCCGTTCGGGGCCAGGCTCGACATCGCCATGGACAACGTGGTGCATATGGCGATCTTTGCCGGTATTGCCGCGGGCTCCTATCTGCACCTGGCTGGGACCGATGGCGCGTGGGTGCCTCTTGTCTTGGGATCAGCCGCGGTCCTTGGTAATGGGCTCTCGTTTTGGCTCGTTACCCGCGCCCAAAAGATCAAATCTTCGAGTGGATGGAAGACGCCGGTACAGGCTGCCTGGTCGGACTTCATGCTCAAGAACGTCGCGAGCCGTGACTTTTCCGTTATCGTGCTGATGTTCGCTGTGATCGGCAAGCTCGAATGGTTTCTCGGTCTGGCCGCGATCGGATCTGTGGTGTTCTCGCTCCTGATGCTGTGGGTCATTAGACCGTCCGCCAGGACCCGTGCATAACAGGATGCTGAAAAAGTCCGCCAGCGTCGTTCTCGCATCGCTCAGAGGCTCAACGTACCGAAGCGTACGCCTCGCCTCTTCGCTCGCTGCGGCCTTGCTGGACGGCCTTTTTGAGCATCCTGCAGCGTATACGCCTTTTGTTCCAGACGTGTAGGCCATTAAAGCGCTTCCTTGCTGAAGGAGTGGAAATAAAGATATGTTCCCCCATGCCTGCCTGTTTTTTCTCACCGTGGATTCCTAGCCTAGCGTGCTAAAAC
>JANNIV010000374.1:0-7436 GCA_031405355.1 Nitrospira sp.
CTTGGCGCGCCGGGGTTGGGCGGGTGAGGACGTCGGAATTTTCAGCAGCCGATTAGAGGTCGCGGATGGCGCCTTGTAGAACCGTGATCTGCGTCACCGCATCGCCGGAGGATTTCAGTTCTGTGCGGATTTGTTCTTTGAGGTAGGAGGAGTACCCGACGCGGTCGATCAAGAGGTCGAGAAACCGTTCGACGGGGAGTAGACTCTGAGCCTTGAGCTCTTCCACCGTTTCATCGCTGACGGGGACGTAGCTGCTCCCCATGTGGAACACCACATTGTAGTAGCGATTTTTCCCGATGCGCTCAAATCGTAGACCCTTCACTCAGTTCTCCTCGACAGCGTGCTGAAAAACCCGCCTGCTTCGTTCTTACATCGCTCTCGACACCCGTGAAACGTATCTCGTTGGGGATAAGAGCGTATGGCTAATGGCTTATAGCTGGTGGCGAAGACGCCCGGTCTCCATTCCGGACTATACGCTATACGCCATAGGCTCTTTTCTTCGGACGAGCGACGAGGACGGCCTTTTTGAACATCCTGCAAACTCTGCGAGAGTGCCCATTCTAGACAAACAAACTGTGGAAGACAAGGATGGTTAGGTCTATTGGGTCATTGCGATTCGCGTATTCGCTCACATACCATACGATGGCTCGGAAGACTTGGAGTCAGGATGATCCTGGTTATGGAGCGAAGAAATAACGCTCCGACGCACGCGTAAATCATTGTGATGGTAATAGAATGGCCGGACGACGACAACTCGAAGAGATCAAGTTCGACAACACCTATGCCCGCCTACCCGAGGCGCTCTATGCGAAGCTGAACCCGACTCCGTTTTCCGAGCCACCCTATCTCATTAGTTTTAACCCCGCGGCTGCAGAACTAATCGATCTTGATCCGGAGCAGGCGAAGCGACCGGAATTTGCCGCGGTGTTCGGCGGGAGCATGCTTGTCCCAGGGATGGAGCCGTTGGCGATGCTCTATTCAGGCCATCAGTTTGGGGTCTATGTGCCGCAGCTGGGAGACGGTCGCGCGATTCTTTTGGGTGAAGCGCGAAACGAGCTGGGCGAGCGATGGGACTTGCAACTCAAAGGCGCAGGCCTTACGCCCTTTTCACGAGACGGCGATGGCCGTGCGGTTCTGCGTTCAACGATCCGAGAGTATCTCTGCAGCGAGGCGATGCATGGGCTCGGTATTCCGACGACAAGAGCGCTCTGTGTTGTTGGAAGCGAACATAAAGTATTTCGCGAACAGGTCGAGACCGGCGCGATCGTACTCCGCATGGCGCCGTCTCACGTACGGTTCGGCTCGTTCGAGATTCTCTATTATCGGAAACAACATGAGCAGCTCAAAGTGCTGGCCGACTACGTGATCGCGCATCACTATCCTCATCTCGTGGAAACGGCAGACAAGTACACCCGGTTCTTTTCCGAGGTCGTCGAGCGCACCGCAAGGCTGATTGCACAATGGCAAGCCGTCGGTTGGGCGCACGGCGTCATGAACACCGACAACATGTCGATCCTTGGCATCACGCTCGATTACGGTCCGTTTGGATTCATCGACGACTACGACCCTGGTTTCATCTGTAACCACTCAGACCACAATGGCCGCTATGCCTTCAATCAACAGCCCTATATCGGCCTGTGGAATCTCAGCTGTCTCGCGCAGGCGCTGCTTCCCTTGTCCCAAAAGGAAGACTTGAAGGCCGCACTCGATCGCTACACCCCGCTCTGCGAAGGGCGGTACATGGAGCTGATGAGGGCCAAGTTTGGGCTCGTTGAGACGAAGGAGGAGGATGCGTCGCTGATCCAAGACCTCTTAGCGCTCATGCATCTACACCATGTCGACTACACGAGCTTCTTTCGAGCTCTGGGACTGTTTCAAGCCGGGACTGAATCGCTGAACGAGTTGATCCGAGACTTCTTCCTGGATCGTGAATCGTTCGACCAGTGGGCTCGACGGTACAAGGATCGGTTGCGTCAAGAGGGGAGCCGAGACGAGGACCGCCTGGTTCGTATGAACCGCGTCAATCCCAAGTATGTGCTCCGCAACTATCTGGCGCAGACCGCCATCGAGAAGGCTCAGAAGAAGGACTACTCCGAGATCGATCGGCTGCGCACCCTGCTGCAAAATCCCTACAGCGACCAGCTAGGCATGGACGCCTATGCCGCCCCGCCTCCCAACTGGGGCAAGCATTTATCAGTCAGTTGCTCATCCTAAACCATCGCGCCGACCCGGCATTGTTTATGCTCCTGAGAAACCCTGTTCCACCCGGAGCGACTCGACTCACTGTACCGATGGGTTCGTAGAGAGGCCTCCTGCTTCAACAGGCAGACTTATGACCTTTAAGGCACATAGCGTCATCGTCCGATCCCTCGCTTTTGCGGGTCTCGCACTCATTCTCACCGCCTGCACAGAGAGCGGGGGCGGGGCGAATCCGGTCGCCGTGGCAAATACGGTTACCGTTAGCGGGACGGTGGGCGGGACGCGCATTGTCGCGATGAGTGACAATGACCAAATCGTTGTCGAGGACGACACGGCCGACCGGCCCCCGAGCGCACCAGGCCGTTTCCCATTTACCCTGGCGAATTTGCCGGTCGGATCGAATACTCGTCTGTTCTTTATCAGCAACGGCACCCTGTTTCCTTTCTACCTCGGCGGGACCAACGTATTCACCTTCAACAACGCAGGTTCGGTCGACTTAGGTTTCGTCACGATGGATGCGGGAACGGGCCGCTCGACACCCGAGTTTCCACCGGTGAATGTAACGCCTAAACCCGAGAGCCCCAATACTCCTCCTGGTCTGATTCCTGGTATTGCGCCAACGATCACGATTACGAGTCCATTGGCAGGGGCAGCCGTTTCTGTTGGATCGGTCACGGTTGCCTTTGCGGTTCAGAACTATACGATCGGGAATCCTGGAACATCGCATCTCCATTTCTACCTGGATACGGACGTGAACCCGTATAACTTCTATGGAGGCAGCGGGATCAACGAGGACAACGGGGTCCTTTACAACGGCGTCCATACGCACTTCGTCCATTGGAAATCCGCGACCTCGTTCGATATCTTCGGGCTCCCGTCTACCACCCACAATGTCCGTTTAGTTCTAGCCGATCAAAACCACAATGAACTGGTGAACAGTGAGGCGACGAAGACGCTCAATTTCACGGTCAGCCAGCCGCCGACAGGAGACTTGCAGTTGCAATCCATCCTGTCCGGGCTCAACTTTCCTGTAGGGATATCGCTGGCGCCGGATGGCCGGGTCTTCTTCAACGAGCGACTGACCGGAACAATCCGTATCATCAATCCACAGTGGCAGCTCGTGAACCAGCCGTTCTGTCAACTCACTGTTGCGACGAGCGGCGAACAGGGGCTGCTCGGGCTCACCCTCGATCCGAACTTCGCCCAGAATCATTTTGTCTACGTCTACTACACGGAAGCGGGCGCGGCCCGAAACCGGGTGGTGCGCTATACCGACAGCAGCGGTCAGTGTACGAACCAGACGACGATTCTGGACACGCTGCCGGTCAGCGGTAACCACAACGGCGGGATCATTCAGTTTGGCCCCGATGGCAAGCTCTACGTCATTATCGGCGACGTCGCGAACACAGCCAATTCGCAGAATCTTGCCTCCCTGGCCGGCAAGATCCTCCGCGTGAGTCCGGACGGCAGCGCGCCCAACGACAACCCGTTTTACGCCACCGACCCCAATCCGAATCCGAACTCGCCGCGCAAAAAAGTATTCAGCCTCGGACATCGCAACAGCTACGGGTTTACCTTCCATGGGCACACGGGCCATCTGTGGGAAACCGAGAATGGTCCCGGAGACAACGACGAGATCAACCGGGTCGTCTCGGGCGGCAACTATGGCTGGCCCACGGTCGGCGGCATCGCGAACAATCCGAACTTTCTCAACCCCATTTTGGCCTATACCCCCACCATTGCGCCGACTGGGATCATTGCGATTCCCGCGAACTCCACCGTCTACCCCATGGCCTACCGAAACAATCTGCTGTTCGTGGACTTCAACAGTGGCAGAATGCGTCGCGTGGTTCTGAGCGGCCCCGACCTCACCCTGCTCGGTTCTTCCAGCATCGCCTACAACGGCGGCCAGGGCGGCCTGCTCAGCCTCATGTTGGGCGCTGATGGATTCGTGTACGTCTCCAACACCAACGCCATCTTCAAAGTCGTCCCGCCGTAATCCTCTCTCCAACGACAAATCCAGCCCCCTGCGCACTTATCACCTTGCAGTCCCCCTCACTGTCTGTAGTAGTGTGGCTGAGGGTAGTCTGGTCGTCCTCCTGCTCGCGGAACAGAGGAGAGGATGGAGCCTGATGATCTTCTGTGCTCGCGCAACGCGCGGTCGCGGACTCCCCTCGTTGGACGCGCGCAGTGGAAGATCAATCAGCCCCCATCCCTGAAGAGAGAACAAGCGAGCTTGGAGGGAGCATTTATTTCGTTCGACGCGCGCAATTGAGGATCGACCAGGCAACCCTCTTAAGGAGATAGCCGAGCAAGCTTGGTGGGAGCGTTTTATGGCCAAAGGAAGCGGAGAATCGAAGCTCGTCCTAGTGGGGGTGGTCACCCTCGCGGTCGCGCTTGCCGGCGTGCTGTTGGTGAAGGAGCCGCTGCGCAGTTCGCGACCGGTCGGGGGCGGGTTGGATGTGAAACAGACCACCGGTGAGCAATCGGTTCGCGCACGGCTGTGGGAAGATCCTGTGGCAGCAGTGCAGCGGGGCATGAAAGAAGCTTCACCGCCGACAATCGGGTCTCCCAAGTCCGCATCCAGCCAGTCAACAGAACCGTCCCTCACTCAGCGCCTGAGACCGTTGCGGCTCGCGATTGCCGACCGAGTCAAGAAGGGTGAGCAGATCACAGTCCTACTGGTGACCACGAGCGGCGATCCCTATGCGGAGAGTACGGAGTCCCGTATTCGAGATCGCTATGCGGTCGGCACCGCGCTGGGCGTGGCCTGCTATGTCCCGGAGGACGAGGGGCATCTTTCGTTCATCGAAGGGGATAATCAGGGCGCCGGTCATGCGTTGCCGTATGAGTGGTATCAGCTCCGCAAGACAAGGGTCTGTGGAGAAGGACAGGATCGCGCTCAGAACACCCTGGTGATCTGGATTCCCGATGACGCTCTCAGCCGAGGTCTCTTGGCCACCCTGACCTCGTTGTCACAGACCCTGGTGTGCGAAGAATCGAAACAGAAAAGCGAATGTCTCCTGACCGACGACCGGCGCAAACTGGTCCGTCTGAATCCGGCATTGCAACAGGCCGTTACGTTCAAGCTGGTGGGGCCACGCAGTTCCTCCGCTCTGCGTCATCTCCTGGATGAGGCCGGAACTTTATACGCTGAGTCCCATGAAGGGGTCGGGGTCTGGCCGAATAGGGACGGGACCATCGAGCTCTATTCGCCATGGGCCAGCGCGATGAAAGGGATCCTGGCCTATGGGCTGAAGAAGGAAGAGGGGAAGGGGCCCGCCTGCCAGACCTATGAAGCCTGTGAGCAGGAGTTTTTTCATCGGCTGGCGGCTGCGAATGTGCGGCTCACCTACGAGATCGGATCAGACGATCGGCTATTCGGCACACTGATCGAGGAATTAGAACGACGTCAAGTAAGGCTCGGCTGGGATGCGGTGATCCTCATTGGAGAGTGGGATTCGTTCTATGGCCGAGCGCTGCCCATCGAGTTCCGCGCGGCGGCTTGCGCGAAAGTGGCGACTTTCACAGAGGCAGAGCTGAAGCAGATTCAAGTGCCGGCGACGATCAAGTCCTGGTGTCCTACGGTTCCGCGCGCGATCGATTTACAGATTCAACGATCGGCGGACTACGAATCCCTGACCTTAAACATCTTCCGGTATAGCTACCTCAGCGGTCTCGATGGCGAAGTGCCGGGCGACGACAAGGTGCAAGCAGGGCGTGGCGAGAAACCCAAAGCCAATGAGACGGCGAAGGATGTGCTGGCCGGTGGGCTGAAGGAACGGCCAGAAGGCACCAGTCAGCTGGATTATGTGCGCGCCTTGGCCACAAGGATCCAAGACGAAGGAGAAGGGGCTAAAGCGATCGGCATCCTGGGCACGGATCCCTACGATGCGCTGCTCATTCTCAAAGCGCTCCGGCCGGCCTTTCCCCATGCCGTCTTCTTCACGGTCGATCTAGACGCGCGCCATCTCCACGCCAGCGAGTACAAGTGGACCAGGAACATGGTCGTGGCCTCGCCGTTCGGCTTGCAGTTGGACGGCGGACTGCAACGCGATGTTCCGCCGTTCCGGAGCAGCTATCAAACGGCCACCTACTTTGCCGTGCTTCAAGCGGTGCATCACGTGGCCTGTCGCACTACGGACGATCGGCAGCAATCGGCGGCGCTCTGCTCTACGGGCTATCATGTGGCGCTGACTCCGGACGACCGAGTCTACGACGCAGCGGAACATCCTCGGATTTTCGAAGTGGGCCGAGAGGGCGCGGTGGACTTAAGCGTCGTCGATGTCGAGGGGGTGAGAACGATCCATCCTTTGCGCGCGGATCTCGAGCATACGGACGATCAGGGTCAGTTGAAGCAAGGCCTCAGTCCCGGCAGCTCAACCGTGATGGCGCTGGTCGGGATGGGGCTGTTCGTCGGAATGGCGTTCTCCTGGACCAATCAGCGACTCTGGCTGCGGGTCTCGCGCTCCTGGCGTCTGTTTGCCGTGGTTGGCCTGATTATCCTGGTCGGGACATCGGTCTTTTGGAGCATGGGTGGTGGGACAGCCCTCATGGCCCGCCACGATGAAGGCGAACCCTTTTCGTGGACATCGGGAGTAAGCATCTGGCCTGGTGAGTGGCTCCGGCTTCTCGTGGCGATGTTGTGCCTCGTCTTCCTGGTCAAAGGGTCCCGCGACCTGACAAAGAACAGCGACCACCTCACCGAAGATTTCTTATTCCACATCGATCAGGGCCCGCGCCCCCGATTCACCCTGCGTACCATTTGGACCAATGTGCAACGGGTCTATCATCCGGTCGCCACCAGAGCCGCCACCACGGTCGATCAAGCCTGGTCCTGGTACCTCGACGCGGCAGGCCCGCTGCAGCGGGCGGCGCGCGTCCTGATCCTGTTCCTATTGTATGGCGCGATCATGATTTCCCTGGATCATTGGGTCGTTGACGAAGAGATGATTATTCCCTGTCGGGGATGGCTGAGCTGCCGAGTGGACGTGGTCATGACGCTGGTCAGCATGAGCCTCGTGGTGTTGCTGAATCTGGCGGTGTTCGACGAAGTGATGTTGTGCCGCCGGTGGGTCGGTTGGGTGAACAGCTCAAGCGGGGGCTGGTCGGAGCAGGTGCAACAGGAGTACTTGCGCGAGTATGGACTGAGCCAGAGCCACAAGACCGAATTTGAAAAGCTCAAGTACTTAGCCGGCATCGACTTGATCAGCCGACGGACGGAAGCGGTCAATCGC
>JANNIV010000375.1:0-2906 GCA_031405355.1 Nitrospira sp.
GGATAGCCAGTTGCCTGACATGGTAGGCCAGGCTGATAGTCACCGGGAAGGTCGGCGTGCCGCGATAGGCTGCTTCAAGCTCGGCCCGCCACCGTTGGAGTTCATCCTGAGGGTTACTTCCTGCCGGGGGCTCATCGACCGCATTGTCGACTTCCTTACAGAAGGCATAGACCGTGTACATCGCAGCGCGCTGCTTTCTCGGAAGAAAGAGGAAGGAGTAATAGAAATTACTTCCGCTCTTTTTGGTGAGAGCCGTGCAGTAGGCTTGCGCGTCAGCAATGGAAAGTGAAGTCATGGGCGTCGGTGAATCGGCAGTGGCCCAAGGCGGCGGGCCATGGATTGCTGAATGTGATGGTCATCGGACGGGTGCAGGATAGCCGCCAAGAGTTCGATGCCGTCGATGAGGCGAGGGCCTGGTCTGCTGAAATAGGAGGAAGCATCAACGAGATACGTATGTTCGGCTAACGTAGGCGGAAGTTGCCATTGACCCGGTTGTTGCATCAGTTGGAGCAGCTCTGCCTGCGTCCGTTCAACGGAAAAGCCGCAGGGCATCACGATGAGGAGGTCCGGAGCCGCGGACAAGACCTCGTCCCAGGTCACAACTCGCGAGGGGCTCCCAGGCTGGGCGAGGACATCCTGGCCGCCGGCTAGCTGGACCATTTCCGGCACCCAATGGCCTGCGACAAACAATGGAGAGAGCCATTCGATACAAACTACGCGAGGGCAATGAGCAATGTTCTGGACGCGCCGGTGCACCGCCTCGAGTCGGTCACGCAAGTGCGCGGCGAGACGATGGCCTTCCGTCGACCGTCCTGCAGCATCGCCGATCCGTACGACATCGTCGATCACGTCATTGACCGTACCGGGGTTCAATGTGAGGACGGTCGGTTGGTGAGGCATGGAACGAAGTGTGTCATGCAGTTGGTCCGGCGTAATGGCGCAAACGTGGCAGAGGTCTTGAGATAGCACCAGATCGGGGCGCGCTTCTCGCATGAGGTGGTCTTTTAGCCGATAGAGCCGTTGTCCAGACGCGACAAGCTGACGCACTTGTCTGTCGATGTCATCGCTGGCCAGTCCATCAGAGGGAATCATCGGTTCGACCATGATGGGCAGGCTTCTGACCGATGGCGGATAGTCGCACTCATGGCTGATCCCGACCAGTTCATCGCGCAGACCGAGCGCGGCAATCACCTCGGTTGCACTGGGAAGTAGAGAGCAGATTCTCATACCACTCGACTCTTATGTTGCAGGCCACAAACGTTCGCGGAGTTCGCTGAGGCGAATCTCTGAAAGACTGTGGGTGACTGCATGGGCTTCATGCAGGTCATGGGTCGTGTGTGTGTTCGCTACGGCGAGAACTTTCATTCCCGCAGTTTTTGCGGCACGGATGCCAGGGATGGAGTCCTCAATCACCAAACAGGATCCGGCGGTGATAGCCTGCTCTCGGCGTTGTCGATTTAATCCGTTGAGAGCGTGGAGAAAGGGGGCCGGATCGGGCTTTCCTCTTGTCACGTCTTCCGCGCTGGTGATGTGAAGAAATTCTTTATGAAGCCCGGCCTGTTCAAGAATCACGTCGATCTCATGGCGGAGGGCGCCGGACGCGATGGCTAAAGGGTAGGTGGCGGCGGCTTCACGCACGAACTCGCGCACCCCGGGGAAAATGACCAGGTGATCCTTCACCGATGCCAGATAGGCATGGGCTTTTCGTTGCATCAGTTGTGAGAGGGCGGCAGGGTCAATGGGGCGTTGATGTGCGTTGAGCGCTGCGATGAAGCAGCCCCGATCGTCGTACCCCAAGTAGTTGGCGTAATAGTCTGATTCAGTCAGGCTGATGCCGATTTCTTCCAGCGTCTGACGAAAGCCGGCGAAATGGAGGGGCTCGGTGTCCGCGATCACGCCATCGAAGTCGAAAATAATCGCTGTGAGTGCAGCCATGGAATCGACTCAACCTGTGGATGTGGTAGGGAACAGAAAACGGGCGGATTATAGCACAGGGAGATTGTATGAAAAGGTGAGAATGTGTCTATCCAGTAGAAGCTATTCGCGTGAGAAAAACGGACGGGTCAGAACTTCAAGCGAAGGCGTTTTTCCGCTACCCAGCCATTGGTACCTTCGTCGGTGCGCACCAAATACATCCAGCCGGCTGGTTGTAGATCCCCGTCCACGACGGTCAGTGAGATCCCTGGACGAACGATCGGTCCTGGCTTGCTGCTCGATGAATCTGCGAATAAGGGAATGCTTCCTCCGGGAGCCACTTGGTCTCCCGTAACGGTCACTTTTTGTCCTTCACTGAACATCGGGTCGAGAGGCGGATCGATTGGTGCGGCGGGTTTCGCAGCCGTTTGGGGTGGTGGAGCAATTGCTGGAGCCGTAACGGCAGAGGCTGCTGGAGAAGTTGTAGGAGCCACCGGGGCTGGAGCAACGGTACTCGGACTGGGAAGGGCTTGCGGCGCAGGCGTCGAGGCCAACGGTTTTGGTTTCATGGCCATTGGTGATGGGGTGTTCTCACCGAGGTAAGGACTCAACCATTCTGTCACCATGTCCGGTTCCATCGAGACATAGCCAATGCCGCCGACAAGAGCCAGGAGCAATATCCAGAGAACCGGGCTTCCCTTACTGGGTTTCTTGCGGGGATTCACCGGACCCCGTGCCTTTGTGGCCATTGTTTGATCAAGTTCCTCGTCCGTAAATTCCAAGTCTGGTTCTGGTTGGCGAGCGAAAAGAAGAGTCCAATCAAAGGGATTCAGGACCGAAGTCAGGTTCCCAACGAGCGCAGCCATCAAGCACCTCCCTACTGAGCGATTCGACCCCACGTAGACTAGTCTGTGAAAATACCTATCACCATCGCTCCGTGCTGTCAATTTTGTCGAGGAATTGCGCGTAAGAGCAGAGAGCCCGCATTGTTC
>JANNIV010000376.1:0-2382 GCA_031405355.1 Nitrospira sp.
GACGATGGCTAGAGGCGCGGCGATAGAACAGCCGGTGAAATTGACGTCTCGTCCAATCTCAGCCCAGGAACCGGTGTGCCAGTCCGATCGACAGCGGTTGCGCGACGACTATGCGCGTTACGCGCAAATCATTTCCGGGCAAGGTCCTATCGTTGGTCCGGAGTGGCAGGAAACGGCTGCGGAAGCGACGGGTCTAGCACAGTATCGCACGTCTTATGTACCGCACGAGATCCTCCATTGGGGAGGAGACCTTGCAGAGATGTTCCCACAGACTTGTCGGGCCCTAGCGGAGCAGGGCATCTGTCTGACAGAGTTTGTACCCTTTTGGTTTCGGTCGCCGCGTCCGCTCACGCAGTCGTATGATTTTTTCCTCCTCAAGATCGAGCGGTTTCTCGAATTTGTGACGGAATGCGCGCCGGATTCGCTCGCTTTCGCGCAACAGGAATCTGACATGTTACGCCTGGCCTATGCGCAGGCGAATGAAGTAGGGAACCCGATGATGGAGATGGAGCGAACCAGATGAGTTTCTGGCAGTCACTCGCCAAACCGGTCATCGGGATGGCGCCGATGGACGGGGTCACAGATGCAACGTTTCGCCATACCGTGGCCCTGCACGGGAAGCCGGACGTCTCTTTCACGGAGTTCACGCATGTGCATGACGTCTGTCGGGGACCGGAGTTCCTGTTGGATTCTCTGATCTATCATGAGGCTGAACGGCCGATCGTCGCGCAGCTCTACGGGAAAGAGCCGGACCTCTTCTATCAGGCCGCCCACGCAGTCTGTGAGTTGGGGTTTGATGGACTGGATATCAACATGGGCTGTCCCTCGCGGAGTGTAGCCTCTTCCGGATCTGGCGCGGGGCTGATCCGGACGCCGGATGTGGCTCAGGCCATTATGCAGGCTACGCGGCAGGGGATTGCCGATTGGGCGGCAGGTCAAACCCTTGAAGGGGCAGGCCTCAAGCCGGGCAGAGTGGCGGCGATCCAGCGGATGAACGAGCATCGCCAGGACGCCCGCCCGCTCGTCCGACGCAAGCTCCCTCTGTCCGTCAAGACACGCCTCGGCTACGACGTCGTGGTGATCGATCAATGGATTGAACATCTCCTCAGGGAGCAGCCGGCAGTGATTTCCCTCCATGGCCGCACCTTGCAACAAATGTATCGGGGAGAAGCGGATTGGAATGCCATTGCCAGGGCAACGGAAATCGCGCGGGGAAGTGGGACTTTGCTGTTCGGCAACGGAGATGTGCATAGTTATCGCGACGTCGTCCGTCGTGTCCGGGATACCGGAGTCGATGGTGTGCTGGTCGGGCGAGCTGCGCTTGGAGCCCCCTGGTTCTTTCGGCAGAAAGAGGAGGCGCGACTCATTCTGCAGCAGCATCGGCCTGAAGAGGGGCTGGAACCGTGGGCGCCATCACTCGACGTGCGCTTTGAGATGCTGCTCGATCATGCTCGACGGTTTGAAGCAACCTGTGGGCAGGGCCAGTTTCGGCGGATGCGCAAACATCTGGGTTGGTACTGCAAAGGCTTCCCTCATGCTGCCTCGCTTCGAGCCAATATGTTCCGAGTCTCTTCGGTTGCTGACTTAGAGCAGGTGCTCGCGGATTTTCACGCGCACTGCGCGAGCCTTACCGAGACCCCTGACCACCTATTGCCGGAACCCCTTGTCGCTACTTCTCCTGAACCCTCGCCGGCATTGTAGATGGCACTCATTCTGGCTTCCACCTCTCCGCGCCGTCGCGAGTTGCTCGCCCTGCTGGGTATCCTATTCGACGTCAAGAACCCATCCTTTGAGGAACGGCTGGTAGCGGATCGCTCGGCGATCGACCAGGTGCAATCCTTCGCGCAGGGCAAGGCCCGGTCAGTTGCGATCCAAGAGCCGAGGGCGATCGTGCTGGGGAGCGACACCGTAATTGAATTGGATCATGACGTGCTGGGGAAACCAGCCGATCCAGCGGAGGCCCGTGTGATGCTTCGGCGCTTGGCAGGCCGCGATCATTACGTATGCACGGCGGTCTCGCTCGTCTGTTCAACTCTTGGGATAGATGTTGTTGCGCTATCCTCCTCTGTTGTCCGGATGAAGCCATTCGATGAGCGAGCGCACGAGCGGTATCTCGCAACAGGAGAAAGTCTCGGCAAGGCAGGCGCGTACTCAATCCAGGGAGAGGGCGGCGATTTGGTCGATTCCATTGATGGAGATTTTCCAACGGTGGTCGGCCTGCCGCTCCGCCTTGTTGCCCAGCTGCTTACGCAAGCAGGCGTGAGCGTGCCGGTCGATCTTGCCGAGCTTTATGCCGTCAAGCCCTATGCTAACTGGGCTCGTTTCTCAGGCTGATTGCAAAGGGGTAGGGGGTTCCGTACAATGCCGCCCCATCAATCTTTG
>JANNIV010000377.1:0-2910 GCA_031405355.1 Nitrospira sp.
CGCACGAATAATGAACAGAGACTCGTAGAGCTCCATGCAGCAATCCTCCTGGACAAAGGCCCCCAAACGAGTTGGGAGCAAGGTGTGGGCACGCTGGATTCAGCCAGCGCGAAGGGGTGAAGCTACCATAGGCTTTGAGAAAGTGTCAATGAAGCTACCTACTGCAAGATGCAATGCTAAGCCACGACCTACGGAGGCGCGACCGTCCATCGCATCATCCCAGATCATTATCTATTCCTAAATCGTGGTGGGATATTTTGCCGAGGAGGTGGCGGTGGCGGCGGTGGCCGTGGCTGACTATAAAAGGGGGAAGGCCGTCCAAAATAGGGAGAGTATCCGTACGGCCTCCCCCAATAGCCGAACGGCGAGTAGTGCGGGCCGTAGAATGCAGCGGCACTGCCTTCTGATCGTTGTGAAGCGACCCTGCTCCAGTCGGTAAAGTGTTTGATATCAAGAATGGGATAGCTGTACTCACCATCATCCAGCGGCCTTGTGGTTGAACCCTTGACTACACCAATGACGGTAATCGGAGTCCCAGGAGGCACAGTCGCTGGGTCGAAAAACTCTTCTCGGACAGCCAGGAAACGCCCTTCGGAACGGAGCCGATCTGTTGTCGAAGGCGCTCCTCCTTCGAGAGGAAGCTGGAGAATCTCAATTTCGGTCTGGTCTTTCGTCCGTTTGGCGCTGATGACGACACCACCAGCCATAATGACTCGCCCGACGTAATTGGCAGAAGCTGCTTTTATATCAACAAAATTCACGTTGGTATCGATTTGTTTTGCCAGCTCAATAGGCACGTCAATGTTGCCCGCGTTTCGCTGAATCTGGTGGGCGGATTCCGCGCAGGAAGACAGGATCAGAAGCCCACCGAGGAGAAATGCAAAAATGGTATCCCGAGGCATAAGAATTCTCTCCCTCTAGCAAGCTACGGAAGAACTATTGCGGGACAGTGCAAATTCCATAGTCCGCATGTCTAGGACAACAGGAGAACATCGCGCAGGATGCTCAAAAAGGCCGTCCAGCAAGGCCGCAGCGAGCGAAGAGGCGAGGCGTACGCTTCGGTACGTTGAGCTTCTGAGCGATGCGAGAACGCCGCTGGCGGACTTTTTCAGCATCCTGCTAGAAATGATAAGAGAGGCCGACCAAAACATGCTGTGCTCTGTATATTCCTTCAAATCCTCCCGTGCCGAACGCCTGATCGAACCGGAGCGTGGCCCCTGTATGCTTGTATTCGGTAAAGACTGCGACATAGGGGGTAACGAATGCGCGCAGGCCCACGAGCACATTCCACCCACCAGCAACACTGGTATTACTTTGTACTGTGGCGGTATCACTGAGATGGGCAATCACCGTACCGACACCAACTCCTACGTAAGGCTGGAACGTACGTCCAGGATACCGAGCAAGAAGGTTGACCCCAACAGTGGTCACTCGCAAATGAATGCCGGGATCCTCATCCAAGTTCTTGATGTGCGGCGTGGTCTGCAAGATTTCGCCCTCAATCCCGAACCAACTGTGATCACGAAAATATCCGAGCTTGGCGCCATAGCTGACCGAATTCTTGAGGTCGAAGTTCGGAGATCGAGGTGCGACTCCCGTGAGGTCGCCCGTTCCCGAGATGCCGGTGAGACGATCCGCAAAGTTGGCCCCAACATCTCCAGCCACATACCATTCAGCCTTCGCCGGAAACGCAATTAAGGATACAGCTGCCAGCAGGAAGAGACTGAAGAAGACCCGCTGTCGAACGTATCTCGAATGCATCATGTGGCGCTCCATGAGCAAGGCTCGAATACATCCTACTAAGAATTTTCTCTGAAGTGTGAAGGGGGAAAGAAAATAATCGCGTGGATTAGGAAGGGTAAATGCAGTCGGCGGCCTGTGGGCCTTCGCTCCCGCACCTCCCACGATACCCCATCCACGGCGCTCTGACGGATAAGAACGGCAGCTCGTGGCCTGCCTGGGCACAACCGCTCCCTTGCCTCCGGAGCGACCCTTCCGGGCTTCGTCGAGTGGAAACCTTCTGGAATTCCTTCAGCCACGGTCATACGACCGCGGTGCTCAAGTCAGTTCCAGCCTTCCTTCTCATCTCAGCCTCGGTGGGTTCCCGCTCCTCCGGCAAAGTCCGCTCTGCGCCCAGGCAGGCCGCTTGAAAACTAGAATGTCCCCGTTCCTCAGCGCATTTCGCAAAGCTTTAGACCTGAAAGCTGGCTTCCCTGGTGCCGATGACGCGCGTTCTCGACTTGCCAAGCTCGAACAAATACGATGATCACCAGCTAGGCGCAAGAGTTGAGTTGTGCAGTGAATTGTGCGGAGATTCTGCGTGACCCTACTGGGTGTGCTAAGTCTCTGAGCGGACGTTGCCGGAGAAGCGGGGACCCAGCGAGACTCTGCCGGGAAGGAAAGCGGAAACTGACTGAGTCCGCGAAGGAATTTCCGAAGGTTTCCGCCCGGCAGAGTCCGCTGGGTCGCTTCGGGAGGCACGGGAGCGAAGGGCCTTGGCACACCCAGACTCTGGGCGGTGACGGATACAAGAGGTAATAAGAAAATGAACGGGAGCTAGACGTTGAAGCGGAAGTAGACTATATCCGCTTCTTTGATGACGTAGTCCTTCCCTTCGAGCCGAAACAGCCCCTTCTCCTTCACCTTCGCCTCCGACCCACAGGCCATCAGATCATCGTAGTGATAGACCTCAGCGCGGATGAAGCCTCGCTCCATGTCGGAGTGGATCTTGCCCGCCGCTTGCGGCGCCTTCATGTTCTTCGGAATAGGCCAGGCCCGAGATTCGATTTCTCCGGCAGTGAAGAACGTCACGATGTTCAGCAACGTGTAGGCTTCACGGGTTAGCCGGACAAGGCCAGATTCCGTGAGGCCCATTTCTTTCAAGAAGTCGATTCGTTCGGATTCTGGCAG
>JANNIV010000378.1:0-48534 GCA_031405355.1 Nitrospira sp.
CTGACAAGGGCACACAGACTGTGGGACTGGCCATTGGCCCCTTCTTTCCCATCCGTCTCATGTCGGGTCAATCCTCTAAGCTCTTCGGCACAGCGATCATGCCATCCTGGTCCATGATCGCCACCGATCCCATCGGCTCCAACTGGTATCGGGGCCAGGTTTCCTTTGGCGCAGAATTGCTGGCATTCTGGACGTCCGAACCAGTGACCGGCTATGGAGTCGGGATCACGCCGAAACTACATTACTCTTTCATCAGCTTCGACCGGCTACGGCCCTATATCGAAGGTGGCGCAGGTCCGCTATGGACAGATCTCGGCGGCCAGGTGCCGGAGCAGCCGGGGCAGTTCAACTTTGTCGTCTGGGGCGGGGCCGGAGCTGCATGGATGCTGACACCGCAATGGGCCGTGAACGCCGGTTATCGATTCGTTCACATTTCCAATGGTGGAACCAGCACGCCGAATTCCGGTCTTAACTTCGGTCTGCCGTTTGTGGGACTTTCCTATTCCCTCTACTAACAGGATGCTGAAAAAGACCGCCAGCGTGAGAAGGCCGTTATTGGGTTTGTTTGGTCTGTTTCGTTTGTTTGGTTGAATGAAACTAACCAGATGAACCAAATCAACCAGATAAACAAAACAAACCAGTTTGAGCATCCTGCGTGATCTACTCCTGTTATCCCAGACATGCAGACTAGTGAAATTCCAGCGTACTCTCAGAGTTTTCCGCAACCTGCCAATCGGCCCTTGCAAAGCCATAATCGACCCCGTAAGCTGCATTGAAGGTAGTTCTAAGTTGTGAGTGCTGAGTTTTGAGTTGTTGGGAACGAATAACGATTGACGGTTAACGTCCTCCTCTACCATGGCGACAACTCCACGCGACTTCTACCAAATTCTCGGCCTTCCCAGGTCTGCCTCGGCTGACGACATCAAGAAGGCCTATCGTCGCCTCGCGCGCCAAGTCCATCCCGATCTCCACAGCGGTTCAAAAAAATCCGAGATGGAGAAGAAGTTCAAAGAATTGAACGCGGCGCATGAAGTTCTGAGCGATCCGGACAAACGAAAGAAATACGATCAATATGGCGCCGACTGGGAACAGGCCGAGGCCTACGAGCAAGCGCGCCGGCAAGCCGGCTCCCGTGGGGGAGGCGGCCAAGAGGCCACGTTCGGAGCAGAAGGCTTTTCCGATATCTTCGAGAATCTGTTCAAAGGGCGCGGGCGAGCCGGCAACAGTCGTGGGTTTGCCATGCAGGGCGAGGATCTTGAAACGGAGGTGCAACTGACGCTGGCTGAGGTGTTCACCGGTGTGACGAAGCGCATGACCTTACAAGAGCCAGTGCCCTGTTCCACCTGCCACGGGAGCGGAGCCTTTCGCGGACGCCACTGTCCAACCTGCCAGGGGCAGGGCGCCACATTGCATCCCAATACGATCGAAGTCCGAATCCCCGCCGGGGTCCAGGATGGGACGAGGGTGCGCGTAGCCGGCAAGGGACAACCAGGCACCAACGGCGGCAAGCCAGGCGATTTGTATTTGCGTGTGACCATCGCGCCAGACACGGTCTTTCGCCGACAGGGAAGCGACATTCATGTCTCTCTCCCCGTCTTCCCCTGGGAAGCGGCCTTAGGGGCCGATGTGATGGCCCCCACACTGATGGAACCGGTCAGGGTGAAAGTTCCGCCGGGGAGCCGGGCCGACAGTAAGCTTCGCCTGAAGGGTAAAGGCCTCCCCGCTGCAACCGGCGGCCACGGAGACCTTTTCTTGACGATCCAGATTGTGATGCCTCCCTCATCGACTGGCGAAGAGTGCAAACTCTACGACCAACTCAGGGCCATCGCGCACCCGGACCCACGCGCCGAACTGATCGCCCAGGCCCAACGCCGAGCACATCCCTGAATTCAGCGAGATCCGCGAGACTGGCGGGACAAGCGCGACAGGGGCGATTCGAAGGCTGAAGAGCAGAGTTTGAAGTTCCGCTATTCTCTCAAGTCCCGCAAGCCTCACGTGAGTACTGATCACCGTGCTTGAGCACGGTTTCTCGGCCAACCAGCTAGGCAGGCAGAACCTCCAGCTATTCTCGCCATCATTTTCACTAAAAAGACAGATCGCCTCGTGGGTTCATCAGTTGTCTTGAACGATGAAAATATCGAGTTAAATTGACAATTCAACCACTGAACTCAATACTCTCAGGGTACAAGCCCCTAACCTTCAGAGCGACAGTCTTCCCCATGAAACTCTCGATTATTATTCCTGCCTATAACGAACAGACAACTATTGAGGCAGTCATTCGCCGTGTGCAATCCGTTGATCTTGGGGCGATCACGAAGGAGATCGTCGTCGTCGATGACGCATCCCGTGACGACACTTCTCATATTCTCAAGGGCATCAACGGAATCGTCTTCCTCCGCCATTCAGTAAACGCTGGGAAAGGAGCCGCACTGACTACCGGCATTCGAGCGGCGACAGGCGATATCGTGATCTTTCAGGATGCCGACCTTGAATACATGCCCGAAGACTATCTGACAGTGATCACACCGCTTCTGAATGGGACCTGTAATGCTGTCATGGGGTCACGCTTTCTGCGTGAGCATCCCGTCTTCTGGGGAAAACGAAAATCACCCTATTTGAATCATTACATTGGCAACCTGCTGATTCTATGGGTCACCAATACCCTGTATGGAAAATCATTTACTGATTATGAGGGCTGTTACAAGGCCTTCTTTCGCTCCACTCTTCTTGATACACCAGTCCGTGCCAAAGGGTTCGAGTTCGACAACGAATTGATCTGTAAACTGATCCGTAAAGGTGTCCGCATTGAAGAAGTGCCCATTCGATACAGCCCCCGCACCTATGGTCAGGGCAAAAAAATAACCTGGAGGCACGGCATCACCATACTATGGACCATCATCAAGTGGCGCGCCCTCTCGATAGAAACCAAGACGCTTAACCAGCCACACAAAGCAGCGGCGTAACCGATGACCCAGAATGTCGTGAATACTATTGGCAATGCAGGTGCAGGCGAAGCCCTCCGCCTTGAACTGTCTACCATCGAAGCATTGGTGAACTATCATGCTTGGATCTTCAGCGAGATTCAGCCCTTCCTCGGTGACCGACTGACTGAAATTGGAGGGGGGCTCGGAACGTTTTCCGATCTCCTGATTCGTCATCATGTGCTTGCTCAGCCCAACCGGACCATCGAACTCTTGGAACCGGCAGAGGATTTATTTTCTCAACTGAGAAATAAATGCCGGGCTCGATATACGGAATTACTCCAGACCGATCGCCTTCGGCTAACCAACGGGGTCTTCACACCCCGGATGAACACTTTTGACACTGCGATCATGATCAACGTACTCGAACATATCGAGAACGATCGAGACCTTATTGGCAACATCTATTCGTCCATTCAGCCCGGAGGAACATTGGCCGTCTTCTCACCAGCTCTGCCCTTTCTATATAGCCCCCTCGATCGACGAGTTGGGCATTTCAGACGCTATAGAAAAAACGATTTGGCTTCGATCATGGCAGGAGCAGGTTTCTCACTCGAAAAAGTCCAATATATGGACTCTTTAGGAGTCATACCCTGGTACCTAATCAACGTCCTCGCCGGCTCCTGTTCATTTAATCCCCTGCTTGCAAAAACCTACGACCGTGTAGTCGTTCCGATAACAAGATGGGTGGAACATTACGTTGGAGCTCCCATTGGCAAGAATGTGTTGGTCGTGGGCAGAAAGATCTTGCACTGAATGTGCGCCATCACTGATCGAATTCGTTCTGTGGAGCGACAACTGTGACTAATTGCATTTGCCTTATTATCCCGCCGTCACTATTCCTTCTCGACGAGCGGGTATTCATGTCACTCGGCATTCTCAAGGTTGCTGCGGTGTTGGAGCAGGCCGGTGTCGCAGTGGAACTGCTCGACCTCTCAGGCGTCACCAATTACGAGGAAGTCTTAGCCCTTCATCTCCGACAAAGCACTGCAGCGTGTTTCGGCCTCACGGCTACGACGCCGCAAATGCCGGCTGCGACAAAGATTCAAGAAGCCATCCGGCGGTTACGTCCGGCTGCGAGAATCATTCTCGGAGGTCCACATGTGACGCTGGTCTGCGCTGCAGCCAAATACGAGCGCAAGCGGAGCATCCTCGGACGCGCGTCGAGAGCAACCAAGCAGTTAGCTGCAATGTTTGACGTCCTCGTCACCGGAGACGGCGAAGTTGCTGTGTTCGAGGCACTCCAAGATGCGCCCCCGCCGATCGTCGACGGCGACGATCCGAAGTCGCAACTATTTCTCAACAATGCCTCGCTTGAGGATCTGCCGTTTCCCGCCCGCCACCTAATCGATGTATCCACCTATCAATACAGCATCGACGGCACGAGAGCCCTATCCATGATTGCGCAACTAGGCTGTCCCTTCGGCTGTGGATTTTGCGGAGGGAGAATGAGCCCTTTCCTCCGCCGGGTCCGCACCCGTTCGTCTGAGAATATCGTTCAGGAGATGCTCCAGCTCTATCATACCTACGGCGTGTCAGGATTCATGTTGTACGACGACGAACTGAACGTGAATCCCAAGATCGTCTCGTTGATGAGCCTGATCGCTGATGTGCAACAGAAACTGGGGGTGGAATTCCGTCTTCGTGGCTTCATCAAAGCCGAGCTATTTACCGATGAGCAGGCTGCCGCCATGTACGAAGCGGGCTTTCGGTGGATACTGGTGGGCTTCGAGTCAGGTCATCCCCGAATACTCGAAAACATCCAGAAGAAGGCCACCCGAGACGATAATACCCGCTGTATGGACATCGCCCGGCGGCACAATCTGAAGGTCAAGGCCCTCATGTCGGTGGGCCATCCGGGAGAATCAGAGGAAACGATACAGGCGACGCGTGACTGGCTTGTCGAAGTCCGCCCGGATGACTTCGACGCCACGGTCATTACGACCTATCCCGGCACACCCTATTTTGACGAAGCGGTAGAAACGGCTTCCGGCATTTGGACATACACCTGCCCCAAGTCCGAAGATCGGCTCCATAGCGTCGAAGTCGATTACCGCCACGTCGCGGAATACTACAAAGGCGTCCCCGGCAACTACACGGCCTTCATCTACACCGATGACCTGACTAGTAAGCAACTCGTCAGCTATCGTGACTGGCTGGAAGCCGATGTTCGTCACACACTCTCCATCCCGTTCAACAACGCCAATCCAGGGCTTCGCTACGAACATTCGATGGGCCAAAGCGGCCTACCCCCTTCCATCTTGAGAACATCGGATGCAACCATCAAGCGCGCAACTCACAAGGCCATTCGAGTCCTCTCGTCTGGAGGATAGGTGAGTTCAGAACAATGCACCATACCGCTGATAGCTGAGCGCACGGTGCCGCACGAAATCGTACGAACGAATGAACTTGAGGCATCAGCTGCTTCAACATTTCTCACCGCCCTCCTTGTCGTCATCCTGGGAACAGCGGCTGCTGATCCATCACGGCTTCCCCTGCTCTTGATTCCGATCTCGTTTCTGTTGGCTGCACATGGCACAGGCCTGCTCCTTGAATGGGCGACGAGGGCTTGGACCACGGCCCTTCCGAAACATCTCCCTCTTCTTACCCTGACCGCACAGTTAGGCATGGGAGTTTCCATCCTAGGGTTCTCAACGACGACCCTTGGGCTTTTAGGGTTATACCGTTTCACTTGGCTGTTAATCGCCCTGGGACTGACATGGAGTCTATGGAGCGGTCTAAAATATTTTCCGCGATGGCGGCAACTTCGACCGACATCTGCATCATTTCTCAGTGGCCTGGCAATGGGAATCGTGTGGTGCATCGTTTGGCTCTGGACCACCATTCCACCGACATTCTATGACGAATTGGCTTACCACCTCCCCCTCGCGCAATACGCTCTAAGAACGGGAGCTCTCCCAGCCTTTCCATGGTCTTTCTTCACCTATATGCCCCATCTCTCGGATCTGTTCCTCGGATGGGGCTTGGCGCTTGGCGGTGATGTAGGGGCCCACTCAATGCATCTCGTATTCTGGATCGTCATCTGGATAGCAGGCTGGGCATTTGTGGAGGCGACGACCACACCGGAACGAAATCCCTGGATTGGCTGCGTCATTGCCGGGGCGTTCGCATCATCTTCCACCTTTCTTTTTCTCGGCGCCCTTCCGTTTGCAGAAACATCGCTCACCTTCGCGGTTTTGGCTTCAGCCGCTCTGATCGCGCTTCCTATCGCCTCGGTCCCTTGGCTTCCAGTCGGGCTACTGTGGGGGCTCGCCATTTCCGTCAAGCTCTCCGGATTATCATGGGTCATTGCTGGAGCGGTGGCGGCCCTTGCCATGGGATGGTCGATGAAATCTATTTTCAAGGCAGGACTTGCGGCCGTGGTAATGGCATTACCATGGTGGGGCCGAGCCTGGTGGCTGACGGGAAACCCTCTTTATCCTCTAGGCTACCGCTGGCTTGGAGGTCTTTATTGGACCGATGACAGCCAGGAAAGATTACAGGGGGACCTCCCATCGTTGCCTGAACCATTCAATTTCATGACTTTACTCCGTCTTCCTTTTGACATGGTCATGGCTCCCGAACGGTTCGGTTCTGCATCGGATTGCGGCCCCCTCGCCGTTGTTGCCGTTTGTTTCATATTGAGCCTTCCCCTTTGGACGGTGTTCTCGCACCTCGATCAAGCCCGGCGTCGTCAATGTTATGCGGTCGGTCTCTTTGCCCTCCTTACCACGACCATCTGGGTCATGACCTCGACAACCACTAGATTTCTCGCTCCTGCGTTGATGCTTGGCCTAAGCCTGCTTGCTGCCTTGCTTACCAAAACTCCAAAATTCATCTTCGCCATAACCATCGTCATCCTGACGGCGCTGGGCACCTGGGGGACATCTCGCTTTGTGTCCATGCATTCTCTGGTGTTTTCATCGGAAAAAGTCGCTCTTGGACAAGAGTCTGGCGCCGAATATGCCAAGCGAACAGTCGACCATTACGAGGCTGCCATGTTTGCAAAGGAACATCTTCCAGCTGACGCCAAACTACTCTTCATTGGTGAGTCCCGGCCCTTCTATTTCGATCGGACCATTCTGGCTCCCTACCCATATCATGAACACCCTCTTACTCAATGGATACGAGAATCGGCTTCCCCTGAGGAGCTTCGAGACAGGCTCCGCAGTGAGGGCTTTACACATGTGATACTCAACACTCGAGAGTTTAAACGCCTACATGACAGCTATCAGGTTCTCGCATTCAGTGGGCCAAATGCTTCCCTTTACGACCAACGCCTCAAACAATTACCAGGGACCATGACAACGGTGTTCTCGAAAAATAACGTGTATGTTTTCGAAATTTCTTCCTCGCCTTAGCAATTTCTTGGACCCCGAATAACTTAGGCTAGGATTAAAACATACTCTCGATGGCAATCATACTCAGGTCCCTCCGTTGGCCTATAGATCTATGGATACTCTGCTGAAAAGGTTCGTGTTTCTGCTGCCCACCAATCAGGAACGGCTCCGTCAACTCCTTCTGGTGACGGTGTTCCTGTCGGTTACGAGCAAGCTTGTGCTGAGTGTCCTGGTGATGGCCTATCATCCTAACGGTTTTTGGGGAGACTCCGACTCTTTGGAATATCACCGACTCGCACTGAATCTCCTCCAGCATGGTACGTTCTCACAATCGCCACAAGCTCCTTATGAGCCGGAAGTTCTAAGAACTCCCGCTTACCCATTGATGCTCGCCGGGTTCTATGGAATCTTCGGCATTCAACCGGTCATCATTGTCTTCCTACAGATCGCCCTTAGTGTCGCGACAATCTTCATTGGCTTCAAAATCGCTGCTCTCTTGTTTCATGAGCAAGCAGGCCTTCTCACTGCCCTCTTGCTGGCAGCGGACCCTGTGTCGATCTACCACACACAGGTTCTATTAACTGAGACCGCCTTCACTACAACGGTCAGTTTATGCCTACTCCTGTTTCTCCATGCCCTCAAAAACCCATCCCGGTGGCATTGGTCCGCAGGTGCCAGCATCAGTCTCGCGCTTTCGACCTATCTTCGACCGACGAGCTACTATCTGGGATTCATATTTCCGATTATTTTCTTCATAATGACATGTCCAACCATCGGCTGGCGGCGGGCAACCAAATCGGCTCTTATATTTCTCTCTCTCTACGCCCTTCTCACCGGTGGCTGGCAACTACATAACTATGTGCAAACGGGGTCGATAGAGTTCAGTCAGATGAAGAACCGATATCTCTTTGTTGCAAAAGCTGCAGCAATTGTCGCAACCCTCGACGATCTGAGTATCGAGGATGCCCAGCAACATCTTGCCGTCGAACATTTCCAATCGATTCCCCCAGACCTCCGCGCTGCATCCCCGACACGGTTCTTTGAAAGCCAGGGGAAATACGCAGTGGCAATCATCGTAGAGCACCCTGCTCTTTTTCTCTGGACCACGCTTAAGGGAGTGATTGCTAGTCTCTTCGGGCCATCGAATCTGTCCCACCTTTTCGGGCTTGATAGTGTGGAATTGCGAAAGTCCCTCCTCAAGGGAGACTTTTCAACATTTTCGTATAGCCACTGGACCATGGCCTTCGGCTCTTGGATATATGGTGTTGGCTTTCTCATCATTCTTTACCTAGGCATACTGCGGCTCTTCGTTCGTGGAAGATTTCTTAGCCAGGGAATGGCCTTGTTGCTCTTCACAGTACTCTACGTGCTCTTTTTAAGCAGTGGGCCCGAGGCCTACAGCCGATTCAGACTACCGATCATGCCTGTCTTGTGTGTCATGGCAGCTGCAGGGGTTATCCATCCCTCAAAAACTACCGGCCCACCGCAGAACTCACAACGAAATGGCGCAGAGAGTTGAGTGCGTGAGAAATTATGTCCATGCGTGTGTTTCATGCCGAAACGCTGGTATAGGGCCATCCACATACCCAGCCTTCAGTAAGCCCCTCCGTCACAACTCAAGAAGCGAACTACGCTGATCTCGGGGAAAGGCTTCGACACGTAGAGTGGTGGTGGTGGTGGCTTGCGTTGTGTTGATCGATCTGGCAAGCTACATCGCTCGTGAAGAAAATTATGACCTGCGTGATGGAGCTGCCGGCTGCACTCGCGGTGCAATTCTTGTTTAATCGGCACAACATTCGGTCAACCTAAGGAGGCAGGCATGAAGCAGGGAAAACAAACAATCGTGACGCTGGCCATTGCATCGGTATTTGCGTTGTCCGTTGGGGTGTCATCTGTCTGGGCCAATGAGCCAGGCTACGGCAAGGAAGGGCACGGAGGCAGCGGACATAGTTCGATGGGTGGACATGGCAAGAGCATGATGCACAACAGCACCGGCCAGCTGATCCGGCATCTGCTCAAGCACGAAAAAGACCTTGGGCTCACCGCAGAGCAAGTGACGAAACTCAAGGATATGCAGCTCAACCTGGACAAGACACGTATCAAGAGCGAAGCCGACATCCAGGTGGCAGAACGCGAGTTGAAATCCCTGACTGAAGAAGAGAAGTCCGACCTGGGAGCGATCGAAGCCAAGTTGAAACAGAGCGCAGATCTGCAAGTCGCATTACGCATGGTCTCCATTAAGGCTCGCCGGGATGTGTACGCCCTGTTGACTCCGGAACAGCGCACCAAGGAAAAGACCGAGCATGAGAAAGTGATGCAGCAGCACAAGGATGCCGGCAAGAGTTACGGCAACCCTCATGGCGGTACCGGCGGCCCGATGAAAGACAGTCCGCATAAGGGTGGCATGTTGAAGGGACTACCCCTCCAACAAGCATAATCGTACAGTCGTGTGATCCAGTAAGGGGATGTCATGCCGAAGGAGTTAAAACTCTTAAGCCGCAACCTGTTGGCCGGTCCCGATCGGGCTCCGGCCCGCGCGATGTTGAAAGCCGTTGGATTCACCGACGAAGACCTGTCTCGTCCGATCATCGGTGTCGCCAACACCTGGATCGAAATCATGCCCTGCAACTTCCACCTGCGTCGTTTGTCGGAACGGGTGAAGGCAGGCATCAGAGCCGCAGGCGGCACTCCCATCGAGTACAACACCATCGCCGTGTCGGATGGTATTTCGATGGGGACCGAAGGGATGAAGGCTTCGTTGATCAGTCGAGAGGTGATTGCCGACTCGATCGAACTCGTGGCTCGTGGACACTTGTTTGACGGCGTGGTGGCATTGTCAGGCTGCGACAAAACGATTCCCGGCACCGTCATGGCCCTCGCGCGCCTAAACCTGCCGTCGGTGATGCTCTACGGCGGCTCGATCATGCCGGGGCAGTTCCAAGGCCACGACGTGACGATTCAAGACGTCTTCGAAGCGGTCGGGAAACATGCGGCCGGCAAGATGACTGATGCTGAACTCAAAGATCTCGAAGACCATGCCTGCCCCGGCCCCGGCGCCTGCGGGGGCCAGTTCACAGCCAATACCATGGCCATCGCGTTCGAGTTCCTCGGTATCTCACCGATGGGACGGAACGGGGTACCGGCCATGGATCAGCGGAAAGATGACGTGGCCTTCGAGTGTGGAAAGATGGTCATGGATCTGCTGAAGCGAGACCTGCGGCCCCGCCAGATCATCACGAGGAAATCGTTGGAAAATGCCATTGCCGCGGTCGCGACGACCGGCGGCTCGACGAATGCGGTGTTGCATCTGCTCGCCATCGCGCGCGAAGCCAACATTAAACTGAGCATCGACGACTTCGACAAGATTAATCGGAAGGTGCCATTGCTCGCCGATCTGAAGCCGGGTGGACGGTTTACCGCCTCGGACCTCTATGCGGCTGGAGGGACCACGTTGGTCGCCAAGCGGCTGCTCGATGCAGGCCTGTTACACGCAGCTCAACCAACCGTGACTGGCCGGACGATTGGAGAGGAAGCCAATAATGCCAAGGAAACATCCGGTCAGCAAGTCCTCAGGCCACTGTCCAATCCGATCAAGCAGACCGGCGGGCTCGTGATTCTACGGGGAAATCTTGCTCCAGAAGGCTGCGTCGTGAAGGTGGCAGGGCACTCGATCATGACGTTCCGTGGCCCAGCGAAGGTGTATGACCGGGAAGAGGATGCCTTTGTCGCGGTGCAATCCCGCCAAATCAAAGCAGGCGATGTCGTGGTGATTCGGTATGAAGGCCCCTCCGGCGGACCAGGCATGAGAGAAATGCTTGGCGTGACGGCGGCCATCGTTGGCGCAGGCCTGGGCGACTCCGTTGCCCTGCTCACCGATGGACGTTTCTCTGGCGCCACTCATGGACTGATGGCAGGCCATGTCGCACCGGAAGCCATCAAAGGCGGCCCAATCGGCGCCGTGAAGAACGGAGACATGATTGTCTTCGATATCGCCAAACGGACGTTGACCGTGGAACTCTCGCAGAAAGAGATCAAGGCTCGGCTTAAGAAGGTCAAACAGCCGATGCCTCGCTATACCTCAGGCGTGATGGGTAAATACGCGCGACATGTCTCGTCTGCCTCAGAAGGGGCCATTACGACATAGCAGACGGTGTTCTCGATTCTATCGCCCCTTCATCTTTCCTCGCATCTCTGACATCATGCTGTCGAGGTCAGCTTCTGCCTTCGTACGATCACTGATTAACTCGTCGAGATTATATGGACGAGCCTGAACCGGCTGAGCCACATCTGGTTTCATCGTCGGCCTGAGCGAAAGATCGGATGGATGAGGCTGGGCTGGTTTGGCTTGAGGCTGAACTGACGGGGCCGGCTGGTCGATCAGATCTGTCTGATCTATTCGGGTTACCGCCCTTACCCCCTTACCCCCTCCCTGTCTCTCTGCCCCCAGTCCTTGCTCACGCAACCATTGTGTCGCGACACTCGACTTCAATGAAAAACTGATGCTCATGATCGGAAGGCCATCCGAGGCCACGCGGGCAATCGCCGTATTGACCCCGACCATATGTCCCTCTCCATCGAGCAACGGGCCACCGGAGTTGCCACGATTTATCCCTGTCTCAGTTTGAAAGACATGCTTGCCCTTAACCCCGTTGAAATTATCGACCTCGGCACTGATCACCCCGGTGGTAAGAGTCCACAGCCCCCCCTGTTCCGGATGGCCGATGGCCACCACTCGATCCCCGACTCTGGCCCGACCTGACTCACTCACATCGACGACAGGCAGCGGTTCAGCCACGCCATCGAGCTCCAACAAGGCAAGATCCAATGGCTGTGAATAGGCCAGAACTTTGGCGCGGACCATCCGGGAGAGATCGCTCTTTGACTCTCCCGTGACTCGGGCCGGCTTGAGAAATACGGACAGGCGAGCGAAGGGTTTCCCGGTCTGCTCTTCGATTACAACGTGAGCATTGGTGAGCACCAGTCCGTCCGACTGAATGATCGAACCGGTTCCGCCACTCCCTTTCCTGCCGCCATCTGCATGCCCCATCACCATCACCACGGCTGGGGAGGCTTGTTCGTAAATCTCACGGGGGGACAACTCCTTGCCGGAGACCACATTGCTCCATATCAAGGAAAGCAGGAACAGGGTTCCCCAGGTTAGCGATCTCATCATGGTCTCCTTCTTCTATCAGGATAGTTGAGCCAGACTGGCGGAACGGGCGAGACAGACAACGGTTCGAGGTCCGAAGTTCGAGGTTTCCTGAACTTCGAACCCGGAACTTCGAACTTCGGGTCACGCCGTTCTCGAATGTCGCGCACTTGCGTTTTTTTCGAGATCCCCTAGGCGCGCCGATAAAAGTCCGCAATCATCTCGACCACGTAGGACTGTTGGGACTCTGTCAACTCTGGGTAGATTGGAATAGACATCACCTCTTCAGCCGCCCGCTCTGACAGGGGGAAGGATCCCTTCTGATGCCCTAAATCGCGATAGCAATTCTGAAGATGCATGGGGAGAGGATAATACACTTCCGAGCCGACTCCCTTCTCTTTGAGGAAGGTGCGCAACTCATCACGCTTCGGCACTCGCACAGTGAATTGGTTATAGACATGGAAATTGCCGGGCGCCGTTGGCGGCAACGTCACGCGGTCCGCATGTTTCGTCTGGGCGAACAACTGCCGATACCGTTCGGCATTCCGTCGACGTCCCTCGGTCCACTGGTCAAGATACTTTAATTTGACCTGGAGCACGGCGGCCTGGAGTGCATCCAATCGGCTGTTGAATCCTATTGCCTCGTGAAGATAGCGGACCTGGCTCCCATGAACACGGAGCATGGCCATGGAGTCGGCGAGGGCTTTGTCGTTGGTCGTGATGAGCCCCCCGTCCCCAAAGCCGCCCAAATTTTTGCTAGGAAAAAAACTAAAGCACCCGGTATCTCCAAGGATCCCGGCGCGCTTATTTCCCTGGCTGGCCCCAATCGCCTGGCAGGCATCCTCGATGACGTACAGCTTCTTCCGCTTTGCAATCTCGTTGATCGCAGCCATATCCGCACATTGCCCGAAAAGATGAACGGGAATGATCGCTTTCGTACGAGGCGTGATCGCTCGTTCCATGAGTGCCGGGTCGATATTGAACGTATCCGGCTGAATATCCACAAACACCGGCTTCGCGCCCAACCGTGAAACCGCGCCTGCCGTAGCAAAAAACGTGAACGGAATCGTGATGACCTCATCGCCAGCCTTCACTCCCATAGCCATAAGGGAAAGCAAGAGGGCATCACTTCCAGAGGCGCAACCGATCGCATAGCGGCTACCGATATACTGCGCCGTCGCCTCCTCAAAAGCCGTGAGGCGAGGCCCGAGCACAAACCCCTGCTCGTCGCAGACAGCCTCTATGGCCAGCATCACTTCTGACTTAATCGTTCGATATTGAGCTTTAAGATCTAAGAGTGGCACATCCATATAAACCTCACTAACATATGGCTGATCAATTGTTTACCTACTTAGGTGTGTAGCACGCTCTGGCGCATGAGGCAAGTCATCTTTTTGCATGTTTGCCACCAGCCATTCATACCGGTACTCCTGCTGACGAACAACTTCATAGCAGTCAAACTTCTCCGAGAACGATATTCCTCGTGCCCCCATCACCTTCGCTTCTTCAGGATGGTTCAACAACCATAGGACTCGATCAGCAAGACCCTCAACATCCCCGGGTTCCTTCAGAAACCCGTTCACTCCATCGATTACCACTTCTGCTGCCCCATCAACGCAGGTTCCGACAGCCGGCACTCCACAGCTAAGCGCTTCTAGATATACTCGTGGAAGGCCTTCCCATCCAGATGTGAGAAGAAAGACATCCAAGCATTTCATGATCTCAGGAACGTCACGACGCCATCCCGTCAACGTAATCGATTGCGACAACCCCAGACGACGGATTTCCTCTTCTACCGCTTGGCGCAGTTCGCCATCCCCCACCATGACAAAATGTGCATCAGACCGTTGCCGACAGACATGCGAGGCCACACGAACGAAATCAAGCGGGGACTTCTGGGGTTTGAAAGGAGCAACCATGCCGATCAATGGCTTTGCAGGATCAAGACCGAGACTATGCCGTTTGTCGTCACAATTGACCCGAACAGCCAGAATCGCTTGGAGATCGATCCCCGGAGGCAGCATCGAGGATCGATCCCCTGTGAACAAACCCAGAGCGATCCCTTGCTGTCTGTTCGCTTCCGAATCGGTAAACACCCATTGCGTATATGCCGACGCCCATCTTTCCATTAGGGTCAAGAATCGCTTGAGTAGAGGGTGCTGAGTGGGTGTAAACCCGAAACCGTGAACGGAATGAACGATCACTGGAACGCCTGCCAGCCGCGCCGCCCAGCGCCCGATAATCCCCGCTTTGGAACTATGGGTATGGACAATCATAGGGCGAATCCTTCGCAATAACCTTGTCAATGAGAAGAATGCCTTAACATCCTGGAGAGGACGGATTGCTCGAACAAGCGATGGAACCCGATAGAGCTCTCTACCCAAAATGCTGGTCGCATCTACATCAAGCTCGCCTGCTTCACCTCCGACGATGAGAACTGGAAAATATTTTGATCGATCGAGATGCGCCATCGTTCGTAGCGTGATTTTCTGAGCCCCGCCCAACTCGAGTTTGGTAATGATGTGACAAACGGTATACACGCTACGCTCCTCAGGCAGAGGCTTTATGAGAGTAACGATCTCTCAGACGCTCAGCGACTTGCTTCCCTTGCCCGATGGCATCTTCCATGGAGGTATGTTCCCAACGTCCGTAGCGACCGACCGAATAGATTCCCCGGCGCTCAAGTTCAGCGAGGATAGCCGGTATCGCCTTCGCACGGTGATGATCGAAATAGACATACGCATAGTGAAGATCTTTGACATCCGACACCACCAACTCATCGTCCGGGCGGAGGATGCCTGCCTGTTCCAGGCCGGCACGTGCCCGGTCGATCAACTGCTCTGCAGATTGGTGTTCCGCCGGCTTGTGCGACATCTCAACATACATCGAACTGCAACCAGGGCGCCCTAATGAAGGAGAGAAGTTCATGGGAAATCCTGCGCGGTAGAAGGGATACTCCACCTCCGGAAAGTAGATCCAATGTTTATCCGAGACCTGCTCTCGTCCAACCCCTAAATTAATATTGTAGACTGAGACCCAGCGTAACGCAGCCGCCGCATCTTTCAATGGAGTGGGGAAATCAAGACAGCGACGGACCAGCTCAGGAATCGGGATCGTAGAGACCAACGACTCATATCGTACTTCTCTCGTTCCGCCCTTCGCATGGTCACAAAAGATGGCGCGACGGCGCTTGGTGTCCACTTCAACAAGTTCCGCGCCATGCGTGATACCGTCGATCCCTGGCACAAACGATTCTGGAAGCACTTTGATGCCGTCGCTCGCAGGATAGAGAAACGACGGGTTATAGCCGAAGGCTTTGTCTTTGATACCCAAGGCACCATTGACTACGTCCTTCAGCTCCGGTTTCGGCACCAGCCACGACACCCAATCTGACGTCAGTTCATCCAGCGAGACTTGCCAAAGCTTTTCATTGAACGGCACCATGAAATGCTTGGCCATGCCTTCGCCGAGATTATCGAGAATCCACTGTTTGAACGATCGATCCTGGGGCGGGGGGCCGGCTTGCTGATTCGTGAGTGTCGCGATAAACCCCATCAAACATTCCCGCACCACGTCGGGCGGAAGGCCGAATGTATTGACCTGAAATGGGTATTCCGTATAGGTCCGGTGGGAATAGACGAATGATTTACGGGCATGCTTCTGGAGCTTCCCTTCCAAGAGCGTTTCCACCAAGGCTTTGATCTCCGCCTGGCGGAAATGGAGCAGATGCCCGGTGTAGTCGAAGGTAAAGCCATCCTTCTTGTACGAACGGCATAAACCACCGACCTCCTGCTCCCGCTCATAGAGGCGATAGGGAAGGCCTGAAAGATGATAGGCAGTACTGAGGCCGGCTAACCCGGCGCCGACGATGAGAATCATGCGGCCTTTGTTCCTCCGCTTTGTGTGGGTACGATGCCAGCTTGCTCAGGCTGGCGGACATCCATCTTCTTCAGCATCATCGTGACGAGCAAGAGCATGCCAACTGTCCCGGCGCAGAGTATCCACCCCACTTCCAGGCTGACTGACAACATCGCAAGGCCGATCGCTCCCACGATCCCTGTTGCCACATAACTCGTAATCACGATCTGCGGCACTGACAGCCCCCAATGGCGCAGGCGAATGGCAATGTGATCTGGGCTCCCCCAAAAGATGGGCAGTCCACGCCGATAACGAATGTACATCACAAACAGCGTGTCGAAAATCGGCATCCCTACAATAAACACCGGGGTGAGGAGCGAGAGGGGATGGTCGCTGGGATATTTCCCAATCATCGCCATCGCCCCAAGCAGTAGCCCGATAAGCATCGCGCCCGTATCGCCCATATAAATCCGCGCAGGATGCCAGTTGTACTTAAGAAACCCCAGCAGGCTTCCAATCAATGCGACAAGCATAACGGCAATCGTTTGATCTCCTTGCAGCAAGGCTACGATGAGCAAACAGCTTGCACTCACCGCCCCTACCCCAGCCGAGAGACCGTCCATGATATCAAGCAGGTTAAAGGCGTTAATCAAGCCCACCATCCAGAGCACCGTCAACGTTAGGTCCACCCAGTCAGGCAAGGCCGCGATCTCAATCCTGATGCCGCTCTTGATTAATACAAAGACAGCGAGAAGTTGGCCGGCAAGCTTTGTCCAAGGCGTCAGCACGCCGAAATCGTCGATCAGACCGAGCATCACAACAATTGTTCCACCTAGAACAATTCCAAGGACATCGTGCCGAAACTCGAAGGTGAAGGCCAAACTCATCAGAAAGGCGAGATAAATCGCGAGTCCGCCAAAGTACGGGACCGGCTCCCGCTGATGCTTCAGCTGGCCATCCGGCGCATCCACAATGCCGTATTTCAACGCTGCCTGCCTGGCAATTGGGACACCATACAACGAGAGCAACAAAGCCAGACTGAATGTCAGCGTGAAAAGAATCATGCCCGAGCCATCACTTTCGGGATCGGCCCGTTACAAACACCAGCTTCGTGCAAGAGCCGTTCATAGAGACTCTCGTGATGGTGCACCATTGTGGAGACAGCAAACTGCGTGCCAACCCACCGCTGCCCATCTCTCCCAAAAACTCTAGCCTTGGATCGATCCTTGAGCAAATCTGCTAATGCCGCTGTGAGAGCTTTTGAATCTCCAGCAGGAATCAACGTCCCTGTACGCCCTGTTTGCACGACCTCTGGAATCCCTCCCACCGCCGTTGCCACGACAGGGCAACCAGCAGCCATTGCTTCGACAAGAGCAATTCCGAATCCCTCACTCAATGATGGGAGCACGAAGAGATCGAGCAGAGGAAGGATCTGCTCAACATCGCACCGAAGACCGGCAAAAACGACGATCTCGTTTAGCGCCAACTCCTCACTGAGCCGACGCAAGCTATTGGCTGACGGTCCATCGCCGACCAAAAGGAGCTGAAATGGCGGGATATCAGATATTTGATTGAGCTGCGCTATTCCTTTCAGCAATACCGCGAGTCCCTTTGTCGGCTCATCGAGGCGACATACCGTTCCGATGGTTGCTATACCTTCCCGCAACCCCAGGTCTGACTTCGTAAGAGTCGAGACGCGATGAAACCGCTCGACATCAATCCCGTTATAGATCGTAATAAACTTACTGGTATCTCCTCCAAACCCTTCGATCACAGACTGACGAACGGCATCTGAGCAGCAAGTCGTTGCCTGTGCTAAGCGAACCACCAGGCGATCGCCCCAGACCCAGAACTTACTTCTCTGCTGCTCCACACCTCGGTAGGAAGCGATTAAAACCGAGACCCCCAACATGCGACCGACGATCATCCCTACATAATTCGCCAGCGGAAGGAAGGAATGTATAACATCAGGCTGCTCCGCACGGACGAGGGAGAAGAACCGGGAAAACACTCGAGCGTCCATCTTGCCTGCCCCATTCAGCGCTACCACCTTAATCCCTCGCTTACGCATTTCCTCTGCTATCGCTCCCTCACCTTTCAAAGCAACGACCGTCACGGCAAATCTCTCTGGGTCAAGATGCTCGGCAATTTCCATTAGCTGCGCTTCGGTCCCTCCAATTCCAAGACCAACCGTCACTAAGAACACTGTGGCCTTGCATGGGGAGCTATTTGCCTCCGGGGAGAGAAGAGGTTCACTCAATAGACATTCAGCTTGCGGCCCTTGATCATCGCCTTCCATCTTTGTTATACGGAGAACTGTTGATGTCATCATTCCAACGTCACACCACGCCAGATACTGAGTCCAATCTCTAGCTCACCTTCGCAATATCGCTTATATGTTTTCTGTAGCTGCGACGGGTGATCGAAAAATAGTCCTCTTCGTCAAGCCCTCGATGTTCAAGAGGATGGGTTATGGCTTCGAGCAGTTTCGCGTTAACCTGCTGCCAACTAAAGTGCGTTATTCCTGCAGTTCCACGCACAAATCACCTTCCAGCAGCCACATGCTCTCGCCATGTTTCCCTGAGACTCCCGTACCAGCCTTCCATTCGCTCCATCTCTTGATCCTGATCGGCGATTGCTTTCACAAGTTCACGGTTTCGAATCTTGGCCTTGGTTTTCAGCTCAGGGGTCGCTAGAGCCTGGAGTATTACCCTTGCCATGTCCTCAGGTTCAGGCTCAACTAATAGACCGTTAATTCCATCCTCAATGACTTCAATATATTGTGGGAGTCGATTGAGCACCGGCAATGCACCACAAGCCATCGCCTCCCAGAGCGTATTCGGCATACCATCAGATTGTGGCACCATGACCATGATATGAGCCAGATTCATCCACAGGGGCATATCAGAGTAAGGAATGGATCCGATGAACCGAACATGGTCTTCTAGGTTAAGATTAGAAACCAACGTTCGCAGCTCGCATAAGTATTCGGGATCTGGAAATTGTTCTGCGATCACGAGGACTGCACGAGGGCTCTCTCTTTTAATAAGAAATAAGGCTCGAACCACGAGGTCATGACGATAGAACGGCTGGGCCAATCGAGGGCTAAAAATAATCGGTTGATCCCTACCGATATTCCATCGTTGACAAAGCGTTTCGACATCTAGGCCTGACCTGAATGTCTGGAGATTGATACCCCATCTGATCCGAACCACCTGCACCCCATTCTGAAGCAGAGGGCGTATCCGACCCTCCATATAATTCGAATGCACAGCTACAATATTTGCAGCGGCGAACACCTTCTTGGTTAGGGGAAGGCTATACCATTCCTTGAAGGCACCCTGTTCTTCCAGCACATCGTTGCCCCAAGGGGTGACCACAATCGGACAGAACCGAACCAGTGAAACTCCCCATGCCAATCCTCTTAGGTAATGGGCATGCACAACATCCGGGCATAGCCGGCGAACGGCAGAAGCCAAACGAATTGCTGATACTAATCGTCCAAGCTTTCGCCCGCCGTAGTTACAGCTGATGTCTATCTGCCGAAAGTGATGGACTTCCCGTGTTGGCTCAACAGTCAACACCGTCGTCTCATGCCCGCGAGCGGTAAACCACTCCACCCAGCGTCGAAACGTCACGTTATTTGCCGGGCCGATGAAACATAACCTCAGTGTCGTCATGCCGACAGTTCCTGATTCAGCTTGGGAATAGGCTGATAGATCGAGGAACCGAGCAATATTTTGAGGGCATCCACAGAAACTGAAAGAAGGTGATGGGTCGACGCATAGCGTTCCACCCCTTCGCTCAGAGTGCTCCAGCCTGACTCCGATTCGAACAGGCCTTGCACCAAGTCGACTAACCGATCAAAAGACTCTCCTGCGCAGAGTCCGAGCTGCCCGGTAGAGAGCAACTGATCCGGATCTACCCGCCATGACACCACTGGCGCACCGTGCAAAGCTGCTTGCACGAATGTATTCGGAAATCCCTCATACGTTGATGTATTGACAAATACTCGTGCGCGGGCAAAATAGTTGTCCATCTTGCTCCAAGGCACGTCCTCGTAGAGATCAAGATTGTCTAGCATCGAAGCCCGTGCCCTCACTTGCTGTAGCAGATCGAGATGCGCATCTTCATGCGCGACAACCATCACAAACCTGCGATGAGGCATTCGTGCGGCCAAGTCTAGAAACATTTCTGGCCGCTTGAGTGGGTTCCCTCTTCCAACCCACAACACATAGGACTTGGGAACATGACGGGCTGGCGGGTGTGGATGCCCGGTACGTATCAATACACCCTTTCGACCGTACTGACTGTGCAAGCGATCTTGTTGTTCTGAAGATCGGCAGACGACTTCATGGGCCGCCCTAACTCCTAGAGGAAACAGCCACTTAAGAGGGCCTTCGACCTTCCCGTAAGGCTCCCACAAATCTGCTGATGAGGCTATAAAAAAGAGAAATCGTCGTCTGAGTAGTCGGCATATTAACGCATAAGCTCCCACTTCTACCCCCGCACCGGCGTGGAAATACACATCTGCATCGATCTCGATGAACTGCCTCCGCATCTCCTTAAACGCCTCGAAATAGCTCCAGAGATGCTGGATTCGATTAAGAACTCCTCTTTTCAATTTCCGGTCCGTACGACGCTGCCCCTGACGCTTGAATACTTTCAGCTCACCACAAGCCTCAACGCCTGGATTTTCACTTACCGTCGTCAAAACAGACACGGAATACGCGGGATCGCCTGCCAACTCATTGGCCAGCAAGTAGAACTGCACCTCCGCACCGCCAAACGAGAGCCGGCTATCAGGGTTATACAAACCGTACCCTAACGGAGAAATAAGACATACCTTGAGCACCGGCATCTTTTCTTGTGAGAGTACTGTCAATGAATCGCCACTCATATCGTTTTCAATGTCATACTAGATTCCGCGGATATGAAGGCGGCGATGCGGGCAGTCTGCGCATACGCATGGCCACCAACTAGTCCCCACTCACATGCCCGTCAGGACGATCGCGGCCTTAGCTTAAACAGAACGCATGAGCTGCCCAGCAGCCTGGCAGTTCTTTGACGTGAAGGGATGGACCAACGAGCCCCTAGAACCATATGCCCTGTGTAAAACAATCCCAGCGGCTCTTGGCCTAGGATCTCAAACTGGTGCGCAGTGAAATGGCGGAGCCAATGGCGGGCGCTGAAAGTCCAGAGCTCAGACACAACATTCCCGATTTCACCATGCCGAGGAGGAACGGCGTAGTAGCGTACAAGCTCCCACGCTCTCTTTGCGACACGGAGCGGACGAAGAACCTCATGCGGGTTTATGGACTCAGGGATCAGAGCGGGCAACAGTAGCCCCAGGCGTTGTACCAACTCCACATAATTAGTGAATGAAGTCCAAAACCGCCACACGGATGTCGGGATCACATGGACGCAGTAGCCATTGGGTTTAAGCACCCGTTGGGTCTCTTGATGAAGTTGGTCTAGGTCTAAGACATGCTCGAGCACATTAGATGAAAATACCAAGTCAAATGTATTGTCTTTGAATGGGAATCTCTTTCCATCATAGGTCTGCACCGGAAACACCTGATTGTCCCGATAATTTGAATTTGAGACATCAATGGAGGAGACCGAGTACCCACGATCCGCCAACTGCTTAGCCTGGTAACCTGTCCCGCCTCCGATCTCAAGCATGGTTGCACCGAGCGGAAAATGCTCCGCAATCTTCCCGATTTCATAATTACGAACTTCGTTGAGAAATTCGATGGAGAACATACATCACCTACGGCCTAGGCAAGGCGACCGACATACACAATGTTGCTCGGGAATTCCTCCAGCGATACTTTGGGATACCGCTTTCGGTGCTCCGTCTTCCCGCCAAAGAAACGCTTCGTTCGCTCACAAAAAGACTGGGCGACCTGAGCATGCAGCCGGTCGATCTCAGCATTCATGGCATTCAATTCTTCCACCATGAAACGATTGAGAGAAAAGTCTACGACCCGCTGCCATTCACAACAAAATCCCTGCCGAGCCATGAACTCTGTCAGTGTTTCTATCGTAAACGACCTCACATGTTGCCATCGGTGAAACAGGATTTCGCATGAAGGACAAAAGGCCGCATTCAATTCCAGATCTTCGGCTAAGGGTGTTGTAATAATGAGGAGCCCGCCCCTCTTCAGCAAGCTTCGTACTTGGCGAAAGACCTCCTCCACTTCAGGCTCAAGAATATGTTCTATAACTTCGACCATGAAAATTCCGTCGAATGGCTCCTGCCTGTCCCCCCCCACTACTCCCAGAAAG
This sequence comes from Nitrospira sp., assembly GCA_031405355.1. Taxonomy (GTDB): domain Bacteria; phylum Nitrospirota; class Nitrospiria; order Nitrospirales; family Nitrospiraceae; genus Palsa-1315. Next base: position 22,620 of record JANNIV010000378.1, read on the forward strand.
TTAGGATGCTCCAAAACAGAAAGGTGCAACTTGCCTAACCGATCCTGATTTGGTTCATGCGCCGCCATACGGTAACCCTTGCTCACCATGGCGGTAACAAGGTCCCCGTCGCCCGCTCCGTAATCTAGATATCGGCTGTGCGAGTTCAAGTACGGCTCTATCAACTCAAGCAATCGCCCCGCACAGCTCCGAGAACTACTCATCTCCGACAAACGCGATCTTGATACGCCCGTCCAAAATTTCCCTACCAGGTCAGGAGTCCATTTGATCAATTCTCCAGATTTCAATCGGTAGTTCATAATTCATCAAACCTGTTCCGGCATCCCTTTTTGACAAAGTAGGCACCGTACCAATTTGGCAACGAACGGATCCGGTACGCAGCATCCGAACCGGAAAGATAGTCGTGAACCGCTCGTGCGCACCCATCCCATGCGTAGTAATCGTCGATTACTACAACGCCTCCCTCCGAGACATGCGGCATAAGCGAATCAAGACAACAGCGCGTCGAATCGTACCAATCGCCGTCAAGACGCAGAAGTGCAATAGAGCGCGGCTCTACCTCCCGCGCTACTTGGGAAACTGTCTGGTCAAACCAACCCTCGACGATTTTAAAATCACCGTCTACAAACCGCATATCAGCAAGAGCCCGCTCGAGATCGATCCGAAATGCTTTACAATTGTCCAGAAAATTTCCTGGGTCGCCTCCATCCTGCCATTGTCGAGCTAACGGCCCGTCACGAGGCGTGACAGGCGGCAATCCTTGAAAACTATCGAGCATATACACTGCGCGCTCTATTCGGCCAAATGCAGCCTGCTGAGCTAGCAGCATGGCCATACTGCACCCTCCCCGCCACACACCACACTCCATCAGTACGCCAGGGACATTTTCGCGAATCAGCCGGAGGACCTGCTCGACAAGAAACTCAATTGCCGGCTCAGGAACCATAGTGAAAGGCTTCACCTTCTTCCAAATTTGCGCTTGCTCCTGCAGCGCGGTGCATTGCATAGGTTCAAGAGCGGTTGTCACTGTCGAATCAAGCACGCGATGCGTACCCATAAGACGATGCAGAATGTTCCGCACTCTATGCACTGATCATTCTCCAGTGACATCTGACTGCCACTTCGCGGCTGATAAACCTCTGCACAGCGAAGCTGGTGGCTGCGACATACTCAATCACGCGATCGATCAAACACTATTAATGCTGTTATCATTCGTACAATTGGTAAAACCGATGTCGAGTATCCCCTTTACTTTCAGTCTGTGGCACGAGATTGCCCTCCTGCAACTTGCTCGACTTCCCTCAACTTACCGACCCCCACATCTGAAACTATATAATCGCGGCTCACACGAACCTCGCTGATTGGAACTTCTACCGCAGTTGAACTTCCCCTGAGCCATTCGTTGTCATAGCGCACCGCCAACCTACTCACGCCGGTCCAGAAATGCCCTTGAGAGAGATCAAGAGTTGCAATATCTGTAGGTGGCCCAAGATAGACATCAATAGAATAGAACCCTTCACCGGCCACCCAGTGTGGGATCGCCCAGATAACTCTTGTTTCCCCTGCTCCCATAAAGATGTTGTCATCCCCTACAACCCCTTGTTGGCCAAGAACTTCCCATCGACTCGGCATCAAATAGGAACACAGATGCCCACGCTCAATATCGGTCAGCCGGAGCACTACGAACTGATGTCCAATATCACCAGGGCTACGGATGGTCAGTTCGACCTTCACTGGCTGTCCCACTCTCACATGCGTTGCTTCTTCCCCGCGATCGTTATAGACGTTCACTGCGACATGGAGGAGTCCATAGCGGCCAGACCGGCTATCCTCGCCAGCCACAGCATCTGCAAGAATTCCGTCGTAGACCCGCAGCCCGTCCAACACATTGCCGTCATGCACGATTTCCCCCCCATCAAGAACGACCACTCGCGATGCAAGCCTTGCAATTTCACCAAGCTGGTGAGAAACCATCACAATCGTCTTTCCTGACTTCTCAATTTCACGCAGTCGCCTATAGCACTTGGTCACAAACTTCGAATCTCCGACCGCGAGCGTCTCATCCAGAATGACGATATTCGCGGGCACAGCAGCAGCGAGTGCAAATGCTAACCGTGCCTTCATCCCCGATGAATAGGTAAAGAACGGTTGATCAATTGAGGTCTCTAATTCAGAGAACTGGATGATTCCAGGGATGAGTTCGAGTATCTGTTGCTTTTCAAGGCCAAGCAGAAGCCCGCAGTACACAAGATTTTCCCGGCCCGTAAAGGCAGGACGAAACCCAATACCCATCGCAAGCAGCGCCATAAGCTGTCCATTGACCTGCACATTTCCCGCCGTTGGGCTCAGAAGACCGGATATCACCTTGAGGAGAGAGGTCTTACCCGCTCCATTACGGCCTATGAGCGCCACAGTCTCGCCCGGTTGTATTGAAAACGAAATACGGTTCAATACTCGTCTGACAGGTGGCCTGCAAGAGGGGAAAACGATCCCGATCAGTGCACGAAACCGGTCCCAGATCACGTGCTGATACAGAGGATATTCGACTACGAGATCTTTGACGTCTATCGTTCCCGGTATTGACATTGAACAGATCCTACCCCGGCCCTATAAAACTTTTGCGACCTCACGATACATAGCCATTGCGAGTTTGTACGCGCCTGCCAGGGCGATAACCGCTGCTATCAACAATACCCATGGGAATTGAGAACCTATCCCATGAACGTCAATTGCGGCATACCAAGAGTTGATTACAAAAGAGAGCGGGCTCACGTTGTTCAAATACCGAACGAAAGGCGACAGTGCTTCTTGGCCTGAGTGAAAGATCGGCGATAACGTCAGTAGAAACAAGAATAGTGGTGGGAGAACGAAGGAAAGATCAGGAGCAGCCAAGCCGAGGAGAGAGACAATCCAGGCCGTTGCAATTAATGCAAGATAAAATATGACGACAAACACCATAACATCGACCAGCATGAGCCCCCATGTGGCGTGAGGTACGAGGAAAAGCCATAAACCCACACCTATAAGGAGTTGAGTGAGAAACACCAAATATTTTACCGTTACATCAATAACCGGCAATACGATAAATGGAAACCGAATATGAACGATCATTTCTCGATGCGTTTGGAGGATGCCAAGATTGCCCATAATGACACCGACAGCGGTACTCCATACTAAAACGCCCAAATATGTCGCGAGCATCGTCCTAAGGCTGATCACTCCTGTTTCACCTCGAAGAATACCCACCACAAGGAGGAGGCCTCCGGCTTGCAAGGCGGGCCAAAGTACGATCCATCCCCACCCCAAAAATGTGTCCTTCCGTTGAGCCTTAAATTCAAGCCATGCCAGATTGAGGACCAATCGGGCCATCTTCGAAGGATTGATCATCTCATCACCGATCCATTCAATTTCATATTCCAATGCTGCAGAGGTGTTCAAGCTGTTCGGTGCTCATCCCGCCATGTTAAAGGTGCCATGACTTAGGATGTTTGACCTGATACGGATAATCACCAATGAGCGGCACAATTTTCTTGAGGCGGATCGGTACTGCATATATCACGCGAAGCTGGTTTAACTGCACCTTAGTTTCGCCCAGAGTAAAGCGGCTACCGTCGATCGGGCAGTCTCCTTACACGATGGCATGTTCTTCCTCTCGACTTACTCGACTCCAGTCTGGTCGGTCCACATACTCCCGATGCCAGAGTTCCAACATGAGGAGGGCATAGACACGCGACCCGTAACTCGTGCGTCCTTGGCGCTGTTCAAGAACCATGCGTCGGATTTTGTCAGGGTCAAAATACCCTCGCTGCAGGCATCGGGAAGACAGCAGGGTGTCTTCCACAATGTTGCGACACCTCCCACGAAACCATTGGTCGATTGGCACCCCGAAACCCATCTTCGGCCGATGAAGGACGCTCGGCGGGAGACTGTCCTTCATCACCGCTCTTAAAAGATATTTGGCCTCTCCATCTCTGATCTTATATTCTGTCGGCAGAGCAGCACAGAATTCGATGAGATGGTGATCCAGAAATGGAGACCGTGCTTCAAGACCATGTGCCATCGTTGCACGATCCACCTTAACCAACAAGTCATCTGGCAAATAACTCATCGTGTCCACACCCAGCAACTGATCAAGCAAGTTCTCTGCTGCCGCTTTTTCGAACCAGTCGATCAGGAGGTCAAGAGAGTCATTGCCCTGTATGGCGGTTCTGAATTCGGAAGAATAGAAGTCATCCTTTTCCTCAGGGCCAAAAAAACAGACCCGCCCGAGATAGGTATGGCTAAAGGGTTGGCAAAGTCGTTCGAGTCGGTCTTTTACCCTTGCCAGCAAGGCGCCCCGCACAGGCAATTTCCGGATAATATTAGATATGCGCTCCTGCGTAGATATACGGCACAATCCATACATTGCACGATCGAATGCCGAAACGTGATACCTCGGATAGCCGGCAAGCAATTCATCTCCCCCATCTCCGTTCAAAACCACTGTGACAAACTGTCGGCTTAGCTGTGATACATAGTACGTAGGAATCGCAGAGGAGTCAGCGAATGGCTCATCAAAGACCCTAGCCAATGTGGGCAGTATATCGATCGCAGAATGCTCAACGATAAGCTCATGATGGTCCGTGCCAAACTTTTTTGCCACTTCACGCGCATAGGGCAATTCGTTGAACTCGTCCTCTTTGAAACCGATCGAGAATGTTTTTACAGGCTGCTTGGTCAGCTGGCTCATAAGCGCCACAATCGCGCTTGAGTCCAATCCTCCGCTCAGAAAAGCTCCCAAGGGAACGTCGCTGGCAAGCCGCAACCTCGTGGCATCACGTAACAGCGAGAGAAATTCCTCTTGGCATTCCAGCTCGCTACGGCCTCTACGCTTCTCTCGATAGGACACTGCCCAATACGCTCGCTCTGTACATGTTCCGTGTTCGCAAACCAATATATGGCCGGGACGGAGCTTCTTGATTCCTTGAAAAATCGACCATGGCGCTGGGACGTATTGAAAGGTTAAATAGTGATGCACTGCGACAGGATCGACATCTCGTGGTGGAGCTCCTACCAACAGCGCCTTAATCTCTGACGCAAACGTGAGACTGTTTCGGCCATGAGCATAGTACAAGGGCTTCTTCCCCACACGATCCCTCGCCAGGATAAGTCGGTGCTCCCGTGCATCCCAAATGGCTATGGCAAACATTCCGCGCAGCATGGCCACACAGTCCAGTCCGAACTCTTCGTAGAGATGCACGATGACTTCCGTGTCCGTTCTTGAACGGAAAGTGTGGCGATCGCATAATCGGTCGCGCAACTCTTCGAAATTGTAGATCTCGCCGTTGAAGACGATCCAGATCGTACCGTCTTCATTCGACATGGGTTGGTGTCCTGCAGAGCTAAGATCCAGGATGCTCAGCCGCTGATGCGCAAGGCCGACCGACCCATGCACGTAGACCCCCGCATCATCAGGTCCGCGGTGGCGAAGACTGGCACCCATGGCTGCGACCCGCTGGGGCATGACAGGCTCATTGTCAAAATTGATCTGTCCGGCGATTCCACACATAGCGTTTACGTCAGCTCCTGAGATGCAGGGTAATTTCCATGACTATTTCTTCAAGAACAACACAACGGTTGAGCAACGGTTGTACAGCCAGCGAACATACCGGTGGACACACGGCATCAGCAGGAGTGATCCCCACATCGTTGCAAATCCTTCATCCCCAAGTTTCCATAGATGTGGAATAAATTCGACTTGGCTGAAATGTTTCAGGGCAAGTCCCCTGAGAGCCCTGATCTTGATGTACTTCAACCCCGTCTTGGAATAGTGCAAGTTGATCTCTGCACAAGCCACTGAGCCCATATGTTTTTGGAACTCGTTGCGGATCCCGAGAAGAGCCCAGAAAAGAAACCAATAGTAATTCTGAATTGCGGCTCCTAACGGAACATATATGTGCGGTTCGATTAGCATATACCGTGAAGGGAACGTGTGGATCGCCACTCCGCCGGGCCGCAACACACGCGCAATTTCAGCGAAAGCCAGCTCATGGTCCTGCACATGTTCAAGGGTCGAGGTTGAGTACACGAAATCGAAGAATCCCTCCTCGAACGGAATTCTGAACGAAGATAAATTAACTTCGTACTCAGGGATATTGGCTGCCTTTCCTGTCATGGCAAAACCGAAAAACTTTTCATCCTTTGGTGCCCGGTAGACCACAGCGGGTCTGATATCAAACCCGTATGCGTCGAATCCAGCGTCTCGGTACTGATATACGAAATCTCCAGAACCGCACCCGAAATCAAGAATCCGAGATTTTTCGGTCAGATAACAATTCATATTCGCCAACATCCGCCGGTGCTGACGAACGAGACTGAATTTCTCGATAGAGGCAGGCCCCTGTTCCACGTGAGTGATAGTCCCCCCTGGTTAGGGCAAAATCGTCCGGCGCTTAAACACAAGCATATCTACACTTACTGCATAACTATTGACGGCATCTTAGCCTCAGCTCTACAGCATGAAGACATCTTGATAACCCCGTGCTACAGTTTCGAAATGACGACGGAACTAAAAATCCGGCACGGCCCTTCATGGAACATGCTTTGCCCCTCAAGTCCAAAGCCCACTTGCATTCACGCTTAGGCAACGATCATGCATTTGGTTTCCATGCAATTATTGCTTAGTAGACACTTCATCGCATTAATCTGCTTTCGCAGGTGACAAGACATTCGGCTCTGTCGGCTGCTCCAAGGCAGACCTGTCAGGAGTTCCGTTGCCGCTATCACGAAAGACCGTGGGGATACTCCCCGATCGGAGATCGGAAAAAAGCTTCAGATAGGTCTGCGCGATGAGGTTTGGATTGTGCCGCTGTCGCACATACTGCAAACCGTTTTCCCCCATGCGTGCACGCAGTGCGCTATCGCGGCAGAGCAATCGAACCGACTGCTCGAAACGGGACCAATCCTCTTGTGCGCAAAATCCCATCTCGTACCGATCTAACATGTTGTCTGGATTAACCGCCCAGGAAATAATCGGGGTTCCGGATGCCGCCGCTTGTAGAAATGTATTTGGAAATCCCTCCACCTTTGACGTGTTAACAAAGATAGCTGCTTCTCGGAACAGCCTTCCCGTTTCATGCAATGGCACTGCGGGCAACAGCTTAAGATTCGGGATAACCTTGGCAGCTTTGTAAATGTTCTCCAGTTGTGTGGGATTCACTTGACTTGCCACTGCCACCATCACGAATGATTGGTCTGGAATCCGCATTGCAAGCCGAATGAACAACTCAGGCTGTTTCCAGTCGTCGACTCGGGCAATCCAGATAACAGATTCACGAGAGCCGTGATCCGGGCCGGCAATAATCTCAAACGGGCACAACGATGGAATAACATGCCCCTGCCGACGATACTGCTTCAACAGCAAATCTGCCTGCCTCTCATTTTGACAAACCACGACATCGGCCCGGCGTAGCCCTCTTTCGAACATCGCTCCCTCAACAGGATAAGTGGCGACATAATCCCCCGACACATCCATGTCATGTGCCACCATATAAATGAAGGGGCGCCGAACTAGTGAGCAAGCCCTTTGAATAAATCCCACAGATGTTCCTGCGCAGCGCGTAACGAAAACATCCGCATTAATGGAACGCAAGAGACGGACCCATCTAAGCATCAACACTAGACTACGGGCAGCGTGCACACACCAGTCGATGGGCAGTGCTCTACGCAATACCTTTTTGCAGATAACACCTCCCCGGACAAAGGAACGAGAGAGCGTAGCGAGTGGATGTGGACACCACGCGAGCCATTGATAGCCCCATTCCACTATTTTCGATTTGGCAGTATCCTCCCGATGCTCGTTGAAGGAATCCGGAGGATCCGAGGAGTGGGAGTGACAAGGGCCACAAAAAGGATCTAATACAACTGTAACACCGTCGATTTCCTCCCTACCATTCCGCTGATGATCCCCCGTTAACACATAAACTTCGCAACCTCCTCCTCGAGCGAGTTGTTTGGCCAAATTAGCAACCTGCACCTCCGCCCCTCCAAACACTCGATCTGGGTGAGGGCGAAAAACCCCATAAACTTGAGAAAGTACAAAGCAAACACGAGTGGGTGAATCGAACCCATTTCTTGCATCTGCACACGTTACTGCACGCCGGTATACATCTTCCAATTGCCCCATGATCTTACTCATTGAAAACTGAGTTCGCACTCGGGAGCGCGCCGCCTGGATAATCGAGTGACGCATTTTCCGATTACTAAGAATCTGAATTATTCTATCCGCCATCGCCGAGCTATCTTTGCATGGCACCACAAATCCTGTTTGACCATCCACGACCAATTCGACGGCTCCACCTGCAGCCGTAGTCACAGTTGGCACTCCTAACTCCGCAGCTTCGATCAGCACGTTGGGACAGCCCTCTGAGACAGAGGTCAACACAACGACGTCCAACAATTGCATCATGAGCTGCACATCATCGCAGCGACCGAGCATAGACACGTATCCTGACATCTCACCAGACGTAATCGCCTCGCTCACATCACTTCGAAGCGGGCCGTCTCCAATAATGGCAAACCGCGCATCAGGTCTCTTAGCATGTACGTGCCTTGCTACTTGGAGAAAGGTCGCATGATCTTTATCCTCATCGATGCGAGCAATGATTCCGACAATCGGCGCGTCAACTGGCAGCCCTTTTTCAGCTCGGAACCGATCGCGGAGGGAATGTGCCAGGTCCGGAACAGAATCTACTTCCACGCCGTTGTACACTGTCTCCATTCGATTTTTTGGGACACGTGCCCACAGTTGGTTTGTTTCACATACAGCTTGCGAGTTTCCTAACAGAACAGTGCTCAATCTGGCGGAAATCATGTCAATCGCGCGACGCCATCGTTCAACCTTCTGAGGCCCACAGTCCGGGGACTCACTGCGCATCGAAGCAATAATTACTGGAACACCAACGATCGTCCCTGCGATGGCGCCTGCATGAATCGAGTTAGGCAGCCAGTTATGAAGAATGTGACAAGGTTTCGACACGAGATGTTTCACGAGACACCAAACGACACTGCTCCAGAATATACGATGCGGTTGTAGATGTACGATCGGCACGCTGAGTCGTTCGAGTTCCGGCGCGAAGAATGGGTCGGTCATATCCATCACAACTACTTCGGGAAGCCATTGCGCTCGATCAAGATATTTCAGCAATAACACCAACTGCCGCTGCGCCCCTCCGCAACCAAGATCGTGAATAAGGAACACGATCCTCCTGGGGCATCCGTCAAGGAGAACACCAGTATTCCACCCCCTCCACAGACGGCCAATTCGACGACCCGTGGCAATGATATAGGCACATCCTGCCAGCGTGAATAGCAGGCCCACATCTAGAGCTCGAATCAGTATTCGCCCGTTCACGACCATTTCCCTATACCCACATCCTGATATTTGAGGCTGCTAAAATTGCCCTATCCCTCAACTCCGGATTCTCTCCGAGAGAAATCGAGATTCTCGACCTATTTCATTCTCGCAATGATACTGGGCAGGCTGGTAAAAACCCTCTTGGCCACCAAGAGCCAGATCAGCAGCCAGCATTACAGGCGAATAAGAAGTCGGATGCGTCTTCTGCGCAGGTAGCTTGACGAATATGGAGAGTCCCGCGGTCATAACCGTGACCGTTAAAACAGGCTGTGTCAGAGCCCACAACACCGCCCATCCCGTCTGCCGATATCGCTTCTGTATTTCACCTGAAGAATCAAATTACATCGCAACCGCGCTAGGCATGCAAACGAGAAAAACACCCTGCTGCCCTCTATAAAGCACCGAGAAATGTGCGCATTTCGTCAGCCGAAACGCAGGTAACTAGCTTTTCACCGCTAAATTGATAACCACAATGAGTCAGAAAGTCTCGACCTCAATTTTTCGTTGTCTTGGGAACAGAGACCGAACAATAAAAGTGGAACAACAATTCTACAGCCTTAGGCCACCCACCTCGCCAAGATTCCAGGGAAATGAGCACTTCCTGCCTTTGCCAGTAATGTTCCTAATTGCACATCAATTTGACGCTGACTGCGCGAATTTTGCAAATTATTTCGACATCTTAAGGCAGACAAGACGCATCAACCCCTGGCTATCCACGAAGGTACAACGCATTTGAGGCCTTCGCGGAAGTGATCAGATGCTAGAGTGTGGAGTTGTCTCATTCATACAGAGGCGTGAGACATAGCCCTACGTTAATAATCGCTCGCCGCAGACAGGATGATTAGGCCATTCCGCCCTGTTCAATAATCTATCGACCATTTCCCTATTTGAAATCGCGCCGTTGAAAGATCATACATGCAACTACCATCACTGATGCGGTATAGGCCACCCCGTAGCTCACGGTAACAAGAAGGTAGTTCCAAGAGATGGGAATACCATGTGCCGCTTCACTCTTGACATTAAAGTTTGCAAGGTTTGGAAGGGCATAGTAGAGGACATTGAGTACTCCGCTAACCAGAGGATCCTCCAACTTATCACCTAACACTTTGAGATCCCCAGTGAGGTGCCCGATCACATAGATGGCTAACGTAAACGTCGCACTCAAGGTGGGTGTGGTGAAGGTCGAAAACATGACGGCCACGGCGACAATCACGAGAAGTTCCAGGAAGATCAGTCCAATGGCTTTAATAAGCCCTATATCCAAACTGACGCCCCCTAGCAGGAGAACGAGGATAAACCCCACAGCCATGATGGCGATATTCACGGACAGCGTCAGTGCAAGACCTGAATACCGCCCAAGAAGGAACTGATACCGGGGAATAGGTTTGGCAATGATGCTATAGATCGTTCGCTTTTCGATTTCCTTGCTGACGAGCCCGATTCCTACGAAGACCGCAATCAAGACCCCAAAGACGTTGATGCTGGCCAAGCCTAGGTCTTTCATGAGCTTGGCCTGCTCTCCAATCGTCAAGCTACCAAGGAGAACGGAGCTGCCAATCAACATCAGGCCGAAAAAAACCAGGTTAAAGAGGATCTTATCTCGAAGATTCTCTTTGAACGTGTTGAGGGCAATCACGATAATTCGCTTCATGTGCGATTCATCCCAGACTCTGTGAGAAAAAGGTCTTCCAGCGACCGTTTGTGTGGGAGCAAGGACACGACTCGACCCTTGTGCTTGAGAATTTGGTCGAGCAATCCATTGACTTTCGCCTCATCGTCCAATTTAATCAACACATGATCGCCTCGTCGTATCAGTGTGGTATCCAGTCCCTGCACCCCTGCAAGCGCTCCTTCAGAAAGACCTTCTACGACAAGCTCGATGGAGGTTACTGACGAGGCTCCTGCGATTTCCTGAACTGTCCCCACAGCCTTGAGACGTCCCTTGACCAAAATACCGACCCGATCGCAGATCATCTCGACGTCAGGCAGTATGTGGGAGCTAAAAAAAATAGTCTTCCCTTCATGCTTGAGACGAAGAATGATGTCTCGTACATCTCGCCGGCCGATGGGGTCTAATCCGGACATCGGCTCGTCAAGAATTACCAACTTCGGATCATTGATCAACGCCTGGGCAATGCCGATCCGCTGGAGCATCCCTTTTGAAAATTTCCGAAGAGGACGGTGCCGGGCATCCGTCATTGAAACCAACTCTAAGAGTTCGTCAATCTTCTTGGCAAGCACCAATCCACCCATTCCGAACAATTGACCGTAGAATACAAGAAATTCCTCAGCTGTGAGGTACTCATAGAAAAAAGGTGATTCAGGAAGAAATCCGATGTACTGCTTGACGTCCACATCACGAATCGAACGATCCAAAATCCACGCTTCCCCTGCCGTAGGGTAGACAAATCCCATGAGAAGTTTGATCGCTGTAGTCTTTCCAGCTCCATTATGCCCCAGAAAACCAAAGACTTCTCCCTCCTCTATTTCCAAGTTTAGGTGATCAAGCGCCATCACAGATCGGCGGCTGAACCCAGTCCGATACTCTTTCGTTAAACCTTTTATTCGTAGTGGCTTCATCATCCCCTTCTGTGTCTCTTGATTGTGAGCCTCTCCTTCACCGATCCGCTGCTCACCACTTGAAGGTAGGGATCATACAGATACTGCCCCCCGAACGGATCACGTGGGAGCGCGCTTAGAACCCCTCGCACGACCAAGTCCTCGAGTTGGAAAGGCGGATATGAAAAACGGTCTCGATACCGCACAATGGCGGCTTCAAGCATCTGCAGGTCTCGTTCTACGATCGCTTCCTTCAACCGTTGCTCCAAAACTTGCCTCGCCTCGCCCTCTGCTGCATGCTCGTACAGCGAGGCCAACAACTCGACCGCGTTCTGTGGCGCCTTCGCCGATACATACATCCGAGCTGCCAGACCTGGGAGAAACGCCGGTGCTCCAGGAAGACGCGAAGCTTTGGCGATATACTCGCCTGCCTTTGCGTCATCTCCAAGTTCGAAGTAATAGTTAATCCCCATATAATATGGAAGCGTCCAGACTTGTGGATTGTGTTTCATGCCTTTTTCAAGCAGCGCGTTACTTTCATTCGGCAACACCACCACGGTGCACAACACAAGGCCTCCGGCTTCATATGCTCGAACAAACTGAGGATCAAGTGTTGTCACGACATCTAACGCTCGGTAGATCCAGCGGCCAGCTTCTTCTGAAAATTTATTCTCACCCATAGCCTGAATGGCTTGAAGCCAAATGAAATCCCCAACTACCGAGTGATACCCCAGAGAAGCAACTTTCAAGACTTCGGGTTGAGGCAGGAACGCAAACCGTTGAATTTTTGGAGCAGCGCCTCGAAGCTGATCGAGTTGTACCTGCATAAGATATGATCCGGACACAAGAAGGAGCCCGACCATCGCCAGAACCGTATGCCGAGTTAGAAAGGTCATGACAGGATGGCTCTACTCATTCAGGGACTGATCGTGAAAATTGCTGCGCACATCTAAGTATCGAGACTCAAGTGGGCTTACTGTTCGGCCCTTATACCGTCCTTGAATACGCTCAATCGCCGCATACTGTGAGAGGGCGATGTCACTCTTCCCAACCTGTGCTGCAAGCTTGGCAAGAAGAACCCGTGCTGGCAAGAAATTTGGCTCATGTGTAACGGCCTTCGCGAGCAATACTTGCGCCTCCTCAGATTGTCCTTGCCGCCACCTAATTTCCCCTAGCTCCAGATAGTTAAACGGTGAGAACGGATCGACCTTGATTGCTCCTTCGTAAGATTCTGCCGCACGAGCGATAAGATCAGCTCGCTGTTCATTAGATGTAGCTCGCTCCGAGAGCAACAGATAGAGCATCCCCAAACGAGACGGGATCCGGCCATCCAAAGGATTCAGCTCCTGACATATCTCGATTTCTTCCACCGCCTGAAGGAGCCATTGCGGGTCGCCGGAGGCATAAAACTGCGTGACGTTCATTCTGGCAACCGCGTCTCTGTATGCAGTCGTTCCGGGATCGATGAAAGTCGCACGGCGATACCACTCCCACGCGCGTTCACTCCGGCCACTTTGTGACGCGACATTTCCTTGCTCGTAAGCAAACCAAGCGGCCGCTGGTTGAATAATTAGGAAGGTGGTCGCCGCCCCCAAAAGCACTACCAAGCCAAGTCGAACTGGGTGATATGGAAACGGAATGTTCCATGTAAGGGTACGGTTGGGACTATTAAGTCGTTTCAACACTAAAACAAGACTCCCGCACAGGATCAGAAGTATGACCAGCGCCGGTTCGTGAAACACGGAGTCCACAGAAGCATGCACCAAAATGGCAAGAGCACCGCCGGACAACCCCACGACAGCCCCTCTCTCCCACGATGAGAGCCCGCCTTGCAGCGCTCCTTTCACATCCCATCCCCAAACGCCAATACCAACAAGAAACAAGGCTAGCCCTCCCACCCCCAATTCGACAGCCATCTGAAGATATTCATTGTGGGCAGACTCAGCTCGTTTTTCATATCGAACAATCTCACCCTCAATAGGAAAACGGTATTTGAAGGATAAATATTTATAGGTTCCTAATCCCGTCCCGAACGGGTGATCCGCGATTCGATCAAGGGAACTCTTCCAGATTTCAAATCTCGTATAGGCGTACGGATCCTGATCGGATACTGCCAGTGCACGTTGCTTAATTGGATTTGGCAAGATGATCACTCCCAAGACCACCACGAGGGGGAGAAGCACCGCCAGCTTCCACGATCGACAAAGCCCTAAGAACAACAACGCCACGAGGAATGCGAGAAATGCCCCTCTTGATTGGGCCATCACAAATGCCGGCAGCGATACACTGAGGGCTGCTCCAAGCAAACACTTTTCCGCCCACCCATGGTCTGCCCATTTCATCGAGCTCAGCAGGCCGAGCGTGAGGAGAACCGTAACGGCTTCATACATGGCAAAAAAGTTTGGATTGAAGAACGTCCCCTTGGCTCTTGCCTCCCCCATCCACCCGTATTGGATAATGCCTAACAATCCTTCAATCAATCCCATCACCACGATACCCAACACGAGAATACGCAAGGAAAAGCGGGTATAAAGTTGATGAAGGAGCAGAAGCATGAGCAGGGCATACATGAGCAGCCCTACGACCCCTTGTATCGACGCGCCTACATACGAAGAACGAAAGATCCCCAAACCCGATATTCCAACAAACATTGCAGCCAGAGGCAGCATGGGAATCCGGCAGAGAGTGATGGTCCCAGATTGAAAAGAGCGGAAAACCCATAGGGCTAGTCCGGCAACAAGAAGGAGACGAATAATCAAGACTGGAAGGTGGGTTGTCCCGCCTTCGATCAGCGGGGAAAACACCATGAGCGCGAAGAGAATCCCTACTTCGCTCAGCCCTCTCTGTGAAGCATGGCCTCGTTCTTTCAACGCGCAGAAAGGTTGAAGCACTCCAGTATCGAATGTTGAAAGATTGACTTCCTTGGGCATTCCACCGTCTCGCTTGAATGATCTGAACCAATTCACAATGATACCTAGCGCTGGCCTCTGCTTCGTGCCCCTCCTTCGCTGAGTTTTTCAATTCTAGCGGTGCAAGACCTTCGGTAAAACAATAGGAGAATAGTGCTCGACCCAGTTTGCATGGGTACGAGACACGGCATTTGCCTCTCACCGGCTCCGATAGAACACCAAGTTACGCTAAATCGGACGAAGGCATCCGTCAAGAAACTTTGGCTTTAGCGCACAGCATCCAGATATATATACGAAAAAAGGAGAGGGACTCCGCTGGAGCCCCTCCCCCCTTTCTTGGAACCTGCTTAACTCCCCTTGCTTAAAGGGCTACATCGTTGAAACCAGCCACGTTAGTCAACTGTCGCGAGTCATTGATGGTCCACACATCGCATGTCGCATCCGTATCGACCTGCCCCTTAGCCGAGGCGGTAAAGGCTGTTTGAGTTGCGACTGTTTCAGGCGGCATTACACTAAGGTCACAACCTGCAATATTACCTATAGTGCTACCGGTAAAAAACAGGGGTGCGGCGGTTACTTGATACCAGAACGAATATCGCGGTGTTCCGGATGGTGCCCATCCGATGGACTGAATATTAGGCGCGACATATGTGGTTGTGGGTTGCTCGGCTGCAAACGCCACGGCCGAGGTGAAAATCGCTCCAAGGCTCACCTTCGCCTCGGACTGTTTCGATTTGGACTGATAGGCGATAAAGTTCGGGATGGCGATGGCCGCCAAGATCCCGATGATCGCCACGACAATCATCAACTCAATCAGGGTAAAACCCTTTTGCCCTTTTAACTGTTTACACATCGGACCGCCTCCTTGTTGATGGTTCACTCACTTCGCCCCTTTCACACCCTTGCTTCTTTCTTCATCGGAACTCACATCCGATTTCGTTACCTATGCGCTAAAGCAGATTCGATGCCCGCTATGCAGTCAAGCGATGAGAGTCATGCCCCCATTAAATATCAAGCAGTTATGACTCTTCTCCCGCCATGCAGCAGACCAAAGCGAGGGTCACCTCTTCCACTTTTTCTCCAATCAGCCAATATTTGTCATCAACTGTACGGGACCAGGCACCTTCCCTGACTCTTTCCACGGAGAAGGGAAATCGGTGAACTTCGCCACTTGCATGAGACGAACAGTCAGTGAAAACAATTATTTGGCGTGAGGTACCTAGCCGAATCAGGTTTGCAAGTGCAGCGGAGAGGACTCAGGGAGATAGCTATAGTTGAGATCAAGCTGGAGCAGAGGATAAAAGGGATAACTCAGGACTTCTGTTAGGGATGAGATAACTGGATGTATTACTGGGCGCGTATCTTCTCAGATACACGTTGCTTGGCCTGTTGGATACGTTCTTCCTGCGTTGGATCGCCCATCCCCAGGTCACGGAATCGGTCCATCAGCTTAATATTGGAAGGGTCAAGCTCCAGTGCTCGGAGCCAGGCCTCGCGGGCATCTGAGAGATTCCGCTGTTTGGCGTATATATCCCCGAGATGCTCATAGAGCACCGGGTCATCCCCGGCGAGAGAAACAGCGCGCTTTATCTCGGTTAGAGCCTCAGTGAACAAACCGGATTTAAACAGGGCCCAGGCGAGGCTATCGATATAGTACCCATTACTCGGTTTGAGCGCGACGGCCCGCTTGGTCAAGGAAAGCGCTTGATCGATTTTGACTCCCCGCTCTGCATAGCTATACCCAAGATAGTTGAGCGCATCGGCATGGTGGGGATCCAGCTTGATCGCGATCTCCATGACACGCACGACATCATCGAACCGATTGAGCTTGTCGTAGACCGTGCCAAGATTGAAGTGTAAATCGGCGCTTTTGGAATTCTGATTGATACCTTCTTCCAACGCCTTGGCCGCCTCGTCGAATTGATCCTTCTGGAAATACGTCAATCCCAACACGATGTGGGCTTCGGCCTGTTTCGGATTAATCGTGATGGCCTTCGTCAGGTGTGTGACGGCTTCAGGAAATTGCTTCAACCGATAGTACAACAGACCGAGATGCAGATGTCCTTCGTAGAAGGAGGGCTCAAGTTGCACGTTAAACGTATAGGTCTCGATAGCCATCTTCGTGTCCTTGGACTCCTCATAAAGAAAGCCAAGGTAATCTCTTATTTTGAGTTCAGTCGGACGCGCTTTGAGGATCTTGGTCAGTTGATCGATAGCCTTGGGATAGTCCTTCTCTTCCCCATGCAGAAGCGCCAAACGAAGCTGCGCATCGAGATCCGCAGGATCTTCTGCCAGCAAATCGTTCAATTCTTTCCTGGCGCCCTGATAATCCTTTGCGCTCACATAGAGCCGAACCAGCTGGTGCCGGATATCCCGGTTTCGAGGATTCACCGTCTGGAGATATTTCCGTAACACAGCGACCGCTCGATCCTGGGCCTGCCGCGACTCATAGATCGAGGCGAGCGCGTGATAGGCCGGTTCAAATGAGGCATTGACTGCAATCGCCTGCTCCAAACTCGCCGCAGCCTCTTCCCCTTTCCCTGCATCGAGGAGCATGCGCCCCAAATGATAATGGCCGACGGCAGATTGAGGCGCCCGTGCCAACCCGGCTCGAATAGCCCGTTCCGCCTCTGGTTGCCGCTTCAGACTCAGGAGCAACAGACCCTGAGTGAAATAGGGATCGCCGGAAGTCGGATCGAGATCGATCGCGCGATCCAACAGTTTCACCGCACGTTCTCCTTGCCCCGCACTCGCTAAAATACCTGCCATCTTTGTGAGCAGCTGACTGTCTTGGCTCGATCCCTCTGCCACTTGGTCCGCATAGCGTATGGCATTGGGCATATCGCCCAGCGAAAAATAGAGCCCGGCCAACCGGGCTTTCACAGACTGGGACGCCGGATCTGCCTTCAACGCCGCCTGATATTCCCGAATCGCACGATCCATATCCTGTGCAAGCTCGGCTTGGTATCCCAGCATGAAATGATAGGACGCGGCGGCATCGAGGGGATGAATAGAGGGCGCAGCCTTCGGCGTGCCGGAAGGGGTAGCAATCTTGTCAGGCGTCTGTGGCCCGGCAGCGCAGGCTACGAGTACCAAAGAAATCAGCGCACACAGCACTCCACTGCGCGCTGTACGACCTCGGCTGCTCACCGTTTGGCTCGGCATGAAGCTTGTTGTGGGCACTTGGACGATCCTCAAGGTGGTTTCAGCCTAACGATTCAGGTGTTCAGACTGAAGACTAAAAGCCTTCCGCCGCTCTACCTGCGTAGCTAAAAAAGATTATACGAGTGGGGTGACACAGGGTCAAACGACTTCTCGATTGTCGAGGCTCTCGAACTTCGCAAAGCGGTCGTGGAAGAAGAGCTCCTTTCTCCCGGTCGGGCCGTTGCGATGTTTAAGGACGAGAATATCGGCAATGCCCTTTCGTTCGGAGTTCTGGTCATACGCGTCCTCACGGTAAATGAACATGACGACGTCTGCATCCTGTTCTATGGCTCCACTCTCACGAAGGTCAGCGAGCATGGGAATCGGTGGCTTCCGGGCTTCCACTGCGCGGCTGAGCTGCGACAGCGCGACAACCGGTACGTTGAGCTCCTTGGCCAAGGCCTTCAGCGAGCGGGAGATATCGGAAATTTCCTGCTGACGGGACTCCGAATCGCTGCGCCCCTGCATCAGCTGGAGGTAGTCGACAATCAATAAGTCGAGCCCTTTCTCCGCTTTCAACCGGCGCGCCTTACCCCGCATCTGCTGCACCGTGATACCGCCGGTATCGTCGATGTAGATCTGCGCCTGCTCCAGCCGGCCCGCCGCATCGGCAAGACGCCACCAATCTTCTTTCTGAAGCTTGCCGGTTCTGAGACCATGCGAATCGACCCGCGCTTCCGAACTCAACATACGCAGAACGATCTGCGGCTTCGACATTTCCAGGCTGAATATTCCGACTACGGCATTCGCGTGGATAGCGGCATGGGTTGCCATCCCCAACGCCAAGCTTGTCTTCCCCATGCTGGGCCGCCCCGCGATCACGACGAGATCGGAAGGTTGGAGCCCCGCCGTAATGTCGTCGAGGTCGTAAAATCCGGTGGGAACGCCCGTGACATGCTCTTTTCGTTTCGACAGCTTATCAACAAGATCGAGACTTTCCTTAATGATGGAATTAATGGGGGTGAACGACCGATCCAGTTTCCCCTGGACGATGCCGAATACCGACCGCTCTGCGAAATCGAGTAGTTCGTCGATAGAAGAGCTGCCTTCGTACCCGCGTGTGAGGACTTCCGTAGAAGTATGGATCAGCTCTCGCAGCAGCGCCTTCTCGCGCACGATCTTGCAGTGGTAGCGAATATTGGCGGAGCTGGCGACGCTCTGCACGAGTTCTGCTAAATAGGCAGCTCCCCCGATGGCCTCGATTTCTCCCTGCGCCTTCAACCGTTCCGTCAGAGTAATCTGATCGATCACTTCTCCGACGTCCGACAATTCGAGCATCGCCCGATAGATTTTCCGATTCGACGTGCGGTAAAAGTACTCTTCGACCAGCAACTCCATCGCCTTGGCCATCGCGCTGTTGTCGAGAAGCACAGCACCGAGAACCGATTGTTCGGCTTCTAGATTCTGAGGAGGCAATTTGGGCTGTGACAGATCAGCCGCTGACATGGATTTCATAATCGTTCCTTGACCTGCCGCCGGGACCGGCGAGCTGCAGCCATTAGGTCGGCAAGTCTCATCTTTCTCGAAAGGCGATTCAGATTACCGGTTAGGCTGCCCTGCCTATGAGCAGCGAGGGGCTCGATCACCAGCACATCATCATGGTCCACCCCTGGGGCGCCGACTACGACCACGGATGCCGCCCGCTGGGCCAACCCCGCTGTCATTGCGGCAGACACGAGCGATGCGTCGCCCCCCTTCATTGTCTGCTGCACCACTCGGGAGTGAGTCTGGCGCAACTGGGCCGCAACCGCAGTCAATCGACGCATGGCCCGGCGTGGCGCAACCACAAGATAGTCGACTCGCGCCGAGACCGATTCTTCCTCAGGGAACTCTACGGTGCGAAAGAGCCGATCGACGTCCAACCCAAAACCGGTTGAAGGCAAGGGCCGGCCAAATCTGCCGATCAAGTGATCGTATCGCCCGCCGCCGCCTAACTCAGCCCCCATCCCTTCGGCAAACACGTCGAACACGACACCATCATAATAGTCGAACCCGCGGAATTCCCCGAGATCCAGAAGCAGCGACTCCCGGTAGCCAGCCGCACAAAGCAGCTGATATACCTGGGCAAGCCGTTCGAGCGGAACAGCCAATGCCGGATCGCCGGCCGCGAGAACCCGGCCGCGTGCCAGCACCTCCTCTTGACCGTACAACTCAGGTGCTTCCCGAATGGCACGCGCCGCAGTCTTGGAGATACGCTCGCCGGCAAGGAGCTCTTCGAGTCTCGGCAGATCCTTGCGCGCAGCCGCCTGCTCAGCCAACTTTTGCCCCTGCGGCGACAGTCCAGATCGCATCAGAAGCCCCTTAATAAAACCCACATGTCCAAGCGACACTTTAAACGACTGAAGACCGATCGTGCGGAGACACTCGATCATCAAAGCGATGACTTCACTGTCGCTCGCGACATCGTCCAATCCAATGAGCTCGGCTCCGACCTGAAAAATTTCTCGGCCGCGCCCGGCATGTTCCTGCTCATAGCGAAATACTGACGTTCGATAGGAAAGACGCAACGGCAACGCCGTACCCGTGAGCCCCATTGCAACCGTCCTGGCGATCTGCGCCGTGGCATCCGGACGGAGGATCAGCGTCCGCCCCGTCGTCCGATCGACGAATTGATAACAGTGCTCGATCAGTTCAGGCTCAAGCCCTGGGGCTAAAACATCGAGGTACTCGAATGTGGGGAGAATAATCTCATCGTAACCCCACCGGTTGGCTTGATCGAGCAACTGCGCTTCAAGACGGCGGACCTGCTTCGCCGCATGAGGAAGAATCGTTGCCATGCCCACGGGAACAAGCGAACGTTCACGGGACGAGGGAACCTGTCCCGAAGAAGAGCGGGGCTTCGGAGGAGCGGATACCATGGCTGACCTGATTGATGGCGCGCGGGGTTAGGATAGGGCCGCGACTTTGACTGAGAGAATATCTTTGCTGGATTGGATCGTCTCAAGCACCTTGTCAGGAAATACCGCGTCTGAGCCAATGATGAGCATCGCGTTCCCGCCTCGCTTCTGGAGTGCGCATTGCATCCGGACGATGTTGATTTGGTTGTCGCCGAGCACCTTCCCAACCATCCCGATCACCCCTGGGCGATCGACGTTGAGGATCAGGAGCATGTGTCCTTCCGGCACTACTTCAACATTGAATTGATCGATCTCCACGACGCGCGGATCTTTCTTGTGAAAGAGCGTGCCGGCTACCTGATACGATTTCTTACCGGCCTCCACTCGCACACGAATCAAACTGGTGAAATCGCCCGCATCGGAGCTCTTCACTTCCTTCACTTCAATCCCACGTTCCTTCGCGACAACGGGCGCATTCACATAGTTCACAGGCGCTTCCATCATCGGGGTCAATAATCCCTTCAACACGGCGATAGTGAGAGGCGCGATCGACAAACTTGCCACCTCCCCACTGTATTCGACGGTTACGCGCTCAAGCCCACCTTCGCACAACTGCGTTTGCAACTTCCCAAGCTGCTCGGCTAATGACAGGTAGGGCTGGAGCCTCGGGAGTAATTCCGGAGAGACAGATGGAATATTGACCGCCCCACGGGCAATACCTTTGGTGAAATAATCGACGATCTGCTCCGCGATGCCGACTGCCACATTCTCTTGCGCCTCAGTCGTCTGGGCTCCGATGTGCGGCGTACAGATGAAATTATCCAGCGTCAATAACGGATGATCCGCCTTTACCGGCTCTTCTTCAAATACGTCGAATGCGGCGGCGGCCACGCGCTTGACCTTCAACGCGTCGAACAGATCACCCTCATGAATAATCCCGCCGCGGGCGCAATTGACAATCATAACCCCGGGTTTCATCGTCGAGATCGATTGCGCATTGATGAGGCCCTTGGTCTCAGGCGTCAACGGTGTATGGACAGAGATGATGTCGGCACGCTTGAAGAGCTCATCCAGCGGCATCATGGTGACGCCCATCTTCTGCGCACGCTCTTCGGCCAAATAGGGATCGTACGCCACTACGCTCATGCCGATTCCCTGCGCCAGCTTTGTGAGATGGCTGCCGATTTGCCCCACTCCGACGATGCCGAGCACCTTATTATAGAGTTCGACACCCATGAATTTGTCTTTTTCCCATTTGCCGGCCTTCACAGACGCGGTGGCTTGAGGAATCCTCCGGCTCATGGCACAAATCATCGACATCGTATGTTCGGCAGTCGTGACGGTGTTGCCGCCCGGCGTATTCATGACCACGATGCCGCGCCGGGTGGCCGCAGGGGTATCGACGTTGTCCAACCCTGATCCGGCCCGCCCGACAACTTTCAATTTCTCAGCTGCCGCGATCAGTTCCTCGGTTACCTTGGTGCCGGACCTCACGATCAATCCGTCGGCGTCCTTGATCTCCTTGAATAACTCGTCCTTCGGCATCTTGGATTTCACGACCACGCTGAATCCAGCCTTTTCCAGCAGCTCTACACCCTGCTTCGACAAGCTATCGCTAATCAGAATTTTCATCATGTCACGAGTCCATAAAGTCTGAAAGTCGTCAAGTCTCTCGTCCAGAATTTCTCGGATTGGAACTTTGGACTTTCGGACTTGATAGACTTTCCAACTAGTTATCCCTACGCCATTAAAATTTCTTGCGCCTTTGCGACGCCGCTACCAAGCTTCACAGGATGCCCCAGCCCTTTGAGCACCATTTCTACCGCTGCCACGGCCATGATGATATCGAAGCGATCCATGTAGCCCATATGGGATAGCCGGAAGATCTTCCCCTTCAAGTGGTCTTGCCCGCCGGCCGCTGTCATGCCGTATTGGACCCGAAGATTCTTGTAAATAGCCTGCCCATCCACACCTTCCGGCGCTAACACCGCAGTGAGAGCATCGCTATGCGATTCTTTGGGGAACAGCGCGAGCCCGGCGCCCTGCATCCCTTCACGCATAGCCTTCGCAAGCAAGGCTTGACGTCTGAACAGCCCCTCAAGCCCCTCCGCCTTCATCATCTTCAGCACTTCCTGCAAGCCGATAATGAGAGACACAGCCGGCGTATAGGCAGTCTGATCCTTCAGCTGATTCTCTTGCTCTTTCTTGAAATTGAAATAGAACGCCGTGTTCTTCGCCTTCTCTGCCAACCGCCAGGCTTTGTCGCTCACGCTGACAAATGCCAGGCCAGGCGGAAGCATCAGCGCTTTTTGCGACCCCGTAACCACAACATCGATCCCCCACTCATCGGTCTTGATGTCGAATACGCCGAGAGCAGTAATGGCATCCACCACAAGAATGGTTTCGCTATAGGGCTTCACAATCTCCGCAAGCGCCTTGATGTCATGAGCCACACCAGTGGAAGTTTCACTCGCTTGCACATACACCGCTTTGATTCCCGGATCCTTTTTCAGAGCATCAGCCACCGCTTGAGGATTGACTGCCCGCCCCCATTCCACTTTAATTTCTGTTACCTCAGCTCCGAATGTCTTGCAGAGCTTAGTCCATCGCTCCCCGAACTTCCCCCCATTAATGGTGAGCGCTTTGTCGCCTGGAGAAAGAAAGTTAGACACCGACCCTTCCATGCCTCCGGTTCCGGAGGCCGCCAGCATGAGCACGTTATTTTTTGTTTGGAATAGCCACTTGAGTCCATTGCGGACCTCCGCAAACACCTTATCGAACTCGGGAGCACGATGATGGAACATGGGCCGCGCCATGGCCAACAGCACCTCGGGGGGCACAGGCGTCGGACCGGGAGCCAGCAAGTACTGCTTCAACATCGACTGATCCTCCTACCGGATAACACGTGAAAAATCTTACGCGGGACCGAGGGACGATACCATTGCCTCCCAAAAGCTGTCAAGGCGAAGAACCTAGTAGATATGCGTGTTTTCATACTGTTGTGGCCTTTCGATACCGCCAGTGCTTCCGCTTACTATTCTGTACAAACGATGGAACGTCTGTTTCTGTACTACCAAGGCGGGACATCAAACCATTGGCAATTCCTTGACACGAGCGCAGTCCAACGATAATCTAGCCTCACGAACATGACAAAGCTCCCCCACAATACTGAATGCCACGGCTCTTTGATGAGGCCACTCAGGCCAAAACATGCCGTCCTCCCGATGGCTCTCTTCCTCAGCCTGTGGTTCAGCTTCTCCGTTCCTGCTATGGCAGTGCAGGCTACAACCCCCTCAAAATCCACCACGGCAGCCCCCTCTACAATTGCGGACGAGAACGCAGCGGAGGAAGACGACCCGGACGCAAATCTGGTTCCACTCGACACCGAAGGCCCGCCACCGGAAGCCTCCAGCCCTTCAAAAGCATCGACGAGCACGGTTCCGAGGACTGAAGATCTCATACAGCTGAACCCGGCAGGAAATTCACCGGCGACCGTTCGTTTTTCAGATGCTTTAAATCCCCCGGCCGAACTAACCCAGATGCAAGATCCTTCCCGAAGTGCCGCAGATCAGACGGAATATACAAGCTATAATATTCCAATCGTCCTGGACCCCTCGGTCCAGGCCCATATTCGCTACTTCAATACAGCCATCCATGGTCGCTTCGGCGAGTGGCTCTACCGACTTAGCCGCTATCGGCCCCTTGTTGAGAAGATCTTTACGGAATTTGACCTCCCCAGCGATCTGGTCTACCTCTCCCTGGTGGAAAGCGGATTCAACCCCTACGCCTACTCGCGAGCCAAAGCCACGGGCCCCTGGCAGTTCATGAAGGGTACGGCCAAGGTCTACGGGCTTCGCGTCGACAATTACGTTGATGAACGTCGGGACCCCATCAAATCAACGGTCGCTGCGGCACGCTACCTCCGCGACCTCTACGACCTCTTCGGCGCCTGGCCGCTTGCGATGGCAGCCTATAATGCCGGAGAAGGCAAGGTGATGCGAGCCCTTCACAAGGCCAGGGCTGAAAGCTTTTCCGAGATTTCAAAGACCCGATTGATTCGGCGAGAGACGAAAGAGTACGTGCCACGATTCATGGCCGCCACCATTATCGCGAGGAATCCCGATCGCTACGGATTCACTCAGGAATCTGCCGAACCGCATCAATTTGATGAAGCGATCATCACACGACCCGTCCATTTTCGCGCGATCGCTAATGTTACCGGCATTCCCTATGAAGAGCTCCGGCTCTTAAATCCTGAGCTGCGGCGCGACGCAACACCACCCGGCGATGAGACCTACCACTTAAAGGTTCCGGTGGGAATGAAAGCGAAAGTGGAACAGTTATTTGACCGCATCCCCACCTACAAGTTCCCACAGCTTCCGGCAAAGGCTCAGTTTGTTACCGCCGGGCCTTCTCGCTGGTATAAAGTCCAGGTAGGAGACACGCTGGGAAAAGTATCGAAACAGTTTCGCATCCCGCTGAAGACGCTCAAGACGAAGAATAGCCTCTCCAACCCGACGATTCGACCGGGCGACTTTCTTGTTATCAGCCGGTAAGCTCAATTCCCCTTTCCGCTAACCCACAAAATGGACCAAGCGAAATCCGGGATACCGACAGAGGCAGAGGCCTGGCTGTCTAGGGAGTTTTCTTGTTTGTTGAGGGAGAAGGAGATGAAGGACTCTTCTTCGATGGGGCAATGGCCGGAGCCGTTGATGTCGAGGCAGGCTGTGATTCCAGCGATTTCTTGGTATCCAATATCTTGGTCCGGATCGTCGCCTCGCTGGTGAAAGGAGAGTTCGGATAGGTCTTTATCAATTCCTGATAGCGCGCCGATGCTCCATCGGGTCGCGATAGGGATTCTTCCAGCCTTGCCAACTCAAATAGCGCCTGATCCCGGTTCAACGTACCGGGAGTCTCCAAAATGCCGGTGAGGGCCTTTACGGCTTGATCCCTATCTCCCTTGTGCAAGTACACATACGCCAGGCGTTGTTGTACCAACCCCGCCATTGAAA
>JANNIV010000379.1:0-6947 GCA_031405355.1 Nitrospira sp.
GCCCGCGTCCGCGTGATGAACTCTGAAATGAGGGGCTGATTGCTTGTTACGTGTTGCGTCGGCCGGGAATGAGGACCGATGCGACGAATGCCGCGTTGGCGGAGCCGGTGATTCGCCAGAGGCGACACCGACTCCGTTTCAGTTCTATTGAGGAAAGGATTTTGGTGCTATGGCCTGCTGCCATCCTTCGCCATTCAGCGTGCGAAGAAACTCCACGAGATCCTTCTTCTCTTGGTCCGTCAGTTCGAGCGGAAGGATCAACGGATCCTGGTGTGGATTCTTGGCGCCACCTTGATTGTAAAAGTTCACAACTTCGTTGAGATTTTTGAAGCGACCATCATGCATGTAGGGTGCGCTTCGGGAGATCTCTCGCAAGGTCGGGGTTTTAAAGGCGCCGATATCCTCGGCATTCTTGGTCACCATGTAACGACCGAGATCGACCTTGTTGTCGTCCCAGCCGATTCCGAGGTTGTGAAACTTTTCGTCGGTGAAGTTGAATCCGGAGTGGCACTTCGTGCAGCGAGCCTTGTCCCTGAACAGGAGGAGGCCACGTTGGGCATCTTGTGAAATGGCGCCCGCTTCCCCGCCCTGATCAAATTTGTCTGCGGGACTGTTGCCGGAAAGGACGGTGCGCTGGAAGCTGGCGATAGCCTTGCCCACGTTGCCAATCGTGATGTCTTCGCCGAAGGCTTGCAGGAAGAGTGGGTTATAACCGGGGATCTTTTTCATTTTCGCAATCATGACGTCGTAGTTGACAAAGCCGTGTTCGATCGGATTCGTAAAGGGGCCGATGGATTGCTCTTCTAATGATGCGGCCCGTCCGTCCCAAAATTGAGCACTGCTGAACACTCGGTTAAAAGATGCCGGCGCGCTACGGCCACCCTTTTGGCCCTTGATGCCGGTGGAGACTGGTTGGCCGTCGGTAAAGGCTTTTTGCGCCAGGTGGCAACTCGCACAGGCGATCGTGTTGTCAGCTGATAGCCGCCTGTCAAAGAACAAGACCCGGCCTAACTCGACTTTCTGAATTGTCATGGGATTATCGGGAGGAATGACCATGGCACTTTCTTCCAGGCCAAAAGGAAGCTTGGGTTTGTACTCGTTCGATACCCCAGCATTCGCGCCCGGCGCTGCGATCCAGGACGAGAGCAGCGCCACTGAGCTGATGGCTAAGGCTCCGAGAAAGCTCTTGCGCAACAGAGAAGAACCTCCGACTGCCTGTCGGAGGTTGGTTTTCGATACGGCTGGCTTCATTGGGGCTCCTTTCGTTTGGGTTGTCATGAGGTGTGGCCTTTGCCCTTAATTGGCTTTCAGTCGTTTCTGGTTAGTATTCGCGAGGGCTTGAAGGAATTGAGTCTCTGAGCTGATTGGCAATTTACCATGGCGCGAATCGTAGCTATCATGGTCTTTCTTTGCAAGTTCTTTTTTCAGCTTTTTCGTATTATACACCCGGTTTATGGATCTGCCATTTGAAGGACTGGATGGGTGTCATCGCTTCGAAGTACGCGCTTCTTCTATCAGCGCTGCAAGCTCCGGAGGAATCGGCATGCTCTTGAAGGGGTTGACGTTTGTGCCGCCTGTATTTCCCCGCGGGACCAGACCGACAGAAGTGCTCACCGCAGCGCCGACGATGCGCAGCAGCTGACCCAGACATTCTTGGACGTTACGCTGACGAATGCTCCAGAGGAACATGTGCCAATGCACGCGAACGTGCTCAACTGTTGATGTCTGCCCTAGTATATGGGCACGTTCCAGGTGGGAGAAGGCAACGTCCGGCTTTCCTTGTGCGTCGGCTTGATATGCCGCAATAATTTCACGTTCCACGTATGGACGAATACGGCGGCCGAACTGGCTCACTCACCTCTCCTTGACGCCCAATCCATGAGGGTTGAGAGGGTAATTATAGTCTGACTGCTTGCGTGCATGCTAAGCAGCCACAAACTTCAGCGCCACGCCGTTGATGCAGTACCGTAACCCCGTCGGTTTTGGGCCATCCTTAAAGATATGGCCTTGATGTCCCTCGCAACGGGCGCAGTGGACTTCGGTCCTGGGAAAGATCAATTTGTAATCGGTAGTGGATTCGACCACTTTGGGGTCGATCGGTTGCCAAAAGCTGGGCCAGCCTGTACCGCTGTCGAACTTGTGCTCAGAGGAGTAGGCCGGGAGGTCACAGCCCGCGCAGTAATAGATACCGGTTCTCTTGTTATCGTGCATGTTGTCGGTAAAGGGGCGTTCGGTATTCTCATGCCGCAGGACTCCGTAAGCCATCGGTGCAAGGAGTTTCTTCCATTCCTCATCGGTTTTTACGACCTTGACAATCTGACCGATCTCAATCTTTGGCGGCATAGTTGTGCTCCTTTCTTGTTGGCTTGTTCCAACGGTGAGTCGAGGAACTGAAAGTATCCTTACATATGGTTTGGTTCGAGGTCCAGGGCCGCTTGCTTTAGCGATCGACAAAGATTCCACCTTGGGGATGGAAGAAGAGTTTTCCATTATCGGGACGAACCTTGTCCGGTATTAACACGTCAGATAGTGGCCTATAGGTGTCTTTGCCGTCGAGATCGAAGAACCCGGCGACACTCTTTTCCGAGGAGTCTCCGAAGCCCGATGTGGCTTGGTACCGGTCCGTCCCTCCATCGTCGATGAAGAGCCCCCAACTTGCATAGTCGGCTCGACCGAGACCGGTCGAGTGGTCAAAATCATAGGTGTCCCGGCCGTTTCCTGCATCGATCATCAGGCTCACGCTGCTGTCCCAGGCTACTCCTCCATTGTAAAATGGGCCGGAGGAACCGTAACGATCGTCTCCCTGCCGGTCGATGAAGAGGCCGACCCCGAAATGGGCGGAGGCGCCATGCCCATAGCGAGCGGCATGGTGCTCGTCGTCGCCATCCAAGTCTAATTTCATCCCGGCGCCGAAAAAGTAGCCTTGCCCCTGTGAGAAGTTTGCGCTTTCGTAATGGTCGTGCCCTTCGATATCCAACAAGATTCCCCAGCCGCCGGCCAAACTATGGGTCCGCCACTCGACTTTCTTTGTCAGAATCCGTTGCCCCGATCCGGCGCCCAGCCCGAAGCAGTCGAACTGATAGAGGGGATCGCCCGGTTTCCCATTGGGGGCGTCTTGCGCATTATAGGCGCTGGGATAAGTGTCGCCGCATTGATAATGGTCGTTGCCGGAGATATCGATGACGGCGCCGACGCCCAGGGGGCCACCGAATCCAATGGCGAAGCCATGACTGGTATAGCGGTCGTTCCCTGCCGCATCGAGCAAGAGGCCGAGCCCTCCTATCGCTGCGCCTTGGGTCAAGCGGTTGCCCATGTAGACATCGTCGCCGTTTGTGTCGAATAAGATTCCGAGTCCGCCGAATCCAGCGCCTCCCGACCCCATACCGAGCTGGTAGACATCGTCGCCGTCGTGATCGATTAGCAGGCCCACCCCCAGCCGTCCGGTGGCCAGTCCGAGAGGAGCCCCGGCATAGGTATCGTCTCCATTGAGATCGATGACGACGGCATTGCCCTGCTCTTCGTTTACAGACGATGCAATCATGCCCCGGTAGAGATCGTTGCCCCCCACATCGATTATCAGTCCGATGTACTTATCGAGTTCATAGGTATTCGGTCCAGGGCCGCCAATAATAATCAGTCCATAGGATGTTTCTTGGACCAACAGGACGTCACCGGTTACGCCGGGAGGAACGGCGGAAGCCGGCAGGGGTTTTGTCCATGCCGCGGCGACCTGCTGAAGCCAGCGCTCATTGGCGAGGCGAGCGAGGACCTGGGCCGCTGCAATGAGGCTGGCATAATCGACCTGTCCTTCGAGCAGTTCAGCAAACCGGAGATCGGCTTTGATTCGCGCGCCCGTCCGGTCTGACAGGTTTGAAACTTGTGGAAGGAAGTGTTCCGCTATCGATTGTGCATGCAGAAACAGGAAATGCCTTTCGGCCTCAGTCAGATTTTTTAGCGCGTGGTCTCGGTGGAGCGACGCCTGCTCCAAGCTTCCGGCCAGGAAGGCCATGAGCTCTTCTTGTGAAGAGCTTGTCGGCAGAGGAACCGGTTTATAGAAAGTGGAGGTGCGATCCATGCCTGCTTCCAGCACATCGAGGAGGGCCGGAAGATTGATGGATCCTCCCGCTGCCATTTCAGCCAGTAAGAGCCCCTGGCGCTCCAAATCCGTCAGACCGCCCCAGGGCTGTTTGAGCGCCTCGACTATCAGGCGCCGTTTGAATTGCGCCGGAACTTTCTCGACTGTTTCATGCGCAGCAAGCAGGTCTCTGTGATGTAATCCAGTCAGTTGCTCGAAATCCTTTCTGACAGTAGGAGTCAGCTGATCGAGTACCGATTGGTGCTTGTGATTATTTGTCGAAGACTGTGGGGCAATCGATGCGAAGAGACCTTGCACGGCGCTGCAGCCGGGAAGTGACAAGAAGAGGAGCAGAGTGGAAAGAAGCAACAGGGGGCGAGTCATGGTTCATGTTTCCAGTGTAGGTGAGACGTTGCCCTCTGCTATTTGGATGTAGGAATCGCCTTGCGCATCGATCCCGAGACAATTATAAATTCGTACAAGCGACATTCTAATGGACCATTGAAGAGGGGAATGCGTTTCGAAGGCGCGAGGCCGATCAATTTCGGGACTCGCAAATCGCCGGTAAAGATATAGGCCCGCCATCCGCTGAACCGCTGTTTCAACCAATCGCCCAGTTGTGGATAGAAGGCATCGAGTTCTTCTGGCCGGCTGAGCCTGACTCCGTAGGGGGGATTGATCAATAGCACGCCCTGTTCAGCCGGAGCTTCGATATCGAGTATGTCACTTTGCCGCAGGCGAACGTCGATGGCGATTCCTGCTCCCTGAAATGTCCGCTGCGCAATCTTCACTGCGGCAGGGTCCTGGTCGGAGGCATAGATGGCGGCCGGCACTTCCGCCAGTTGTTTCAGTCGAGAGGCTTCGCGCAGATGGCCCCAGCGTTGGGTATCATGAACCAGCAAACGCTCAAACGCGAAGGAGCGGGACATTCCGGGTGCGATCCGGCGCGCCATCATGGCCGCTTCAAGCGGGATCGTTCCGCTCCCACACATGGGGTCGAGCAGCACGTCTCCGGAGGTCCATCCTGCGAGCCGCAGCAAGCCCGCCGCCAGGTTTTCGCGCAACGGCGCCTCGACGGACAGGACACGATGCCCGCGCTTGAAGAGCGGTTCGCCGGAGGTATCGATATAGAAGGTTACCGTCGATTCATCGAGAAAGGCATCGAGCCGGATGTTCGGCCGATGAGTATCCACGCTTGGCCGCTTATGGCGCACCGACATAAATTTATCGCAGACAGCGTCTTTAATTCGTAGCGTGATAAAGTCCAGGCTGGTGAGTGGACACCGGCGCGCGCTCACTTTTACCTTGATGCTCTGTGACGGTGTGAACCAATCTGGCCAGGGCAGACTACAGGCCGCGCGGTACACATCGTCTTCCGAGAGGTAGGAGGCCTGTCCGACTTCCCAGAGTACGCGGCTGGCAATATGACTTTTGAGATTGACCCAATACATCGTAGACCAGGGAGCCTGGAAGCCGATCCCGCCATCCGTCTTTGTGGTCGTAGGAATGCCAAGCTCGTGGAGTTCCTGTTCAAGAACCCCCTCCAACCCGCGTGGGCAGGGTGCAAAGAACCGTAGCTTTGTGTTATCCATGCTCATCGCATCATCGTTCGTGAAGCAGCGAATAGAAGAGCGTGTGGCTTAGGCCTATAGCCTGCCTGCAGAGCAGATACAGGGTTATCGTTGTCCGAGCCATATGCTATTCGCTTTTAGCTCCGCCTTCCCACGAGATACGTCTTCGTTATGAACTATTGCAGCGCGTGCGGCGCCTCAGTTAGCAAGAAGGTTCCCGTCGGCGACAACTTGCCTCGATTCGTCTGTGATACGTGTCAGGCCATTCATTACCATAATCCGAAAATCGTCGCAGGTTGCATTCCGGAGTGGGGCGGGCAAATCCTCCTCTGCCGGCGTGCAATCGAGCCTAAATCCGGTCTCTGGACCTTTCCTGCCGGTTTCATGGAAATCGGCGAGAGTACCGAGCAGGCGGCCGTTCGCGAGACGCTGGAGGAAGCGCAGGCTCAGGTAGAGCGTATCTGCCTCTTTGCCGTTCTAAGTCTCCCGCACATCGGCCAGGCGTACCTGGTATTCCGAGGGCCGATGTGTTCGCCGGATTTCGGGGTGGGCGAAGAAAGTCTGGAGGTGCAGTTATTTTCACCCGCTGCAATTCCATGGGACAAGATCGCTTTCCCTGTGGTCAAAGACGCCCTGCGCCGCTATGTCGATGATGTGACGCGGGGCGAGTTCCAGGTGCATGTCGCAACGCTACCGGATCGGCTCACCTAATTCCTCAGGATTCTCAAACTGGTTTGTCTGGTTTAACCAAACAAACGAGACAAACCAAATAAACCAAATAACGATCTTCTGCTGCTGGCGTCCTTTTTGAGCATCCTGTTCGTCCCGTTAATTAAGCGTGGGAATCGTCAGGAGAGGCAAGCTGCGCCCCTTGTCATCGTGTAGAAAGCGAAATCCGGTTGTCTCAGTGTAGTCCATCGTCACGCCTTCCATCCGCGGGGCACTCCGCCGATCAACGGCAATGGTAAGGTCATCGATCTGCCGAACGTCGTCGTCAGGCTGCGAGTTCGCTTCTAAGGTGATGCTGAAGCTTAAGCGTGAATCGTCCAGGTCGCGCACGGAAATCCTGATGACCGGATCCTGAGGGTGATGGGCTTGAATCGCTTTCAGTTGCGCGATGGCGGTAAGTGTGAGGGCAATCATAAACAGAACTCCGTTTGACGAAGGATGCCGTGAATGTCGATCAAGTGATCGTCCCGGTCAATGGAGTAGAAAATTCGCCAGCCCTCAACCGCATATTTGTAAAGGCCTGGTAGATCTGACTCAATGGGTTCGTGGCGCAAGTTATCGATGTTGGAGGC
>JANNIV010000380.1:0-1978 GCA_031405355.1 Nitrospira sp.
TTGCGGGGTGCTATCGAGATTGATCTCGATGACCAGCGCGCCGACCTCCTTCGCGACCGACGCAAATCCCGCTGCTGGGTAGACGACTCCCGAAGTGCCGATCACCAGGAGGAGGTCGCAGTTTCGTAGAGCCTGATCGCAACGGCGCAGGTCTTCCCCCAAGAGCGATTCCCCAAACCAGACGATATGAGGCCGAAGCAGGGCTTGGCACAGCCGGCATGTTGGCAGGATGGGAAGAGGGACTTCCCGGTTCTCCGAGATGATGCCACAGCCGGTACAACGAACCTTCCAGATGTTGCCGTGAATTTCGGAAAGGCGGTGTGATCCGGCGGTTCGGTGGAGTCCGTCAACATTTTGCGTGATCAGCCAGAATGTATCAGGCCTGCGACGTTCAAGTTCTACAAGGGCGATGTGGGCAGGATTCGGCTGTTTCGTGGCAATCAATTCACGCCGCCAGTTGTACCATTCCCAGACTAATCGCGGGTCGCGTTCAAAGGCTTCGGGTGTCGCGAGATCCTCCGCGCGAAAGGTGCGCCACAAGCCGTCTGTCCCACGAAAGGTCGGCACGCCGCTATCGGCTGAAATGCCGGCTCCTGTGAGGACGGTCACATGCCGAGCGGATGCCAGGTATGTGCGGGCGAGGTGGATCTGATCGTCGGTGGCCATGGCGGATGATAGCTATTCAGGTGCTTAGGCTGAAGGCTGAAGGCTGAAAAATATCTCGCAACGCACGAATGCGGGGGTAGCGGGATACAGGGGTAGTCGGGGTAGCCTCTTATCCCTCTACCCCGGTGCCCCTTTATCTCTTCAAGCTGAGATGAATTTTCGTTGCGCAAGAGGCCCAACCCCTAAAAGCCTTCAGCCTATCTACCTGGGTTGGCCGGTTGATTCTAGCGCATTTCGAGCCGACGAATCTGCGTGGTATAGTACCCATCCAATTTCTTGCGAGGGACAACATGAAACAGATTCTCATGGTAGGGGCTGGATCAGTTGGTGGGTTCTTCGGCGCGCATTTAGCGAAAGGTAATCTCTCTGTGTCGTTCCTGCTGCGGCCCAAGACGCTCGCAGCTGTGAAGCAGAATGGCCTCACGATCCGCAGCGCCAATGGTTCCTTCACCGTACATCCACCAGCCGCTTCCGATCCGCGAGATCTCGCGAAGCCTGACCTGATCGTCCTTTCTGTCAAAGCCTACGATCTGGATGAGGTGCTGACCCAAATTGAGCCGGTCCTGACCGATAAGACTGTCATCTTGACCCTCCAGAATGGGGTTGATACCGAAGATCGCATCCTGGCGCGCGTTCAACGGGATTGTGTCGTCGGTGGTATCGCCTATATCTATACCAAGATCGCTGCGCCCGGTGTCATCGACCATTATAAGAGGGGCGCTGTGGCGATCGGGGAGTTGATGGGGCATCAGAGTGCTCGCCTGCTGGCCATCGCGGATCTGTTCAAGCAGGCAGGGATTCCTTGTCAGCTGACCGACGATATCCGGCGCAGCAAGTGGGAGAAGATGTGTTGGAATTGCGTCTTCAATCCCTTGACCGTGATGATCGACGACAAAGTGGCCAAGGCGCTCGATCATCCTGAGATGCTGGGAGTGATCCACCAGATCGTGGGTGAAATCATGGCGGTGGCGGCCAGCGCGAAAGTGCCGTTAGCCGCCGACATGGCAGAGAAGGTGGTCCGTTGGACGAGCGAGATACGGGATATCCATACCTCGATGTACGACGATTGGAAGGCCGGCCGGCCAACCGAGATCGACTTTCTGAATGGGTACGTCTCGAAGCTCGGGCGTGAATTCGGTATTCCGACCCCGCTGAACGACATGCTGACGGCGGTGATCAAGACTATCACCGAGCGGGATCGAACGGGACCAGGTATCCTGCGGATCGACGGGGCGGTGGTTCAGCCTGTTTCGCTCGATCGTTCCGCAATCGCATCGTTGCCGGCAGAGCATCAGATCGATATTTCGACGGT
>JANNIV010000381.1:0-3078 GCA_031405355.1 Nitrospira sp.
CGGACCGCTACGCCGCGGTGGCGAAACACCCTGAGACGGCCGATGCGATCGCCGGCGTGCTGGCATCAGGACTGTTCACGATCGAGGGCGAAGAGCGCAGCGAGCCGATGCCCTTCGACCCTGAGGATATGCAACAAATCGCTAAGCTCATGAACCGAGTTGCTAAAATACTTGGCGAACGATATGCCTCCGTGGCATTCTCAGACGAATGGACATCTTGGCATAAGGCTGGTCACGCCTGACCACACCCAAAAACCGTAAAAGGTAAGACGTGAAAGGTGAAACGTGGGTCGACCGAGCCCGTTCCCTCCGCAACCTTTTACGTCTAACATTTTACGTTTAACGAATCGGAGGAGGTTCAGTGGATATCTCGCGGACAGCAACCGATATGCCGAACGGCATTCCAGCCAGTCTCTCCCGTCTCAAGGAATTGGCGTCGAATCTTTGGTGGAGTTGGACTCCGGAGGCTCGTCGGCTGTTTGAAAACATCGATCCGACCCTCTGGGTGCTGACCCACCACAACCCCGTCGAACTACTGGCCAAAGTCAGACCAGACCGACTCATGCACCTCACCCAAGATCCCTCGTACATGCGGATGTACTCTGCTGCCCTCAAGATGTATGACGAGTACCGTCAGAATGGACACAGCTGGTTTAAAACACAGCACAGCGATTTGAAGTCTCCCATCATCGCCTATTTCTCTGCGGAATTTGGCCTCCACCGATCCATTCCTATCTATAGCGGTGGTCTCGGCATTCTTGCCGGAGACCATTGCAAGGAGGCCAGCGATCTCGGTGTGCCCCTGGTAGGAGTAGGATTCATGTACCCGCAAGGATATTTTCGGCAAAGGATCACACCGGAAGGATGGCAAGAAGCGGCCTACGCCCCCTTCAACCAAGCAGAATCGCCGATTCATCCCGCCCTCACTCCATCGGGAGATCCATGCAGGATTACGGTCGAGATCGGCAGCCGGGTCGTGGCGGCATCCGTCTGGAAAGTGCTCGTTGGACGGGTCCCCCTCTACCTCATCGACACAGACGTCCCGGAGAATAGTCCGGAAAACCGAGCCCTCTCAGCTCGCTTATATGGTGGCGATCAGGAGATGCGCCTCTGTCAGGAGTTTCTGTTGGGTATCGGCGGTGTCCGAATGCTTCGTGCATTAGGCATCGCACCGACGGTCTGGCATGCGAATGAGGGCCACTCCGCCTTCCTTACGTTGGAGCGCATTCGCGAACTGATCCAGAAAGGATCGACACACGCGGACGCCTGCGAGACCATCCGCCAGAGCACGGTGTTTACCACTCATACGCCGGTGCCGGCCGGTCACGACGTATTTCCCCATCACCTCATGGACCGGTACTTCACCGGCTATTGGGAACAGTTGGGCCTCTCGCGAGAAGACTTCCTTCGTCTGGGAGACACCCCTGAATCCCAAGGGCAGGGCTTCAACATGACGGCGCTCGCCATCCGGCTGGCCGCCCATGTGAACGGAGTCAGTCGTGAGCACGGGCGAGTCTCGCGAGAAATGTGGCGGCATATGTGGCCTGGACTACCGACCGAGCAAATCCCCATCCGCAGCGTGACCAACGGCATCCATGCGCCGACCTGGATCGCGCCGGAGCTCAACCAACTCTACGGCAAGCATCTTGGCCCGGATTGGGCGGAGAAATGCGATGAGAAAGCGATGTGGCAACGGGTTCTGGATATCCCGGACCAGGAACTCTGGGCCGTGCGCCAAACCATGAAACGCAAACTCATGAGTTTCATCCGGGAACGGGCCAGGAGCGGCTGGATGCAAGGCCAGCTCCAGCCCTCGCAGGTTCTGACGCGAGGCACGTTGCTCGATCCTGAAGCGCTCACCATCGGCTTCGCCAGGCGCTTTGCTACCTACAAACGGGCGACCCTCTTGTTCCGCGACCTCGAACGGCTGAAACGATTGCTCCATAACCAGTGGCGCCCAGTCCAATTGATTTTTGCCGGCAAAGCCCACCCGGCCGATGAGCCCGGTCGCTATTTCATTCATGAAATATTACGCTTTTGCGATGACCACCAGTTGGGTGGCCATGTGGCGTTCGTAGAGAACTACGATATGCATATGGCGAAGTTCCTCGTCCAAGGGGTCGACATTTGGCTCAACACTCCTCGCTTTCCCTTGGAGGCAAGCGGAACGAGCGGACAAAAGGCCGCGCTCAACGGCGTCATCAACCTCAGTGTCCTTGATGGATGGTGGCCTGAAGGGTTTAACGGAGCCAATGGATGGGGCATCGAGCCCTTGGTTGGGAACCAGGACATTCAGGCCCAGGACGAACATGACGCGCAACAGCTCTACCGCATACTGGAACAAGAGGCCAGTCCCCTCTACTATCAACGAGACCTGGACGGGATACCCCGCGGCTGGTTGCAGCTTATGAAGGAAAGTCTTCGAACCAATGCCCCCCGATTCTGCACCAAACGGATGGTCAAGGAGTACGTCGACACGATGTATGCGCCCGCCATGGTCCGCGCGCCTTCGGCATGGTAACGGGCCCTCCAGCAATTCGTGAAACGTAAAACGTTAGACGTGAAAAGTTTCGGAGGAAGAGCACTCGGCAGTCCTACGTTTCACCTTTCACGTTTCACCTTTCACGTGTTTGAGAAAGGCCGTCGCTGTGCTGCCATAGCGCACCTACAAGCGTTGCTGCTCACACTGGTCTCAATCCTCGTAAGCCCGCTCCTTGCCGACGCAGGCACGCTAACGACGCAGACCGGCTCAGCGCTCGAACGTGAGGCCACAGAATTCTTCAACCGTGCCGAATACGGCCAGGTCCTGAAGCTCTGGCAGTCGCTTCCACCTGAAACCGCAACATCGAAACCGTTTATCCGCCTGGCCTTCCAGAGCTCCCTCAAACTAGGGCGACCGGAAGAAGCCCTCACTCTCTATCAACGGCTAGTCCCTACAGATCAACCGGACGATCCGGCCCTGCTACGGCCCTTGTCGCTCAGTTTTCTGACGAGCCACGTCCGCGACTCACAGGAATATGTGCGGATCGCGGCCTACACAATCCTGGCTGAACT
This sequence comes from Nitrospira sp., assembly GCA_031405355.1. Classification (GTDB taxonomy): domain Bacteria; phylum Nitrospirota; class Nitrospiria; order Nitrospirales; family Nitrospiraceae; genus Palsa-1315. The sequence continues at coordinate 3,055 of JANNIV010000381.1, forward strand.
CGGCCTCCCGGAAACACAGGCCGT
>JANNIV010000382.1:0-2117 GCA_031405355.1 Nitrospira sp.
GGCCAATCCCATCTTTACTCAGTCGTATGACTCACTCAGAGACGCCCGCAATGCATTTGAAAAGGACTATATTGCGCGAAAGCTGCGCGAGCATCATTGGAACATTTCTCGCACGGCTGAAGAGCTGAAAATCGAACGAAGTCATCTCCATCGGAAAATCAAGCTGCTGGATGTGGAGATGAGACCAGAGGGCTGAGCTGCTGCCGCTTAAAGCCGGAACCGTGTCGGTCCGCTGTACGCCTCGCCTTCGCTTCGCTCCGGAACTTGCTGTGTTCGTTGCGCAGGCGCAACCACAGCTTCGAACAGTCCTCGCGATCGGCCTTCAGCCGTCGCTTCGGCTCGGCTACATCGGAACACGACACGGTTCCGATGCCCGCTTCAGCAGCCCAGCCCTCCTCAATGGTATGAGGAAGGAACGGAAAGAGGCAGAGGTCACTGAGACACCAGCGGACATATGGCAGAGAGATAACCATAAATTTTCTTAGAGTTCGTCCTTAGCTCCTCCGTTGACCTCTGCGACAGCCCTCCGCTAAGATGCGCCCTCCTATGACAACCTATCGAGATGCCGGAGTCGATATCGATGCGGGCGACGAGTTCGTCGACCGCATTTCGCCATTGGTGCGATCCACGTTCCGTCCGGAAGTCCTAACGGACCTTGGCGGGTTCGGTGGATTGTTTCGACTGCAGGCCCATCGTTACGCTGAACCGGTTCTGGTCTCAGGCACCGACGGGGTTGGAACGAAATTGAAAATCGCCTTCCTCACGGATCGTCACGATACCGTCGGGATCGATCTGGTGGCCATGTGTGTGAACGATATCGTGGTCAGCGGAGCCGAACCGCTGTTCTTCTTGGATTACTTCGCAACGGGAAAGCTTGCCGTCCCCAAGGCTGAGTCTGTGCTCAAGGGGATTGCAGAGGGTTGTCGCCAAGCCGGCTGCGCCTTGATCGGCGGAGAAACCGCCGAGATGCCTTCCTTTTATGCGGATGGCGAGTATGACCTGGCAGGGTTCGCCGTCGGAGTGGTGGATCGGCCCAAGATCATCGATGGCCGCAACATCGTACCGGGCGATGCCATCATTGGATTGGCTTCGACCGGTCTCCATAGCAACGGCTATTCACTGGCGCGTCGTGTCTTGTTGGACCAGGTTAAACTCAGCATGACCAGCCGCTTGCCTGAGATCGATCAACCTCTAGGGGACATCTTGCTGACTCCAACCAGAATCTATGCCAAGCAGATTCTCACATTGATCCAGGAATATCCCATCAGAGGCATTGCCCATATCACCGGCGGCGGCATCACCGAGAATCTCCCGCGAGTATTTCCGTCAGGCGTGCGGGCACAGGTGCAGCGGAGCGCCTGGTCCGTGCCGCCTATTTTTCAGGCGATTGCGCGGCTTGGACAGGTCGAACGTGAGGAAATGTATCGCGTCTTCAACATGGGGATTGGATTGATTCTCGTGGTGCCGGCGTCAACCGCCCAAGCTGTCGTTGCGCGCGCCACGGCATTGGGCGATCCGGCCTGTCGAATCGGGACCATCGTGTCATCGACCGGCGGCGTGCCCTTGGTGGAGTATGTCGATTAAGCGGAAGGACGCGCTGCGAGTCGCCGTCTTGGCATCCGGGCGCGGATCGAATCTTCAGGCGGTCATCGACGCGATCGAAGCGGGAACGGTTCAGGCAAAGATCGTCGCCGTCATCAGCAACAAGAAAGATGCCGCGGCATTAGAGCGCGCCCACCGACATGGACTCTCCAGCCTCTTCGTCGATCCCAAGCCCTATGCAGGCAGACCCGATAGTCGTGAAGCCTACGATCGCGAGCTGCTCGATGTGCTTCGGCAGCACGATGTAGAGTTGGTGTTGTTGGCCGGGTACATGAAGATCGTGACGAAGGTCCTCGTGGAGACCTTTGCCAATCGCATGATGAACATCCATCCGTCCCTGTTGCCCTCCTTCCCAGGGTTGGATGTGCAGAAGAAGGCGATCGAGTGGGGCTGCAAACTTGCCGGATGTACAGTTCACTTTGTGACCGAAGGCGTCGATGAAGGGCCGATCATCCTTCAAGCAGCAGTTCCGATTCTCGATGACGATACTTCCGACACCCTGGCCGCTCGAATTC
>JANNIV010000383.1:0-2440 GCA_031405355.1 Nitrospira sp.
TTTTTGGCCACGGTCCCGCCGGCGAACAGCACGAAGTTTCTGGGAAACGTAAACTCGGTTTTGTTTTCAACGACACCGGGATCGGCGCCTGCGGGGTTCTGCTTGTTGAACCCCCAACTGCTCACCGCGTTGCCGACCAGACGGAAGCCGATATACTGGTTCACATCGTCCAGATTCAGATCGCCCAATTTTTTCTTACCCGTAATGCCGCCGTCCTCTGTGCCTGGCAGTTGATAGCCGTTTTCGAGAAACCGCTGGCCGAAGGCGTTCAACATCGGCGGCGCCGTGTGGCAGTCCATGCAGTTGGTATTGTATTTCCTGGCAAAGGCCGGGATGGCCTGCGCTTCTTCAGGCGCCAGGAGAAATGTCAGTAGCGTACCGCAGAGGATACTCAGTGTGACGATGAAGATGGAGACACGCGTGAACACAGTGGCCACTGTTCCAATTGAATAATCGGGGCACACTTGACCGGCCAATGCGGCATCCACAACTGCACCCGCACACACCGCTCACGTCGTTATGACGTTAGCAGATCGTTCACTTCTGGCAATCTATTTTAGGAATTACGCACTGATGAGGGGGAGATTCGTTCTACGCAGACTCAAAAAGATCCGCCAGGTTCAGCAGCCTGTCTGTCCCGTTCATAGGGCTCCAGTTCGATCTGCTTCACTGTGTCCTGAAGGTGTGCCCATTCCGTCGGAGTAATCACCTCAAACTCAAGGCCGAACTGCTGCTCTCTGCTCCACCGGACAATCGCCGCCTCAATCTTAATTGGGGGGTTTTGCTCTATCACCTCGATCTGGACCTCCAGAGAGGCTCCTGGCTGAACATCGATGGAACTTTCGATGCGACAACCCCTGGTGGAGAGATCGGCAACGCGACCCTCTCCGCCAACCATGCCGACGGAAGAAAACGAACTGCGAAACTTGACGGGAAACCTGAGGTTCTTTCGTTGTTCCATCGGCTACCTCATAATCGATACGATACTACCCCTTTATATTCCCTATCGGACGCAATTCCGCCACCTTTTTTGTAATTCCTGCACGATCGACCGACTCGACCACCTCAGAGATATTTTTGTAGGCCAGGCCTGCCTCTTCCGCAAGGCCCGACATCGATACGGCTTTGACCAGAATGCCGCGCTGTTTCATCTGTTCTTGTAGCTGTGCGCCGCGAATGGTTTTTCTCGCTTGCGCGCGCGACATCGTCCGCCCGGCCCCGTGCATCGTCGATCCAAACGTGTCACGCACTGCCTGATCAGTTCCCACCAACAAGTATGACCCGGTCTCCATCGACCCCCCGCAGATGACCGGCTGGCCTGTCTGTCGAAACATGTCTGGCAACTCAGGACTCTCCGGCCCAAAGGCCCTGGTCGCTCCCTTGCGATGCACCACCAGCTCCCCCTCTGCATACCGTTCTACCTTAGCGATGTTATGCGCCACGTCATACACCAGCTCCATCCCCAACGCCTCGCCAGACTGACCGAAGACCGTCGCAAAAGCTTCGCGAATCTGGTGCGTAATGACTTGGCGATTGGCAAAGGCCGTATTCGCGGCGCAGTTCATAGCGGAAAAATACTCCTGCCCCTCGGGAGATCGAAACGGTGCGCAGGCCAACTGCTGATCCTGCACGGTAATGCCGTAGCGGCGCATGGATTTTTCGAATTGCTTGAGATAGTCGCTCGCCACCTGATGGCCGAACCCGCGCGAACCGCAATGCACCATCACGACGATCTGCTCGTTACCGGTAATGCCGAGCGCCGTTGCCGTGACCGGATCGAATATCCGTTCGTTCGAGACCACCTGGACTTCGAGATAGTGATTACCGGACCCCAAGGTCCCCAGCTGATTGATACCTCGCTTAATCGCGTGGTCGGTTACGACCGACGAATCGGCCCCTTCGATGCAACCACCTTCTTCCATACGGGCAAGATCCCGATGCCACCCGTATCCCCTTTCCACACACCACTTGGCCCCATGAGTCATCACCCGACCGAATTCTTCCCCCGAGAGCCGAACAAATCCGCTTGCTCCGACACCGGCCGGAACTTTCCGAAAGAGTTCGGTCATAAGCCGCTCCAAGTGAGGCTGTACATCCGCCAGCGTTAAGTCCGTCCGAATCAACCGCATGCCGCAGTTGATGTCGTAGCCCACGCCGCCGGGAGAAATGATCCCTTCATCCACGCCGAACGCTGCAACTCCGCCGATCGGAAATCCATAGCCCCAGTGTCCATCCGGCATACAGAACGCATACCGGCGAATGCCTGGCAGGCAGGCAACATTCGTCACCTGATCGAAAACCCCGGAATCCATAGTCTGAAGAATTCCCTTGGTGGCATAAATTCTGGCCGGCACCAACATGCCGGGCTTTTCAGAAATGGGAATTTCCCAAATCTCGTCCGTAATCCGATTGACCGTCATGTCGGTGTTGAGATTCATAT
>JANNIV010000384.1:0-1827 GCA_031405355.1 Nitrospira sp.
CCGCTCCGCTATAGACCTGCCTCGTGACGAAGAAAGGGATGAGTTGCTCCGTGACCTTCCAAAAATCGACGTCGCGGCGCATGAGAAAGTTTTCATGGCATCCGTAGGTATTGCCGAGCGAATCCGTATTGTTCTTGAAAATGTAGATTTCCCCGGACAGCCCCTCTTCCCGCAAGCGCTCTTCAGCCGCCGGCAGACAGGCTTCGAGCAGCCGCTCGCCGGCTTTATCGTGGATGACGAGATCGAGAATGTTGTCGCACTCGGGGGTGGAATACTCAGGATGGCAGCCTGTGTCTTGGTAAAACCTGGCGCCGTTTACCAGAAACGCGTTGGAGGGCCAGCTGTTCGGAATGAGACCTTCAAAAATATACCCCAGCACCTTCTCCATCGGCAGATAGACCCGTCCGTTCGGAGAAAAAATGAGACCGTACTCATTCTCCAAACCGAAGATCCGTCTTTTCAGGGGGCTGGGTTGCAACATGCTTGTGCAAACAGAATACCAGCCGGCCACGCCTTCTTCAACAGAAGGACACGATCCGCCTAACTGGTTTGTTTGGTTGATTTGGTTTCTTTGGTTGGTTTCGTTCAACGAAAAAACCAGCCAAACCAAATAGACCAAATGAACCAGTTAGGTTGCGAGGAGTTGCTTCGTATCGGCGGGCGTAAGACGGCGGAACCTTCTGCCGTCGCGGGTGCGATCCAGGACTGCCACCTCCAGGCTCTCCAGCGAGAGTTTCTGGCTCCCGATCTGTTCGAGGGCGGTGATACAGAGACTGAGTGCAGCCTGGAGTTCCGGAGGTTGCGTCAACCCTTTCTCCTTGAGCAGGGCCTGCACGGCCTCGGACTTGCCTCCGATCACCGCAAAGGTCCGTTCATCGATGATGCTGCCGTCGAAGGAGATGCGATACATCTCGTTGGGCTGACCGTTGTGTCCGACCTGCACCACCAGGATTTCTACCTCCAGCGGCTTCAGCTCTTGGCTAAAAATAGTACCAAGGCTTTGAGAGTAGCCGTTCGCAAGAGAACGGGCCGTCACATCTTCCCGGCTATACATGAAGCCTTTGAGATCCGCATGCCGGATGCCGGCCTTCCTGAGATTTTCAAACTCACTGTACTTGCCGGCTCCTGCAAAGGCGATACTGTCGTAGATCTCGGAAATTTTATAGAGCGAGGCGCTGGGGTTTTCCGCGACGAGCAGTATCCCGTTCACATATTCGATGGCGATAATGGAGCGGCCTTTGGCGATGCCTTTCTTGGCATACTCCGCCTTGTCCTGCATCATCTGCTCGGGCGAGACGTAATAGGGCATCGGCATGATTAGCTCTCCTTCGAACGACGAGTGGCAATCAACCCGTCATAGATACCGCGGATCTGTTGGTCGGAGACATCGGTAATGCCGGTCGCATTGACGATCTTTGCGGTGGGATAAATGCCCCGCACGAGATCCGGCCCGCCGGTCCCGACGTCGTCGTCTGCCGCATTGTACAAAGCCAGCAAAGCCAACTTCAGCGCATCCGGTTCAGCCAGGCCTTTGAGGAAATGCTCCCGCATCGTATTGCGCGCGTCTTTCCCGCCCGACCCGATGGCATGGTAATCCGACTCTTCGTAGCGGCCCCCGGCGAGATCGTATTTGAAGATGCGGCCTTCTGCACGCTTGTGATCGTAACCGACATAGAGCGGCATGACCACCAGCCCTTGAAAGACCATCGGCAGATTGGCCTTGACCATCTGCCCGAGCTTGTTGGCTTTCCCCTCACAAGACAGTTGCACACCCTCTAACTTTTCGTAATGTTCCAGTTCGACTTGGAATAGCTTGGCCATTTCGAT
>JANNIV010000385.1:0-2137 GCA_031405355.1 Nitrospira sp.
GACATTGCCTGCGGTCTTTTGCCTGACCCCAAGATTCTGTTCCTCGACGAGCCGACGTTGGGCTTGGATGTGCAGAGCCGGCTCCGGATTTGGGACTATGTGCGGATGTTGAAGGCGCGCGGGATGACGATCGTGATGACGACGAATTATTTGGATGAGGCGGACCAGCTCTGCGATCGGCTGGCCATCATCGACAAGGGAAAGCTGATGGCACTCGGCTCTCCGGCTGAGCTGAAGATCGGGTTGGGCGGCGATATCGTGTCGTTGACCTTGAAGGACCAGAATAAGATCTCTACGTTGGTCACTGCGTTGACGAAACAACCGGCTATGCGAGCGGTCAAGGCGACGCCGACCGGCCTGGATATTCGGGTCGAGTCGCCCGAGAAGGCTCTGCCCGCAATCCTTGAGTCCGCCAATCAATTGGATTGCCAACTGGAGTTTATCGAGTATCACAGGCCTCGGTTGGACGACGTATTCATCGCCCACACAGGGCGGTCTATGACCGAATCGGTCCAAGACATTCAGACAGTATAAGGAGAGACAGTGGCGGAGTATTGGCAAGAAATCAGTGCGTTGACGATGCGGTGGGTCAAGCGGCTCAGCCGTGAGAAGTTCAGTATGTTGTTCACGCTCGTGCAGCCGATGCTGTTCTGGCTGATCTTTTTCGGCAATCTGTTCCAGCGGGCTGCGGATGTGCAAGTGACGCAGGCTCCGGACTACATCAGCTTCCTGACAGCCGGTGTCGTCGTCATGACGGTGCTCAATAATGGACTCGCCGGGGGCGTCGATCTGCTGTTCGATAAGGAGAATGGGTTTCTGGAACGGTTGATGACCACGCCGATCCATCGAAGTTCCGTGATTCTGAGCCGTTTCATCTTCGTCATGACCATTACCTCGCTCCAAGTGCTCGTGATCCTCGGGGTGGCCTTTCTGTTCGGCGTGCAGCCGGCAACAGGGCTTCTTGGCATTGCGGCGATCTTGATGATCGGGATGCTCTTTGGCGTCGGTCTCACGGCGATTTCCATGGCGATGGCCTTTTCCGTGAAAAGTCACGGGGACTTCTTTTCAGTCCTGGGTTTCCTGTCGCTTCCGGCTATTTTCTTGAGTTCAGCCCTGGTGCCCTTGACCGGGATGCCTGCCTGGATGGGGTTTTTGGCGAGGTTCAATCCCATGACCTGGGCAATCGACGCGGTGCGGCCTTTGATTCTGACAGGCTGGACCGAGGCCCTCCCCCATGTCGGGATGGTGGTGATCGTCATGGTGATTTTTGACGCCCTTTGTCTCTACGGGAGCGCCAAAGTGTTCCGTCGGGCGATGGGCTGATGAGCGGGCTGTTCGGGAATCCCACCATGCTGATAAACGAAAGCCAAATCCGAGCTCTGATCCGGCTGCTGGCCGATGAAGACGAGAAGATCGTCCAGACCATCAGCGGAAAACTCATCGACATCGGCCCCACTGCGGTTCCTCTGCTTCAGGAAGCGGAAATCGAACAGCCCGAAATGGCCGACCGCCTTGTGTCGATACTCGAAGAAATCCGCGGTGGAAATCTTGAGGATGAACTCACGCAGCTGGCGGCGTTGCCGGACGGCTCGATGGATCTTGAGCGCAGTGCTTTTCTGATCGCCCGTTATGCCTACCCCTCCCTGACGGTCGACTCGTATCGGCGACAGCTCGATGAGATGGCGCAGGAAGTGCAAGATCGGATCGGCCCGCGGGCATCGGGGGAGGAAACGATCAAGACATTGAACCGCTACCTCTTCACGGAGCAGGGCTTCAAAGGCAACACGAAGAACTATTATGAGCTGGAGAATAGTTACCTCAACTGTGTGATCGATCGGCGAACGGGTATCCCGATCAGCCTTTCGACGGTGTATCTCCTAGTTGGGAAACGGCTGGGTCTTCCCGTTCATGGGATCGGAATGCCGGGGCATTTCTTAGTGAAGTACGAATCGGATCGTTACAAGGTGTTCGTCGATTGCTTTAACGGGGGGGCATTACTGACTGAGAAAAACTGCCAGCGGTTTCTCACCGAAGCTGGCTATGGGTTCGACGAGAAATATCTACAAGAAAGTCCGGTGCGTGCCATTCTCTCCCGCATGATCAAGAACCTCTTAGCCATCTATGCCAAACTCGACGA
>JANNIV010000386.1:0-2109 GCA_031405355.1 Nitrospira sp.
GCGAATCATAATACCGAATCGAGTTTGTCTGGTCTCGATGTAGGCGTGGACTAACTCGTCGGTCCTTCGCATCAGTAGCGCTTGGCTATCCGTGGCTTTGAAGTGCAGCAGATTGCGAGAGACCTCCTGCAACCAGTGCAGGGTTTCATACTTCGCATGCGACATGTCGAGGGTGGCCTTGAGTCCTCCATGCGATATGAAAAACAAGACAATGGTAAACCCTGCCAGGATGAGTGCGTTATAGAGCAAGAAGTACGGATGATAGAACGCCAAGATGGTCATACCCACCGCGCCGCCCACGATGACATTGATCAGGTCGACGAGGAGCACAGAGAGCGCCCGTTGCACAAAGACCGCATCCATGAAGTGATTGGCATAGCGGGGCTGGAACCCTAGAAGTCGAAGATGAGGTAATTGCTGGGCCATGCCAAGAGCCACACGGGCAAAAACCCGGCGCTCCAGCACCTCGAGGGCGTAGAACTGCAAGGCACGAAACGCCCCGACAAACAGGAGTCCAGTCACCATCACCCCTGCGAGTGTCGCAACCGTGATCGGCTGAATAGCGAAGGCAAACGTGTTGACGAGCTCCTGAACTGTGAGGGGAACGATGAGCGAAAAGAGTCCGATGGCAATCGAATACGAGAAGATCAGGGCGAGGATCCGTTGTTCCAAGCGGAAGAGGACCCCCAGGTAGCCGAGCATTGACTGAAACAGGTTCGGTTGGTTGCCAAACTGGCTTTGCACGGATTCCACCTTCCTCCTCAACTCGATCCCACTTCTCGTCACACGATTCGAAATGAGTCAGCACGCCCCGCCTACCGGGAAAGATACATCCTGTCTCACGCTAGCACCACACAGACAATAAAGCCCCTTTATCACTATCAGTCTCCTGCACGATACGTGACGGGAGTTGCGAACGGCGGCTTCGCCCAAGCTCCGATGGCCCACTGGTACAAAGCTTGGGCTTTCTGATAGTCCGCCTTAGCGCGGATGATCTGATGCTCCGAATCGACCGAATTCCGTTCTCGCAAGTTAACGAAGAGGACGCTGGTTGCACCCATGTTAAACCGAAAGCGCTCCCCCTCTTCGAGCGTCTTGGCCAGGCGGAGCGATTCAGCTGCGGCCGCCACCCGCTCCTTCGCTCGCTCGATGGCAGAGAGGGCATTGTCCACGTCGACGAGGACTTGTTGCTCGCGGAACAGCTGCATGAGAACAAATCGTTCCGCCTTGCCTTGCGCTTCCAGGACCTCCCCGCGGCTCTTTCGCTGGAAGATAGGAATCTTGAGTTCCACCCCAAAACGGTAGCCGAGGCCCAGGACAAATTTCTCCGGCGAACGGGCCGGCGCTGCCTCCACATCCAGACTGGGGAGGAGGTTATTTTTGGCCAACTCCAGGTCGATATTATTGAGTTTAGCTTCAATGCCGACTTCTTTGATCTCAGGGCGATCGGCCGTAGCGTGGAGTTTTTGGGCTTGGATGGTGTCAGGCATCGGCCCCAGCATCTGCGACGGGAAATCCGGGGCTCGTTCCAGCGGCGGGGTGACGGGGGAGTTATGGTCCCAAAGGAATAGGGACAGCTTCAGTTGTTCTTGTTCCACCAGTCGCTGGACGGCGATGGCCACTTCGCGGCGGCGCTGGACTTCCTGATTGGCCTCGACGACGTCGAGCGGCGCGATGGCTCCTGCCTTGGCGCGACCTTCGACTTGTCGATACCGATCTTCTGCCACTCCCACTGCCCGGCGCTGCACGTCTGCGAGCTTCACCGCGGCAACCCAATCCCAAAATTGTGTGGCAGCCGCGAGGAACAGGTCCTGTCTCGTTTGGGAGATCTGCACTTCCGCTCGTGGATCAGCCAGTTCGGATCGCTGGAGCTCGGCATGTTCAGGATTCGTCATGAGGCCTCTGAGGAGTGGGAAGAAGCCTCCGAGGAGTAATTGATTGTTACCTCCGCCGAATGAAAGGTCGGGAATATTCGCATTGCCGATGGCTTGACGGACCCCGGCGCTGTAGCGAAATCCCAAGGGATGGCGGGCCTCAATGCGCCGGGGGCCAGTTCGAATCGCCCCTCTTCGTCGGTATGCACGGGCCGCGCCGACTCGTCTTTGCGCC
>JANNIV010000387.1:0-3175 GCA_031405355.1 Nitrospira sp.
AAGTTTAGAGAGGGCTGGTTGTTCGTTCGACCAGCTGCCGTTGTTCGGCAGAGCGAAGGCGGATTTTGAAGATTACCCGGCGGCTTTTTTCGCGGTTTACCACGGCAAGTGAGTCATAGATCAAGTCTTGTCTACCGCGTCCGGACGCTGACGTGATTTCTTGAAAACATTGGTACGAAGCCGGTTCTGTGGCTTGAATGACCTCCAGCCCCTTTACCATCACCGCCAGCGACCGTTCCTGACTCAATTTCAAATTGAACGCATCGCTGCCGTGATCGTCGGTGTGTCCTTCGATGGCAAGCGAGTCGATCTTGTCGCGCAGCGGCCCGCACAAGGCCCCCACATAGAAGGGCAACGCTTCTACAAGAAATTCATCCGCAGTAGGCGATAGCGTACTTTTCCCCAACTCGAATGTGAGGAGGTTTTCCGGGATCACGATCATGAGCGCGAGCGGGTCGCGAGGATCGGTGTCGAGAGAGAGGCCCAGGCGTTGAATGTGGTCACGCAACGCCGTCTGCACGTCCTCTTTGTTTTCTTGCAGTTCAGACTGTGCAGCGGAGGAGGTTTTGGTGAGCTGCGCCACGAAGAGCAAGATGAATACGATGGCGAGCGAGGTCATGAGATCGGTGATACCGATCGTCGTGTGGGAGGCGCCTGCGCCTTGTGCTGTTGCGCGCATCATGCGGTAGGCCGTTGCGAGGACGCCAGCGGCCGTTTCGGCCAAAACCTGCGCCCCTCTGTGCGTGAGAGGCCTGACGATGTTCGCTGCTCAGCGAGCCTGTCCGTCAGGCGGTCTATGAGGTCCTCAAGCGTCGCTGTCGTCTGCGTTGGATCTCTGTGCATATCTTTGAGCGACGCGGTCAGTTCATGAATCGTGTCATTCAGCGCTCTCATCGGAGCTGTGAATTCTTCACGGATGACCCGTGGCAGTTCAGCCGCCGTACGTTGCACCGTGGCCTGCTCGCCTTGTTTCAATTTTGTTAAGGATCGAACCGCTTCGGTCAGCTCGGCCATGGGCGCCGACAGGCTGTCTGTCCCCGTTCCTCCGATCCGTTCCATCAGTCCTCCGCCGGAAGTCTGTCTGGCTCCGCCGTGCGCGCGGTGCATCGGTGTGAGTTGCTCCAGCATCTGTTCCATGGTTTTGCGGGGAAAGAGTTTGTCGATGAGGCTGAGGAACGAATGGTGCTCGTTCATGAGTTGAAAGACCATCGGTTTTTCGATGAGGGTGAACAGGTTGGCGGCAATCAGCCCGACGATGGACGTCAGAAACTTTCCGGCAAGCCCGTTGATGAGCCCCTGAATCCCTGCAATGTCATGTCCGTCCGCGTGGAGTTTACTGAGGCCGATAAATAAGGCCAGGAAGGTCAGCAGCAACCCGATGCCGGTCACCAGGGAAGGCAGTTGGCTGTAGAAGGCCAGGTTCACGCGATGGCTCAGGAGCGTATCCTGCGTAAAGATTTCCTCCGCGCGCCGCGTGCTGAAAATGCGTGGTTCCACGAACCATGGGACATGTTCCAGGATCAGAGTCTTGCGAAATTGCGCCCAGGGCTGCCGAAACATGGGTTCCTTCTGCATGGCCGTTTCAACGGCCTGTAGATCATCGCAGTCGATACGCGTGGGGGCGGATGTGGCCTGGTCAGCCGGAGGCGCGAAGCCTACCAGCGCATGATTCGTGAATCGCTCACGATCGACGTCGCCGCGCTCGTCCGCGAGGGCGATCAGCATTTGGCGTACGCGATTGAATGGCCGTTGCGCACCGGACACATCCATCCTCAACCGTATGATGTGCCAGAGGAAAAAGAGCACGATTCCGAAAGATCCGATCCAGCTCAACATCGGGCTTTCGGGCCCTCCGAAAAATGCTGCATCACGACTCAAAAACTCCCACAAGCTGGATATGCCGGTCATCGTATCCTCAGTTTATGGTGGCTACACAGGTGTGTAGGCTGAAGGCTATGCATTATTTCCCAAAGCACGGATGCGGGGGTAGCGGGATACAGGGATAGTTGGGGTAGGCTCTTACCCCTCTATCCTCTTCAAGCAGAGATGAATCTTTCAATGGCAGGCTGAAGGATTTTAGCCCGCATAACTCATGAGTCTTCTACTGCAATCCCCTGCAGGGCTCAATCGAGACGGGCGAGACGGACGCATCAGAAGTTCAAAGTTTTGAGTTCTGAGTTTAAAGTTCCTGGAACCTGGAACCTCGAACCGGTGTCCGTCCAATCGACACAATGGAAACAGGGCTATTGCGTATAGTGATACCAAACGCTAAACTACATGGCATATGGTACAGCGTAAATGGTGGCAAGAAAAACTGGAGAACGCTTGGAAAGAGCGGTCCATCGTGTGGCTCTCAGGTGTCAGACGAGCCGGCAAAACGCTTCTCTGCCAATCACTCCTCGACACGGACTATTTCGACTGCGAGCTTCCACGTACCAGACGGTTGCTCGATGACCCTGAAGACTTTCTGGGCCGGCATCGCGGACGGCGGGTGATACTCGATGAAATCCATCGACTCTCCAACCCTTCCGAGCTCCTCAAGATTGCGGCTGACCATTACCGTGATACCAAGGTAATCGCAACCGGTTCTTCCACGCTTGGGGCCTCGAAGAAGTTTCGCGACACGTTGGCGGGACGAAAAGCCGAAGTCTGGCTGACGCCGATGACGGGAGAGGATCTGTCGGCATTTAAGAAACCGGATCTCCGCCACCGCATGCTGCACGGGGGGCTTCCCCCCTTCTTCTTGGCGCCGTCGATTCCAGAGCCGGCCTTTCAGGAGTGGATGGATGCGTACTGGGCCAAAGATATCCAGACGCTCTTTCGCCTGGAACGGCGGCACTCGTTCGAACGGTTTGCCGAGCTTCTCTTCGCCCAAAGCGGCGGGCTCTTTGAAGCCACACGATTCACACGCGCCTGCGAAGTGAGCCGCCAAACCATCATGAATTATCTCGCCGTCTTGGAAAGCACCTATCTGGTTCACGTGATACGGCCCTTCTCTACCCATCGAACGGCCGAAATAGTCGCCGCGCCAAAAATCTATGCCTTCGATACCGGATTCGTCTGTTACTACCGAGGCTGGACCAGCCTTCGTCAAGAAGATCTCGGGCTGTTGTGGGAACATCTGGTCTTGAACGAATTACAGGCCCACCTCCAGACGAGACGGATCGGCTATTGG
>JANNIV010000388.1:0-4143 GCA_031405355.1 Nitrospira sp.
CGGCAGACTGCACGCCGAGCGTCTTAAACGCATCGCAGTATTGAGAAACAGGTTGCTCATCTGGAGTTGCACACCCATTGGCCATCGCAGCGGGCGTGACGCCATTCACCGGCAGGAGGCAGGCATAGGCATTGAAGCTCAGCGCGAAAAAGAGCACGATGAGTGTGCCAGCCAGCACCGAAAGCCCGCGATGGGAATGTACTCGCATGGGTGTCAGTCTATACCTCGTCCATCCCAACCGTCAATGCTATCGCTAATACATACAGGCCGCGGGAAAACACCGTTGTTTGGTTTGTTTGGTTGAACGAAGCTAACCAAATGAACAAAACAAACCAGATCAACCAAACAGACCGGGCCTGCCTCAGGTAGGCCCCTACATCGTCCCCTCGGGAATTTGATCCAGCTTATAAAAATCGATCGGGTCCAGTCGACGCTGAGTCGCTTGGGTCGGCTCGCTGCCTTTGGTAAAGAGTTCGACGGTACTCGCCTGTCCCTCCTCGCCCTCAAGCAAGCCCGTTGCCGGATCGACCTTGACGAACGTGACACCTTCCGGAATGGTAAAGGCCATGACCGGGAGCGGCTTGAGCGCAACTCGCATGAAATTGATCCAAATAGGCAGCGCGGCATGCGCCCCCGATTCCGTCTCGCCGAGTGACCGTCGATCGTCAAACCCGACGTAGATACCAGTGACCAAGTTCGGCGCGCCGCCGATAAACCACGCATTGATAAACTCATCCGTAGTGCCGGTTTTCCCCGCAATCGGCCGCCCAAGTACTTTGGCCGCCTGACCGGTCCCCTTTTGGATCACGTCTTCCATCATGTTCGTAATCAAGTACGCCGTTTCTTTGGAAATCACGGGAATGGCTTGCGGTGCCGCCTGTTCAAGCACCGTTCCCGCATTGTCCTTTACGGACAAGATCGCATAGGGTTCCGCGCGACTCCCCTGGTTGAGCAACACCCCATAGGCGGAGGTCAGTTCCATCAATCCGAGAGAGGATGAGCCAAGCCCCAGCGACAAATCTGCCGCCAGCGGACTGGTGATCCCGACCGTCTTTGCAAACTCAATGACATCCTTCACGCCAACTTTATCCAGCAACCGAACGGTCGCCAGGTTATGCGAGTGGGCCAGGGCATCCCGCAAACTCACCATGCCATGGATTTTTCTTCCATAGTTCTCCGGCTTCCAGGTTTTCTCATCCTGCTCCTGTTCATAGACCACTGGCGCATCGAGAATCACCGACGCGGGGCTCATCCCCTGGCTCACAGCCGTCGCGTAGATGATCGGCTTGAAGGCGGACCCAGGCTGACGGTGCGCCTGCACGGCCCGATTGTACTCGCTGCGAGCGAAATCGTAGCCTCCGACCATGGCCCGAATAGCGCCGTTATCCGGCTCCAGCGTAATCAACCCTCCCTCGACGAGCGGAGTCTGCTCCAGTTGTACCTGGACGATGTCACGATCCAGCTTCTTCACCATGACCTCGATGACATCGCCGGGCTTCAGCACTTGCCTAAGGTTCTGATTGACGACGAAATCCTTTGCCGTATCGAACCCGGTCAAACGGCGCTTCGCCCATGCCATATCGTCAAAGGCGAGCTTGGCTACCGTCGTGCCGATCTGCACAAAAAAATGGTCTTTTGCCACTTTGCTGACGAACCCCTCGCGATAGTCCCCTGCCTTCAAGGCCTGATCGGACACCGCTGCAACAACGGGCGGAGTCGGCGCAGTCGCATCGACCGTTCGGAGCGGGCCACGCCACCCTTGGCGCTTATCCAATTCGCGCAGGCCTCCCGCAAAGGCCGCTTCAGCAGCCCTCTGCATCTCCAGGTTCAACGTCGTGAATACTTTAAGTCCTCCCTTGTACACCATCGCTTCTCCATACTTCGCAACCAGCAACTGCCGGATATATTCCACAAAGTAGGGTGCAGCCTGTTCACCACCTGGACGGCGGAAACCGAGTATCTCCGCCGCAGCCTGTTCGCGTTCTGCCGGGGTGAGGAACTTCGCCTCTTCCATGCGAGCCAGCACATGTTCCTGCCGTTTCTTTGCGCGATCGTAGGCCTTGAAGGGCGAATAATGGTTTGGCGACTTCGGGAGACCGGCCAAAAATGCTGATTCTCCAATCGTCAGGGCGGAGAGGTCTTTCCCAAAATATGTCTGAGCTGCCGAGGCGACGCCGTAGGCGCCTTGTCCGAAGTAAATCTGGTTCAAATACAGTTCGAGAATTTGCTCTTTCGTCAGGACCAATTCCATCTTGTACGCAAGAATCAACTCGCGGACTTTGCGGTCGAAGGTGCGTTCGGATGAAAGGAACAGGGAACGCGCCAACTGCTGGGTAATAGTGCTGGCCCCTTCGACCTTGCCTCCCCGGCGCACATTCGTCCACGCCGCCCGGAGCATGCCGATGTAGTCGAGGCCGGGATGTTCGAAGAACCGGACATCCTCGACCGCGATGACTGCACGCCGCAGCTGTTCCGGAATGTCCGCCACCGGAGTGAGGATACGCCGCTCGATGAAAAATTGACCGATGAGCTGCTGGTCGCTCGAGTAGACCTGCGTCACCAGGCTTGGTTGATAGGTCCCCAGCTGATCCAATGCGGGAAGGTCTTTTGAAAAATGCCACAGCGCCCCGCCTGCTGCCAATCCTGCCAACAAGATTATCGCCCCCAGACTTATGAGCGAAATCTGCCACCAGCGCCACGGGCGACGCGATGGCTGTTGACGAAATGGGTCCTGTAAGTATACCGATCGATCCATCATAGTTACGCGGGGTTACCCTCGAATGAGGCGTGAGACTACCACGGTCACCATACCGTGGAGACCCTCAAAACTCAAGATACATGCCGGTATCGCTTGTACCGGACATCATGCTTCAGGTATACTCGCTCCCCGACGCCTGGATGCCTGGGCGTCTTTTTTTTGGAGCATGCAGCAATATCTATGGATCAGACAGCCACAACAGAATCTCCCGTGACAACTCAACTCGAGCCCAAAGAGCGCCGGAGCGATATTCGGAATATCGCGATCATCGCCCACGTCGACCATGGCAAAACGACTTTAGTCGACGCCGTGCTCCGACAGACCCATGTCCATCGCAAGATCGACGATATGGGCGAACGGATCATGGACTCGATGGACCAGGAACGTGAGCGCGGGATCACCATTCGAGCCAAGAACGCCAGCGTCACCTACAAAGGCGTGAAGATCAACATCGTCGATACGCCGGGCCACGCCGACTTCGGCGGCGAAGTCGAACGGACTTTGCGCATGGTGGACGGCGTCCTCATCTTGATCGACGCCAAAGAAGGCCCCATGCCACAAACGACCTTCGTGCTGCGGAAAGCGTTAGCGCTCGGCCACAAGGCCATCGTCGTCATCAACAAGATCGACCGTCCGGATGCGGTGATCGATGACGTGGTGAATCGAACCTTTGACTTGTTTGTCCATCTTGGCGCCACAGACGAGCAGCTCGATTTCCCGATCGTCTATACCGCGGCGATCAAGGGCACCGCAACACTCGACATCAATAAGCCCGGTACGGACATTCAGCCTCTCCTCGACACCGTCCTGGAAAAGATCCCAGCACCGGCCATCAACGCTGAAGCGCCCCTCCAGATCCTGGTCCTCTCCCTGATTCAGGATCTCTACAAAGGCAAGATGGGCGTGGGTAAGATTCAATCCGGTTCGATCACCCGCCGACAGAATGTGGTCGTACTCGGGAAGGATGGCGCCAAGTTCCCTGGAAAAGTGTCAGACCTCGCAGTCTATTCAGGGCTTGAGCGGACGGATATCGAACGAGCGGAGGCAGGAGAAATCGTCGCGGTGGCAGGCCTGGACGAGGTGAGCATCGGCGATACGATCGCTGACGCAGAGAATCCGGTCGCACTGACCCGTGTCACGGTCGACGAGCCAACCGTCCAAATGACCTTCTCCGTGAACAATAGCCCCTTCGCCGGACGAGAAGGCAAGTATTTGACCTCGCGGCATTTGCGCGATCGACTCTTCAAAGAACTCGAAACCAACGTGTCGTTACGCGCGCAAGAGACGGATAGTGCGGATAAGTTCCTCGTCGCCGGTCGCGGTGAGCTCCATCTCGGCGTCTTGATCGAACAGATGCGGCGGGAAGGCTACGAACTGCAAGTCTC
>JANNIV010000389.1:0-20679 GCA_031405355.1 Nitrospira sp.
AAAGAAGATCCGAGGGTGCTGGCGCCGTCGTCGTCGCAAGAGGCATGAAATGCAGGCTGAGGTCGAGGTTAAGGTTGAGTAAAGACTTACCTCTCTTCATCTCAGCCTCAACCTTAGCCTCAGCCTTGACCTTTGAGAAAACTGGCAGACTTTTCAGCTTCCTGTTTCAAATAAAAAGGGGTAGGGGTATGAAGCGAGGGGCTATGATCTGGAGATATCTCGCGGTCGGACTAGTGGTCTGTGGAGTTTTCGCGGTGGGTGGCGCAGTGACAGCCCAAAGCCAAACCTTGGTTCTGGAGGATTTTCAGGGGAAAGATGCGGAAGGATTTCCATTGAATTGGGAGCATGAGAATCAACGAAGCCAATCCAAGGGGCGGGATGCCTACAAGATTCAGACAGAGAATGGCGTGAACTTTCTTGCGGT
This sequence comes from Nitrospira sp., assembly GCA_031405355.1. Classification (GTDB taxonomy): domain Bacteria; phylum Nitrospirota; class Nitrospiria; order Nitrospirales; family Nitrospiraceae; genus Palsa-1315. Next base: position 425 of record JANNIV010000389.1, read on the forward strand.
GAGGGATGCGGGGCAACGGATCAAGAAAAAGAAGATTGATTGGGACCCGAAGGCCTTTCCGGTTCTCACCTGGCGTTGGCGCCTGCAAAAGGTGACGTCGGACACTGAGCCGATTGCGGCGATCTATGCCTCACTGGATACAGATCTAATGTTTATACCTGTGTTTACGAAATATGTCTGGAGTGTGAGCAAGCCCGAGGGCACATTGACCGAAGGCGGTATGTTCAGCGGTTCGGAAATCGTGATGCAAAGCGGCACGAAAGCGGTCGGTCAGTGGTTTGAAGAACGTGTGAACGTCTACGAAGATTTCAAACGGATTCACAAACATGAACCGGCTGCCAAAGCCTGGGGTATATCGATCATCGCCGCGTCTGGAGTAGAAATCGATTTCGGCTCGATAGTCGCGAGCGCCGGACGCTAGCAGGCTGTCTTCGTTGTTCGTGAAAGGTGAAGCGTGAAAATTGGCTGGTTGCTGTGGTTTGTTTAGTTTGTCTTGTTTGTTTGGTTTTTGGTTGAACGAAATTAACCAAATCAACCAAACAAACCAGATGAACCAGGCAAACCACTGGTTCCAGCGCCCTGCTAGAGAAATGGACGGTTGTTCGCATGGCTGAGTCCGGTGTGGAACAGACTGCGCCCTTAAAAAAGGTGTTGGATATCCTGTTTGGCGTGGCCGTGATGGGGACCGTAGGGACGCTCATCGGGATTATTATGGGTGGCGGTATCATGCCGCTGGCGAGTGGGGCGGGGTTGGCGCTCGGCGGAGTCATCGGGTTTATGGGAGGGCGGCGGTTTTTGGCGAGTATTTTGGTGGGGACGCTCTTGGGCGGGGCGCTTGCCTGGCTCATTGCCGGCACAGAGAGAATATCTGTGGGCGCGGGGGCCGGCGCCGCCATGGGCGGATTTCTTGGCGTGCAGATTTCGATGTTGTTGGATATGCGGGCGGCCAAGAAGAAGGCCGTAATCGGAGGAACATAACGTCGTGATGGAAAAGAGGGGAGTACTCATCGGTGCGATCGCGTTTGTCTTTGGGTCGTTCCTCTTGATGATTAGCTTGCTGGTCTATGAGTCTTACAAGTCGAAGCAGATGAAGGCACTGGCCTCGTCGATTACGACCGAGGCTCGACCTGCGCCGATCAGCATGCCATCGCTGGATTATTCTATGTATAAAACGAAGATAGGCGATGAAGGGCGAGATATGGTGCAGGTTCCCGAAGGCCCGTTCATCATGGGGAGCAAGGACGGTGACCCGGACGAATTGCCGGAGCGGCAAGTGTTTTTAAGCGCGTTCTATATCGACAGGAGAGAAGTGTCGCAAGAGGAATATGCCCGGTTCGCCAAGATGACCAAGCGTCCGCTGCCGAAGATCGAGGTGTTTGAGGACGATCAGTCTAAGTTGCTGCAGTCTGAGTTTGCGGCGATGAGCATGTCATGGGATGAGGCGGCGGCCTATTGTAAATGGGCGGGAAAGCGCCTTCCCACGGAAGCGGAATGGGAAAAGGCCGGCCGTGGTGAGGGAAAACGGAAATATGCGTGGGGCGATACCATGAAAACTGGCCGTGCGAACGCCAATCTAGATGGAAGTGAGGATGGATATCGGTACCTTGCGCCTCCCGGGTCCTTCGAGCCAGGCCGGAGCCCTTACGGAATCTATGACATGACTGGGAACGTCGCGGAATGGGTGGCGGACTCGTACGACGAGCATTACTACCAAAAAGCGCCCTATCGTGATCCAAAGGGGCCGGACCGCGCGGATTTGAAAGTCGTGCGCGGAGGGTCGTGGCGAGAAACCGAGCATAACGCCCGGCTATCCAAACGATTTGCCGCGAAAGCCTGGCGAACGGATATTACGATTGGGTTTCGCTGTGCGAGCGATGGTGTGGAGGCGAGCGACAGTCCCGCTGCGCCATAACTGACATGCTCGAAACCAAATTCAAGGTTCTGTTTCTTCTTGCCATCCTCGCTTTTGCAGCGATTCCTATCATGGGAATCCTGCGTGGTTCCCCGCTGACCCCGTTTGAAGGCTCTTCTACTGACTCCACAAATGCCGTCCCAACGGCGGCGATCGACCCCTCTCAGATTTCTCGTGAAGAGCCGGTCCAGGAAGAAATGGTTTCGATCCCGGCGGGTCCCTTCATCCGTGGAACGAATGAAGGCGGGCTCGATGAACGGCCGGAGCGCACGGTGCTGCTGGATGCGTTTGCCATCGATCGTTACGAAGTGACGAATCATCAGTATCAGCAATTTGTCGATGTGACAGGACATCGCAAGTCCGGTCCTCCTGCTCGCTACGCCAAGAACATGAGCAAGATGCTCAGCATCAATCAGCCGGTGGTCTACGTGTCATGGGAGGATGCCGAGACCTATTGCCATTGGAAAGGGAAGCGGCTTCCGACTGAAGCAGAGTGGGAAAAGGCCATGCGAGGATCGGATGGACGGCTATGGCCCTGGGGCAATGTGGAGCAGCCCAACGGAGCGAATTGGGCCAGGGTGCAGGATGGTCATGAGGTCTCCGCAGTTGTCGGTACAGTTCAGACCGATAAGAGCCCGTACGGTGTCATGGATGGGGCGGGCAATGTGATGGAATGGGTGGCCGACTGGTACGGGGAACGCTATTTTGCGGAAGCTCCGGAACAGAACCCGCCGAGCCCAGATCACGGAGTATATCGGGTGCTTCGCGGGGGTGGATATGCGACCACGGGCGCCGATATCCGCATCACCAGCAGGAGCAAGATGGTCGCGGACTTTCGCGATGAGACGATCGGGTTTCGCTGTGCAGTTTCCGGTGAAAAACCAGAAAGAACCTGAATGGAAATACCGTGGAAACTTACAAGAAATCAAAGTAGTAGAGAATAAGAAAGACAGCCACAAGTATATTGACAACCATTCCGGTCAAAACTATAATGTCGAACGCTTTTGACTTTTTCTTCATCGAGTTTCCTTTGATTTTTCGTGCGCAGTCAGTAATGAATTTTGAATAACACACGGGTATCTGTGTGTCAAGAAAGTCGCTGAGCGGATTCGGGACTTTTGGTTTGCATTAGGAGAGAAGGAGACGTAATGGCTACGGCAACACCGGATAGCGAGATAAAAGTCAGAATCGGCAAGATGATTTTCTACATCACTTGTGCTGCGGGTCTGTGGTTTTTTTATTGGTTCGCTGGAATTCAGTGCCCCTGCTAAACGGGGCCCTGCGGCGCTGGGATTTTTAGAACGTCCACGAAGTCTGAGGGGGGAAGTGCGATGGGCATGACAATCGTCTACGTGGTGGTGTCGCTGGTGGTGTGCATTAGCTACTTTTTGGCAGTAGACCACTTTTTGATGGACTCGCAGGGACTCGATTTCTGGTATCTATTCCGGAACTAGCGCCCGGTAGTGCTGCTGCTCTGATTCTGGCTTATGTGTGCAGTAAATAAAACGTGATTTTCTTCAGAATGCATCAAGGAGGTATTTCATGGGACGTGTAGCCGGGAAGAAGTTATTTTCAATCATGGCGCTTTGCGCGATGGTTGGCCTTCTCCTGCTCCCCATCGCCGTATCGCTTCCGTCACTAGCCATGGGCGCCGATGCGCCCGATGCGGTGAAGAAGGATGGTGAGGCGAAAGTCGAAAAGGGGCGAGATGTCTATTATAAGACAGAGGGTATTGCTGTCGGCGCCCCTGCTCCAAAGACTATCGATGGCCCTCGGGACTATCCGCGGTACAACTTCGAGAGCCGCGTGTTGCTCTGGTTTGCAAACCAACAGCACCTCTACTACGGAAGTTTCGTGCTCGCAGTTCCGATCTTCTGTATGGTCATCGAGTTTATGGGAGTAGTGACGAAGGACAAGGCGATGGCCAAGCGGTATGACCAGCTCGCCTATGATTTTATCAAGATCAGTCTGACGGCCTATTCATTGACTGCTATCCTGGGCGGTATTCTGATCTTTACCTTTCTGACGCTCTATCCGGCATTTTTCGGTTATTTATCCGGGATCTTCCGCCCGGTGATGCATATTTACGCCTTGATGTTTGTGGCGGAGAGCGGAACCCTCTACATCTATTACTACGGTTGGGACAAGATGAAGGAAGGGTTCCTCAAGTGGATTCACTTGAGCATGTCCGTGATCCTGAACGTGATCGGCACATTGCTGATGTTCCTGGCAAATTCATGGATCGGCTTCATGATGTCGCCGGCCGGCGTCGATGAGCAGGGCCGGTTCCTGGGGAACATCTGGCACGTCATTCATACCGCACTCTGGAACCCGCTCAATGTGCATCGTATTTTAGGAAATATGGCATTCGGCGGCGGTGTCGTCGCGGCCTATGCGGCCTATAAGTTCTTGGCCTCCAAAACAGATGAGGATCGAGCGCACTACGATTGGATGGGTTACATCGCCATGGCGCTCGGCGTGGCCTTCTTGATTCCCCTGCCATTCGCCGGCTACTGGCTGATGCGCGAGGTGTACGCCTATCGCCAGCAGATGGGCATTACTCTCATGGGCGGCCTCCTGGCCTGGCTCTTCATTATTCAAGCCACCATGATCGGCATTCTCTTCTTGAGCACGAACTATTATCTCTGGCAGGCGCTTGGCCGGATGCGCGGTGCGGAGAAGTATCAACGGTACATTAAGTACCTCGTCTTCGTTCTCTGCTGCGGTTATCTGGTATTCATTACCCCCCACACGATTGTCATGACTCCGGCTGAGCTCAAGGCCATGGGCGGCCAGCAGCATCCGGTGTTGGGAAACTATGGGGTCATGTCGGCTAAGAATGGTGGAATTAACGTCATCATTACTACCACTATTCTCAGTTTCGTCTGGTATATGCGAGGCAATAAAGTCTCGACTGTATCCTGGTCGAAATTCGGCAACATCTTCATGGGTATCTTCTTCGGGTGCGCCTATGTGAACATTATATGGCTGGCGATCTACGGGTATTACATCCCGGCAAACGTGCGGGTGGGTCTGTCAGTGCCTCAAGTTGCCACCACTCTATCCTGTCTCTTCTTCATGTTTGCGCTGAACACTGCCATGATGAAGGGCGCCAAACAGATGGGGGCCATTGAGTGGGGTAAGATATCTGTTCGATCGCAATATGCCTTAATCATGCTTGCCACTGCCTTTACCTGGATGATGGGCCTGATGGGATATATCCGTTCTTCGGTTCGATTATTCTGGCATGTGAATGAGATCATGCGCGATAACTCGCCCTGGGCCTATACGCATACAGTAGGTTTTGCGGCGAACATGATTTCATTCAATGTGCTGTTCTTCTGGGTGAGTATTTTATTCGTCTTCTGGCTGGGAAGCCTCGGGCTGAAGAAAGCGCCTGTTGAAGCGAAAGCAGGGGTTCCGGGTGCCGCACCGCAGCCGGCCGGGGGCCACTAATTATCTTTAGGATTTTGGTTGGGGAAGTGGAGGCATGAAATCATGCCTCCCACCTACCAGAACTTCAGGGGGGTACATCCGTGGGCGACTTAGTAAGGGAAGCTCTATCGATAGGGTGGCCGCTATTCGCGCTTCTCGCCTGTCTCTTTGTCTATTCATTAGTATCCGTCAAAGATGGTTCTGCAAAAAAACGCGCATTGTTCAAGGTCTTTATCGGCACAATTTCAGCATTGTTGCTGATGCTGGCAATTGCGCACTATAAAGGGAGCTTCTACGAAGCGAACCGGATGCTTCCTGTTTCCTTAGTGCTCATCACTGCAACCTGCTTTATGATGGGGATCTATTTTCCCAATCATGCGGCATTGTTCAAAATCGGTGGGTTCATGTTTTTTGTTGCCGCAGGTCTATCGGGGTATGGGAACTGGTTACCGCAGGTCGAAGGTGGATTCCCTCCTGCAGAAGTGAAATTGGACTTTGCTTCTATGTCTGCCCAGCAACTTGCTGATGAAGGGGAGAAGATCATTTTCGGTGGAATTGGAAAGAATAAAGAGCAGGGGGCAGTCGGTAAAGGCCAATGTCCACTCTGTCATGCGTTCCATGCGGGAATGCTGGGTGAACGCGCGCCCAATTTGGTAGGTCTTCCAGCGCGAGCAGGCAAGGAGCGATTGGAGGATCCCAAATATAGCAAGGGGAAGGCAGCGGGCAGAGACTATGCCCAAAAAGAAGCGTTCCCTGGTGCTGGGACTGCTGAAAATGGTCAAGAATATATTGCAGAGTCCCATGCCTGTCCGAGCTGTTTTGTTGTTGCCGGTTACGGTGTGAAGGGTACGAACGATAAAGAAAGTCCGATGCCGTCTATTCACAAGCCACCGATCTCGTTGAGCCTTCCTGAATTGGCTGCCGTGGATACCTGGTTGTATCTACGTGAAGGGGTTGATGCTCCGACATTCGAAGAGATCGTTAAGTCGTATGAGAAGTTCATTCCCGAGGCTGACCGGCCTAAGCAGCAGGAAGATAAGCCGGCAGGCGGGAGTGATCTGATGGCAGACGGAACCGAGACGGTAGATGTGATTTTTCAAAAAGCCCAGTGCGTGGCTTGCCATACGATTCCCGGCATTCCAGGGGCGAAGGGAACGATCGGTCCTGCGCTTGAGGAGGGCACGAACGCTCTGCTTCGCATGAAGGATAAGGACTACAAGGGATCGGCAAAGACCGTTCCGGATTACATCATGGAGTCGATCGTTACACCCAGCGCGTACGTGGTGAAGCCGTTCCCGGACAATACGATGCCGAAAATATTTGGCCAGAAGTTGAGCGCGGGAGCGATTAAAAAGATCGTCGACTATCTGTCGCAAGTGAAGACAGGTTCGCCGCCACCGAAGATTTCGTGATCTTGGTTATCTATTTCTTTTATCGAGTAAACGGAGCTCACCGATGAAAGCATTAATGTCAGTCGCGGCACTTATGGGAGCAGCTGGAATACTCCTGCTTGCCGGAATGGTCGTAGGTATCGTTCCGTCAAATGCTGTGCGCCTCATCGAAGGGTACATGCCGGTCCAAGTGATCGCAGAACTCACGCTGTTCGTGGCGGGCTTTACGGGTCTCAGCTATATGATGGCGGCCATGGGGATGGCGTTCCCACGATTCTGGCAGGGGATTCTTTTCTGGGCATTCATTCTTCTCTATTTAAAGTTTCGCGTCTATCCGCCGATTCCGTTCAGCGTTCGCGCCATGTATGGGACTGTCTCTCTCGTGGCCATCTTTATGTGGGTGTCTGCGAACGAAGAAGATTGGAATAAGTTCAAGCAGCCGATCATGAATGTCTTGGATGCCAAGACCGGGGGGAAAAGGCTGTTGCGCTACGCGTATCTGGTTATTCTTCCGATCTTGATCGGCGGGTTCTCATACACCTCGATGGTCCCGAAATCTGAGGAGCCGATTGAGTTGCGGACGGTACACCCTGCTCCGCCGGCCAGCACCAAGGTGCATGGGAAAACCTATACGCTGCAGACCTCACAGAATCCCTATCGGGTCAATCCCGAGGGGAAATACGATCAGGAATATAGCAACGCCAACATTGTGGAGCAGGGGATGGGCCGTTTGATGAAGCCCAGCGCCAATCCCTGGGATAAGGACGCACAAGGGTACCTCAAATATGTGCGTGAAGGCGGAGAAATTTTCTATCAAAATTGCCATTTCTGCCATGGCGACAATCTGAACGGGCGCGGTCTCCATGCCTTCGCGTTCAATCCGATCCCGGCGAACTTCACCGATCCGGGTACGATTGCGCAATTACAAGAAACATTCATCTTCTGGCGCGTATCCAAGGGTGGAATCGGATTGCCAAACGAAGGATTTCCCTGGGCATCTGTGATGCCACCATGGGAGCAGCACCTGACTGTGGACGAAATCTGGAAAGTGGTTCTGTTTGAATATTGGCATACGGGGTATTACCCAAGAACCTGGGATTAGAGTTCACTCAATTTATAGTCAACCTGGATTGACGACATGAGGGAAGCGATGAAGAATTCGTTAGGTCTGAAGGCTGGAGTAGTCCTCACGACTGCCTTTGGAATTATCCTGGCCTCCGGGATCACAGCAGGGTTGACCTTTGCCGCAGATGCTGCACTTCCTGCGGGATTTAAGAAGGGCGATTTATCGCCTGAGCCTTCCGCGGACATGATTGAAGCAGGAAAGCGGGTCTACTTCACCAAATGTGTCTGGTGTCACGGGGTGGATGGCGCTGGTGATGGGCCAGGTGCCGATCGTCTCTGGCCACGGCCTCGCAATTTCAACCAGGGAACATTCAAAATCCGGCACACGGCCAGCGGTGAGTTGCCGCTATTCGATGCCAAGAAGCCAGTCCCAGGTCAGAACGATCTGTTTGAGACAGTGACGCACGGTCTGCCTGGTTCCGCCATGCCTTCCTGGGAAGGTATTCTAACGGAAGAGCAACGGTTGCAAGTCCTGTCATTCGTCATTACCCAACTGGTGAAAGATCGAAAGTTTACGGACAAGCAGTCAGAGAGCCAGACCATATTGCAGTTGAATGATTTGAAGCCAATTCCTGCGTCAGAGGAGAGTTTGAAAAAAGGAGCAGAGCTCGTTGTTGAGAAGAAGTGTGTTGAGTGTCATGGCACTGACGGGCGTGGTGACGGCAATGCGTTCAACCTCAAAGACGATTGGGGCTTTTCGATACAACCGGCTAATTGGCACAAGTGTTGGAATTTCAGAGGCAGCCGGCAAGATCCCTATAACGTCAAGAACATCTTCCGGACGTTTTCGACCGGAGTCAACGGCACTCCGATGCCCTCGTTCGCCGACAATACCACTGTCGAAGAGCGCTGGCATATTGCGAACTTTGTGAACTCACTCTGTGAGCGTGAAGCAGATGGGACGCCCCTCTCGATCGATCAATTGACAGACAAGCCAAAGGTGAACTTTGTGTTGTCCTCAGGGGTTGTGCTCGAAGGAGGAGAGATTCCGGCAGATCCAGAACACGAACTGTGGCAGAAGCGGGCCAGACGGATTATCGCGATGGGCGGTCAGATCACCCACAAGCCCAGAAACTTCGTGAATCGGATCGACGATATCTGGATGAAATCGCTCTACAATGACAAGCACATCGCGTTTATGTTCCAGTGGGACGACCGGACGAAGAGCGTAGCCGAAGGGAAACTGCCCTGGGGTCCGACCCAAGTTAATATCGATGTTAAGGAGCAGGATCCGAAGACCGGGGAAGAGGGTTCCATTGCCTTTCGTCAGAATAACTACACGGTCTACAATGATGCGGTCGCCATGGAAACTGCCGTGAAGTGGAAGGATCTTCCCGCACCGATTAAGCCGCGGTATCTGTTCGGCAGCAACGAGCAGTTCCCGGTCGACATCATGAAATGGGAAGCCGATGGGTCGCTCCGCGCCTTCAAGGGTACTGGATGGGATAAGGATTTTGAACAGCGGGACAACTACGAAGAGAGCAGCAAATTACTTTTCTCTGAGTGGAAGAATGGCCGATGGACGGTGATCATTCAGCGGCCATTGGGCAACAAGAAGGATCAGGATTACGATGAAGATACCTTCTTTGAAATGGGGCAATACATTCCTACGGTGTTCTTTGCCTGGGACGGACATAATGGCGACGCAGGGCGGAAGATGGCCGTCTCGGCTTTCTACTATACCTTCCTGGAGCCTCCGACACCCCGCGAAGCCTATATCTATCCGATTGTGATTGCGTTTGGCGTGGTCCTGCTGGAAGGTTGGGTCTTGACCAGACGATCGAACAAGCGGAAGGGAAAGACGACCCTCTAACGCTTGTTTGAACGGAAAGAGTTTGAAGCATCAAGAGGGGGTGGGGTGACCCACCCCCTCTTTCTTTTTAGCCGTCTGTATTGAGGAATAATGGAGATCGAAGTGACCGGCGTTTTTCTTGCCGGTGGGAAAAGCCGCAGGATGGGTGAAGACAAACGGTATCTCGCCGTGGGGGAACAGACCCTCCTCGAACGAGGACTGGAGGTGCTTCAGTCAATCTTCTGCGAGGTACTGGTTGTCATTGCGCAGGACAGCCCTCCGCTTCGCATCGATGCCCGAGTGGTGCGGGATCGGGTGCCTGATTGCGGCAGCCTCGGAGGGCTGTACACCGGGCTCACCCAGGCAACGACGCCCTATATATTCGTAGCCGCTTGCGACATGCCATTTCTCAATCAGACGGTCATTGCCCAGTTCACAAATCGAAGAGCAACCGCCGATATTGTGATAGCGAAACTCGACGACCGGTTACATCCGATGCATGCGTTGTACAGTAAACGATGTTTGCCTGCCTTGGAACAGATGATTCGGGCAAGGCAGCTCAAGATCCAAGAGATTGTGTCGCAATCGTCACTCCGAGTACGCTATGTCACCGAGGCGGACTTGCTCACCATCGATCCCTCCGGGCATTCTTTTTACAACGTAAATACAATGGCGGATCTTGAAGCGGCGCGGTCCCTGCTCCACCGGATACCTCCATCAGAGTAATGGTCATGCCCACCATGAGCAAGACGATTCTGATGATCCATCCAGGCGGCCTTGGCGATGTGCTCTTGGCAGTCCCGGCGATGGTTCGCTTGCGGACCCGCTTCCCCAGCCATTGGCTGGTGCTCTGTGCAGAGGAGCAGATTGCAAAGTTGCTCCTCGCCTGCCGGATCATTGACGACTGGACATCTGTGCAGGGGCGAAATTGCGCAGATCTATTCGCCGGGGAAGACTTGGTTACGGGTCAGGTACGGGCCTGGCTGGAGGATTGCGACCTTGCCGTTGCCTGGACAGAGGATCTCGATGGCAAGTTGAACGAGACACTCAGAGCGGTTGGTGCCCGTGAGGTGATCGCGAGGTCTCCGTTTTCGACTACGATTCGGGCGAAACATCAACGTGACCGGTTTCTTGAAGCGATCAATGAGGCGCCGTCTGACGATGCAGGAGATATTCTGTTGACGGTAACGGAACCGCTTTTCCGTCTCGGGCGAGTCTGTCTTGAAGCGGCAGGTTGCTCAACTGGACAGTCTATAGTCGTCATCCATCCTGGGAGCGGGAGTATCCATAAGTGTGTGGCATCTGAGACCCTCGCGTCAGCCGTTGCAGCGGTTCAGATGTCCGGGGCGATCCCTGTGCTTCTCGAAGGGCCTGCAGATCAGGAGCCGGTCGATCGACTTCTCCAACTATGTGGGGATACACCGATCGTCTTGAAGGGGCTCGAGCTTCTGAGCGTCGCCGGGGTATTAGCCCAGGCACACCTCTTTGTCGGTCAGGATTCTGGCATCACTCATCTGGCTGGGCTGATGGGAGTGCATACGGTGGCACTGTTTGGGCCGACTGATCCCGATCGCTGGGCTCCTCAAGGCGCCCATGTTGCTGTGGTGCAGGGCACACCCTGTCTCTGCAGTTCATGGAGCGACGTCAGCCGATGTCAGGAGAAACCTTGTCTCAAGATACAGCAGGGTGATCTTGTGGCACAGTGTGTAGTCCGCATCGAGGAGACAGCGGCTAGGCAGAAAATCCTATCCGGCTGCCTTGTCACTGACTATCCTGTAATGCTAGAGTGACCAGTTCATTTTCCCTTTCATTGGTAAGGACTTAGGAGCTATTTTCTTGTCCAGCGGGGTCGTTCAGGAAAAGGTCACCAGCGCGTTGATCGGAGCGCTCAATGGGGCCAAAAAGAAGGGCCAACTGAAGACAGAAGTTTGGCCTCAGGTGAGTCTGGATACTCCCAAACGGCCTGAATGGGGAGACTTAGCTTCGACGGTCGCCATGTCTCTCGCGGTGTCCGAGCAACGAGCGCCCCACGATATCGCACAAATTATCATCGACAACCTTTCTCAGCGAGAGCAGCTCTTTGACCGAGTCGAGATCGTCAGGCCAGGATTCCTCAACCTCACGGTCAAGCCTGCCATCTGGCAAGAGGTGCTCAGGGAAATCGAGATAGAGGGACCGGCCTACGGGCGGACTGAGCTGGGGAAGCAGCGTCGAGTGTTGGTGGAGTATGTGAGTGCCAATCCGACCGGCCCGTTGCATGTGGGACATGGGCGTGGCGCGGCGGTGGGGCAGGCGGTCGCGAACATGCTCAAGGCGGTCGGGTATGACGTCGTGAGCGAATACTATATTAACGATGCCGGAAGGCAGATGAAATTGTTGGGGGCCTCCGTCTACGCGCGCTATGAGGAACTGTCGAATCGGCCAGTCGAATTTCCGGCGGAGGGCTATCACGGGGCCTACATCACTGCCGTGGCCGAGCTGGTGAAGCAGCAGCTTGGGCCTGAACTATCCGGACGAGCAGCCACAGAGGTCGAGGAGCGCTGTCGAACGTTCGCCAATCAGGAATTGCTGAGATTAATTCGCGAGGATCTGAAGTCCTTCGGGATCGAGTTCGAGTCCTGGTTCAGCGAGGCCTCTCTCGTGAACTCAGGGGCGGTCCAAGGGGTCTTGGATGAATTGAAGTCGCAACAGTTCCTATTTGAGCAGGAAGGCGCCTGGTGGTTTCGCTCCTCGGCATTCGGCGACGAGAAGGATCGTGTCGTGCGGAAACAGGACGGCGAGTACACCTACCTGGCATCGGATATCGCCTACCACCGGGATAAGTTACAGCGCGGCTACGATCTCCTTATCGACGTCTGGGGTGCGGATCACCATGGCTACATTCCCCGGATGCAAGCGGTCGTGCAGGCCTATGGACATCCGAAAGATCGGCTTCAGGTCGTGCTGGTCCAAATGGTGAATTTGTTGCGCGGCGGGAAAAAGGTGGAGATGTCGAAGCGGGCCGGCGAGTTCATCACAATGCGGGAAGTCATCGATGAAGTCGGGGCCGATGCAGCCAAGTTCTTTTTCTTGATGCGCGATTCTAACTCGCATCTGGACTTTGATTTGGAACTGGCCAAGCAACGGTCGTCCGACAATCCCGTGTACTATGTGCAGTATGCCCATGCCAGGATCGCCAGTCTCTGGCGCGTCGCGGCTGCGCGAGGCATCGCCTGCCCGCTGCCGCGTGAGGCTGATTTGACGCAATTGACGGATCCGGATGAGTTGGGGCTGATTCGCAAGCTTTCTGCCTACCCCTCGGTCCTACAAGGCAGTGCAGCGGCTTATGAGCCTCACAGGATGACCTACTATCTTCAACAGTTAGCCGGGCTGCTCCACACATTTTATAATAAGCATCGTATTCTGCCTCCCGCTGCGGATCGCGATCTTCTGGTTGGTACGCCTGACGGATTGGCTCCCGGTGAAGGGCTGCAGAAGGAGGTACCGACTCCGGAACGGACTGCGGCGAGACTGGCGTTGATGAGCGGGATCCAGCAGGTCTTGAAGAATGGACTCGGGGTGCTCGGGATTTCCGCACCGGAGCAGATGTAGCAATAAGAGGGATTGTGGACTTTTCAGTTCAGCAAGTGGATCGTGAGACGAGTGCGCGGCTGGGTAGACTCAGCACCGCCCATGGCGAGATCGACACGCCGGCTTTCATGCCGGTCGGCACCTTGGGGCCGGTAAAGGGAATCGATCCAGCCGACTTAGAGCAGCTCGGCTTTCGTCTTATGCTGAACAACGCCTACCACCTCTACCTGCGGCCTGGACATAAGATCGTGGCTGAAATGGGTGGCTTGCACCGGTTCACTGGTTGGCCGGGAGCCATCTTGACGGACAGCGGAGGGTTTCAGATTTTTAGCCTTGCGAAACTGTGTAAGGTGACGGACGAAGGCGTGAGCTTTCAATCGCATCTCGATGGATCCACACATTTCATCACGCCGGAGACTGCCATCGAGATCGAAGAAGCGTTGGGGGCCGATATCATGATGGCGTTCGATCACTGTGTGGCCTTGCCGGCTGAGAGAGAGGTCGTGCGCGATGCGGTGCGACGGACTACCCTCTGGGCGCAACGTTGTCAGGTCAGTCGGCGTCGTACGGATCAAGCCCTCTTTGGAATCGTGCAGGGCGGGTTGGATGCAGATCTTCGTGTGACCTCGGCCCGCGACCTCGTCGGGCTTGGCTTTGAGGGCTACGCGGTCGGCGGGCTTTCGGTGGGAGAGTCGAAGGCAGAGATGTATGGCATGCTGGATGTGACCGTGCCGGAACTACCGGCTTCGAAGCCGCGGTACTTGATGGGTGTAGGGATGCCGGAGGATTTAATCGAGGGCGCCATGCGCGGGATCGACCTGTTCGATTGTGTGGTGCCTTCTCGCCATGGGCGGACCGGGTCGCTCTTTACGAGTTTCGGGCGAGTGGTGATCAAGCAAGCGCGGTATGTTCGGGATGAGCAGCCGATCGATCCGGCTTGCGGTTGCCCGGTCTGTGCGCGCTATTCACGTGCCTATCTGCATCATCTCTTTCAGATGAAAGAGATGCTGGCGTCGAGACTGAACACGATTCACAATCTCTGGTATTTCGCCGACCTGATGGGCCAAGTGCGGACTGCGATCGGACAGGGGACGCTACGGTCGTTCCGGGACGAGTTTTACCGGTCCCGCGACCTAGCCGCATCGGACGTTTCAGCTGCGGATGTCGATCTGCATCGGCATGCCGCAGGAGACTAGTGGTAAGACGTAAAAGGTGAAACGTGAAACGTAGGCCTATCGGTCTAGTCAGAGAGGAGTTCGCATGCTCTTGCAATCGGTTGTAATGGCCCAGTTGTTCGGTGGAGGGGGAACAGGGGGAGGTTCCACCGCCAGCACGATCCTATCACTCGTTCCGTTCGCACTCATCTTCGTCATTTTCTATTTTTTGGTTATTTTGCCGCAGCAAAAACGCTCGAAACAGCAGAAGTCGTTGCTGGAGGCCCTGAAGAAGGGCGATAAGGTGGTCACGGCGTCCGGTATCTGGGGTACCATATCAAATCTTGGGAAGGACACGGTGACGTTACAGATTGCCGATACGACAAAGATTCGGATACAACGGGATCAGATTGCTCGGCTACGCGGCGGCGACGACGAGGATAAAGACAAGGATAAAGATAAAGATAAAGATAAGGATAAGGATAAGGATTCGTAGTCCGCACGGGATAAAGGGGTACCAGACGACATGAAAAAAGTGGGTGGGCGGTTACTATTATTGGCGTTGGTGGTGGTGTTGTCGGTGATCTTTTTCATCCCCTCCTATCAGCCGCTCTATCAAGGGTTGCCTGCGTGGGTGAAACAGGTGATGCCGAACAAAGGCATTACCCTGGGATTGGATCTCCAAGGCGGGATTCATCTCGTCATGGAAGTGGACGAAGATCGTGCGGTCGAGATTGCCGTCGATCGATCGGTCGTGTCCCTTCAAGATGTGTTGTTGGATAAGAAAATTCCCGTGGAGTCCGTGGCACGGACGGGACCGACCCAGATCACGATTCAGTTCCAGAACGGCGAACTCAAGGCGCAGATCCAGAAGATGATCGATGACTATCCGATCTTCAGCGAGACGGAGTCTGCCGGGTCGGCCAATAAGCTGGTGTGGGAGCTGCGAGAGGCCGAGGGCAAGCGGATCAAAGACTCAGCCATCAACCAGGCATTGGAAACGATCCGGAACCGCATCGACCAGTTTGGCGTGGCAGAACCGATCGTGCTGCGGCAGGGGCTGAAGCAGATCGTCGTGCAGCTGCCCGGTGTCAAAGAGCCCAAGCGCGCCAGGGATCTGATTAAAGAGACGGCGTTGCTCGAATTTAAGATGCTCGATGAGGACAACCAGGCGAAGTTCGATCTGCCTGCCCGTATTCCGAAAGATAAAGAAGCGGATGTACTGAAACAGGTGGAGGGGAAATTGCCGGAAGGCGATCAGATCCTCTTCGAACGGGGCGTCGATAAAGACACAGGCCGCGAATACCGCATTCCATACCTTGTCAAAAAGCGGGTCATGTTGACTGGCGATGTGTTGAACGATGCAAGGGTCTCGATCGGCCAATTCAACGATCCCTACGTCTCGATCACCTTCGATGGGAAAGGCGGTCGAGAATTTGAACGGATTACAGGCGACAACATCAAAAAGAGAATGGCTGTCGTGCTCGACAATACGATCTACTCGGCGCCGGTGATTCAGGACCGGATTACCGGGGGCCACGCGCAAATCACCGGAAACTTTTCCATGCAAGAGGCCAATGATTTGGCTATTGTCCTCCGGGCCGGGGCCTTGCCTGCTCCGCTCAAGATCATTCAAGACCTCACGGTCGGGCCGTCGCTAGGGAAGGATTCGATCGAGAAAGGTGTGCAGGCCACGCTGTTTGCTGGCGCCATGGTCGTCATTTTCATGATCGTGTATTACCGGCTGTCTGGGGTGATTGCGGACTTTGCATTGATGCTCAATCTGTTGTGTTTGATCGGAGCCCTGTCTGCGCTGAACGCCACCCTGACCTTGCCGGGGATCGCCGGAATCGTGCTCACGATTGGGATGGGCGTCGACTCAAACGTCTTAATTTTTGAGCGTATTCGTGAAGAGTTGCGGCTGGGGAAAGCGGTTCGTCTGGCGGTGGACGGGGGATATGACAAGGCGCTGTTGACCATTGTCGACTCTCACGTGACCACCCTGATCACGGGGGTGGCGTTGTTCCTCTTCGGTACGGGGCCGATCAAAGGGTTTGCCGTAACCTTGTGTCTCGGAATCGGGATCAATCTGTTTACGGCGTTGATCGGCACCAAGGTCATTTTTGACCTCTTGAATCAACGACACAAAGTGGGACAGTTAAGCATCTAGTTCGAAGGAGCCGGCATGTTAGAGATTCTCGGAAAAACTAGTATCGATTTCATGGGGAAGCGCCGCTGGGCCTTTCTCTTTTCCGGTATCATGGTGGTACTGGGACTTGTGGCGCTCATTCAGATCGGCAGGGGGGCGGCGAACCTCGGTATCGATTTCTCCGGCGGGACTGCGGTGCAGTTGAAGTTCGACCAACCGATCCGGATCGACGAGGCGAGAAAAGTTCTGGAGGCGAACGGCCTGGGTAATGCCGAGCTGCAAGAGTTCGGTCAGGATAACAAACTTCTGGTCCGCCTGAAGGCGTCGACAACGATCGAGGAAAAAGTCGCCGATCGGGTCGTGGCGGTCTTTACAAAGGAATTTTCCTCGAACCATTTCGTGGTCGATTCCAGCACGGAAATCGGACCGACCATCGGGAGTAAACTTCAAGAGGATGCCCTCATTGCGATCGTCATTTCCTTTGCCGGGATCATTCTCTACGTCGCGGCGAGGTTCGAGCTTCGTTTCGGTATTGCCGCGGCGTTGGCAACCTTTCATGACGTGTTGGCGGTGTTGGGCGCTTTTTATCTCCTGGACAAGGAAATTACCCTGCTCGTCGTGACGGCCTTGCTGACGTTAGCCGGCTATTCGATGACGGACACGGTCGTCGTGTTCGACCGTATCAGGGAAAATCTGCGAATGCGCCGGCGGGAGACTGAAGAGACGATTATCAACAATGCGGTCAACCAAGTCTTGAGCCGCACGATCGTCACCAGTTTGACCGTTGTGTTGGTGTTGATTCCTCTGACGCTGGCGGGCGGAGAGGTGTTGCACGACTTTTCTCTGGCCCTGTTGGGGGGCGTGATTTTCGGAACCTATTCTTCCATCTTTGTCGCAAGTCCGTTGCTGTTGCTCTGGCCGGGAGCATCCGGGCGGATGCTGAAGGGGAGTTAGGCGTCCGAAGAAAAGAGCCTATGGCGTATAGCCAATAGCGTATGGTGCGGATTAGAGCGGGGGCATCTTTGCCACCAGCTATAAGCCATTAGCCATACGCTCTTATTCCTGCGAGCTACGCTTCAGCGGTTGTCGCATCCTGCTCGGAGCACCGCCATGACACTCTGGAGTCGGTCTCATAGTCTCCAGCGGAAGATCATCACGGCGATCGTGCTGGTCGGACTTCTGCCCCTGACCCTTCTGCTTGCGCTCACCTATGTCGAGGAGCGGCGCGCACTTCGCGAAATCACAGGCGCCAATTTTAAGGAAGCCGCCGTCGAAGCCGCTCGCCGCATCGAAATGCAGGTCAGCCGCGGGATGAACGAGGCGCAGCAGCTTGGCACGGCCCCCTTTCTCCGCACCGCCGTCACCGAAGCCAACCGCACGTACGAGGGAAAGGATGCGCAACGCATCCAGGGCATGATCAAGGATTGGCAGCAGCGATGGCGCAAGCGGGATCGTCAAAGCGAATTTCCCCTCTTCATCAATCGCATCGCCACCGACTATCTCATCCGGTGGCACGACATCCGTAAATCGGACTATGTCGGGATTCTGGTGACCGACCAACAAGGGGCGCTGGTGCTCAGTTCTATCCCACAAGTGGAGTACTATTACGGGGCGACGCCGTGGTGGCAAGCGGTGGTGAAGGGGAGAAGTCTTAAGGGGTATGTGAGCGAGATCGCCTTCGATCCAGCGTTTGGAACTCATGTGGCCGTGGTGGCGGAACCCATCCTGGACGATACCAAAGGAACGGTGATCGGGGCAGTCACCATTCTGTTGCGCCGGGACACGATTTTTCATGCAATTGCGGAGATTACCGTTGGAGCCACCGGCCACGCGATGTTATTCAGCTCCGATGGCGTGCCGGTGATTTGCCCGGTCCTGGCTCCGGAAGAGCATTCGATGAAGCCCGAGTTGATCCGTGCCCTCGATGGGCTGAAGGCCGGTTGGACAGTCGCCGCAGACGATTCGCATGGGAGTCAAAACGCGTTGATCGGATTCGCGCCGGTCCGATTCGGCGAAAGTTTATCTACAGGGAGTCTGGGGGGACATCAGTGGATCACTGTGGTGCGGCAGGATCCCCAGGAGACCTATACGCCGCTCGCCGAACTTGTGGCGAAAGTGTTGCTCTATGGATTGCTCGTGCTGGCTGTGTTGTGGGGGACAGGGTTGTTCGTCGCGCGCCGGATCGCTCGTCCCATTCAAGTGTTACACGATGGGGTGCGTGAAATCGGAGGCGGGCGGTTGGACCGCCGCCTGGAGCTGAAGACCGGTGATGAGATTGAAGGACTTGCCGATGCATTCAACCAGATGGCGGAGAATCTCCAACGGTCGTTTGGGCAGATCGAACAGCGCGTGGTCGATGTGCGCCGATTGGAAGAAAAATTTCGCGATTTGATCGAGCATTCCCCGGAGATGATCTATCAATTGAACCGGAACGGCCGGTTCGTCCATGTGAACAAGACGGGGATCGAGAAGTTGAAGTACAGCCTCGATGAGATGCTGTCGATGAAGCTGTGGGATCTCGTGCCGCGCGGCCAGGAGCCGCTCGTCTTGCAATATTTGGAACGTTTGATGGCGCAGGGACGCAGTACGATGGAGACGGTGTTTCTGGCCAAAGACGGTCACCCGATCGATGTGGAGATTCACGCGACGGCGCTGATCGATCAAGAGCGGGGCGGGCTGGTTCACTCGCGCGCTTTTGTGCGCGATGTGACCGAGCGGCGCCGGCTTGAGCAGCAACTGCAGGAATACACGGCGAAGCTCGAACAGGCCGTGTCGGAGCGGACGCAACAGCTCGTGGCTTCGCAGGAGCGGTACAAATCCTTGTTCGACTTGGTGGCGGACTCGGTCTTTATGGTGAATTCCGACGGCATGATCGTCGCCGTCAATAAACGTGAGGAGCAGGCGCTGGGGTATGCCGAGGCGGACGTGGTCGGCCGCAGTCTGCTCGAAGTCGTTCTGCCCGGTTATCACGATTCGTTGCGCGGATGGCTGAACGACATCGTGGCGGACGGGCGAAAAGTATCCACCCAAGAAATCATGGTACGTCATGCAGGCGGACTGGAAGTTCCAGCAGAAATGGACTTAATCCTGGTCGGAGCAGCCGATCAACTGATGGTGATGGTGCAGTTGCGGGATATTACCGACCGGAAGCGGCTGGAACGACAGCTGGAGACGTACCGGGAAGAGCTGGAAGATAAAGTACGAGAGCGCACGCGCGAAATTGAAGAGACCAAGCAGTACCTTGAAAATTTGCTCGAGAACGCCAACGATGTCATTTATACCCTCGATACAGAACAACGGTTCACCTACGTCAACAGCAAGATCGAAGCATGGGGCTACCGGAAAGACGATCTCCTTGGACGGCCCTATCTCGCCCTTCTTTCCAAACGTCATCGAGGGAAACGGCTCAAGAGCACCCTGGATATCGGCGCAAAGCAAGTCTATGAGGTCGAGGTAGTCACTCGTACGGGGGAGCCAAGGGCTGTGATGGTCAGTGTCTCCCCGCTGCAGGGAGTCGAGGGAACGATTTTGGGTGTGCTGGGCATCGCGCGCGATATGACCGAGACCAAGAAGCTGGAGCAGCGGATCAGGAACTCTGAAAAACTGGCTTCGGTCGGAAGGCTGGCAGCCGGGGTCGCCCACGAGATCAACAATCCCCTGGGGGGTATCCTCAACTGCCTCTACAATTTACGGAAGGGGACTCTGTCGCCGAGCCGGCAAGAGGAAT
>JANNIV010000390.1:0-5083 GCA_031405355.1 Nitrospira sp.
TCCGGCATCGTGGTGAGGGAAGCCAACGTGGTGAGGCATTGGCGAGTCAGCTCGAGTTTGTTGAATACGGGAATGATGATCGAAGCTTTGAAACGACGCGGCGCTATCGTGCAGGCTTCGGCAAATGGAATGGATCCGACACCCCGGTCGACGGCTTCGCAGATGCCCCAGGCATAGGCAGACTGTAACAGCGTCTGATAGATGGGATGGAGCACATGCTTGAGATAGGTTCGGTCGAACCGTTCTGCGCCGGATCGGATCAGCGCCAATTGCTCCAGATCAGGCTTTTCCAGCTCTTGAGCGACCCGAACGAGCCGTGCGATCTGAGTCTCCCCAAGCGCGTTGCGGACTTTGAGCGCATCGTCGATCTTGAGATGGGTACGGCTCAACTCAGGATGTTTACGCGCCAGCACGACGGCCATGTGCCCGGCCTTACGCTGCCGCTGAACGAATCCAGCCAGAGTGATCTCATGATGGTGTGAGGTCACTGCCATGGCATTGTAATGCAGCTGAAGCCCCTGCGCACTCAAGCGATATCCCAGCTCCACATCGTCATAGGCGGGATAGGTAAAGTCCTGGTCAAAGAGGACCGGTTGCTTAAAGAGTAGATCCCGCTTCAATGACAGATTGCTGGTGTAGAAGAGTCGAAAGTCGGCCTTTCCTTCCCGCACTTCATGAAACGAGAACTGCTGGCCCCCTTCCGGCGAGACAATGAATTTCATGAACGGCGTGACGGTGATTTCGGGCGACCAATCGATGAAGCCCAGCATGGCATCCAGTTCGCTTGGGTGACGTTCGTGGAACGTGGCATGGGCCTCAAGGAACGACGGCTCCGGGATCATATCGTCGCCGGTGATGAGGATTACGCTTCCTTGAGCCGCTTGAATCCCGAGATTGCGGGCCGCATTGGCTCCGGCATGTTTCGCCGCGAGGATGCGGAGACCGAATGAGGGATTCAACTGCCCGACCATCGAGACTGTGTCATCCGCAGATCCGTCATCCACGACAATCACTTCAAACTTCTCAGCCGCCAAGGTCTGAGACATCAAGGCGAGCAGTGTCTTCCGTAAGATGGCACGCCGGTTATAGGTCGGGATGACAACCGACAAGGCGAACCGCGCAGGGGAAGGAGTCCGCATTGGAACGGAGGCCATAGATGGCTGCTGTTTGACCGGCTGTGGCAACCCCGGCGCCGGCGCCAGCGCGAGTACGTTCCGCAGTTGCGCAACCGGTCCATCGAGACGATAGGCCCACCGCAACAACCGTTCGTAATGTTGCTGCGCCATTGCCTCCAAAGGCTGGGAATGGCCTCCGACTTGCCGCTTCTGTAGTAGCGCGAAACCTTCGTCCAGGAACTGCTTGCCTGCCACCATGTCGTCTCTGGTGAGGTTGGGTGTATGCATGGGAATCTGGTGGCCGCCATAATCTTTCCATTGCTGTGAATCGATCCAGCCTTCCCGAAGGCCTTCCGTATGAAGGGCGGTGCCGGGATAGGGCGTAATGATCGTGACGCCGATCGTGTCCGGCTTATATCGCTGAATCAGGTCGTAGGTGGCGACAAGGGATTCACGGGTCTCTTGCGGGAGGCCGACGATGAGGAGGAAATGAAGACGAATGCCAAGTTGGAAGGTCTTTTCGCGCAGATGCGCCAGCATCGGGATGGTCAGCCCCTTTTTCCCTTCTCGCAGGTGCATGACCTGTTCGTCGCCCGTTTCCACTCCGACGAGCAGACCGACGCAGCCGGCGGCGCGCATCTTCTCCAGTAATAGATCGCTGAGACAATCGACTCGCGTTTCGCAGACCCACTCGATCGGCCAGCCGGCGGCGATAATCAAATCGCAGAGCTTGGCGACCCGCTCCTGGTTGAGCGTAAAGGTCGCATCGCGAAAATAAATCTTAGTGATGCCCTGTCGTTCGACGACCTCTTTCAACTCGGCAAAGATTCGCTCAGGAGTCTGTGATCGCCATTTGACCCCCTCAACCAACGGATACGGACAATAGTACCCGCAGGGATAGGGACAGCCCCGGCTGGTTTGCAACGTCGCGACGGGAGTGCCGAGCAAAGGATAGATGTACCGCTCGTTGGGAAGAAGCTCACGGGCGGGAATGGGCAGCTGATTGAGATCCTCAACCGGCGATCCCTCATCGAATCGGAACGATGGTCCGGTATCCGGCGCGCCGGCTTCAAGCCATGCAGTTCCGGCGGTGCTTCGACCGTAGACAATGCCGGTGATCGTGAGGTCTGCTTCGCCATGGATCACCAGATCGGCGGAGCTTTTCTCTAGGAGCGCCTTCAACACCGCATGGTCCCGCACCAGAGTCTTTCCGGCTATTCGCGCTGTTGGGTGTCGACGACGAAGCTCGGCCAGGAACGCAGCGTCCTGCTCCAAGGTCGGGAGCGACACGGTTCCAACGACGAAGTCCCAATGGTGGCCTTCCAATCTGGCATAGACCGCGGCAGCGTCCAACCCCAGCGGGTCGGCGTCGATCAGATCGACCGTTTCACCTGTCTGATGCAAGGTGGCAGCCATGATGGCCAGATCCAGGGGAGGCAGCAACATGCCTCCGTTGCCGTCGAAACCGAGACCACCAGCCATGCTGCGGCTGACCGGACGGACTGAAAGGGAGGGGCTGTTGATCAGTGCAATACGCATGAGGTCTCCTGCATTCGCGTGGGAAGCTGACCGAGCGCGATCAGCCGTTCTTCCGATCCACCGTCATAAGCAAGCGCGATGGCCTTGGTCAGCCATTCGTAATCCGTGTCTTTCATCTTGGCTTCGTTCGGAGTTCGATTGGATCCATTGAACGGGTCCACCATCGTCAACCCCTTCTTTTCCACTTCCTCCGCCATGCCGCTGCCTGGTGTCGGCGTAAAGTAACTGCTGCTGAGATGGTCCGGCTTGATCTTCCACACCATACGAACGGTCTCCATCACTTCCGCTCTGGTTTCTGTCGGCGCACCGAACATGACATTGGCCCAGACCTTGATGCCGTATTCTTTGCAGATGGCAGCCGCCTTCAGGTTTTCCTCGACCGTGGTTTCCTTCTCGAACAGATCGAGGATGCGTTGGCTCCCGCTTTCGAACCCGATCATGGCCCATGCCAATCCGGACTCGGCCATCTGCCCGACGACGTCCGGATACCGGCACATCAGATCGGCGCGCATCTGACAGATGTAGGGCTCCGTGAAGCCCGCAGCCTTATACTGGACGCAAAATTCACGACTCCAGCGGTGATTGATGAAGAACAAATCGTCATGCGCCATCCAACTCTTGAACTTGAACCGTTCTTTCAGATATCGCAGCTCACCGATAACGTTTTCCTGGCTCCGCATCTTGACCCGATTGCCGAACACGGCCCGCTCGGCAGGCTGACAAAAGTTACATTTGAACGGACAGCCTCTTCCGGCATTGGTCGTGACAAACGGTGTCGGCATGCCAGGAACCATCGGCGTGGCCAGTTCGCCGCTCATATCGAAGAGATCGCGGTCCACCCAGGGGATCTCGTCTAACACCGGGCCTTCGCCGACGATGAGGCGGTCTGCTTGCTTCCCCGCCGCGAGTGTGCCAAGCAATTTGACGAAGCTGATCTCACCCTCTTGCGTAATGATATGGTCGATAAGCCGGTTCGCGGTCACTTGCTGAGTCTTGATCGTGGCATGGACACCGCCGAGCACGACGACGGCATCTTCCCGTTCTTCCTTGAGAATCCTGATCGCACGGACGACATCGGGATAATGGAGACTCCATGAGGTAAAGGCCCAGATTTTCGTGGTTCGCCGCCGGATCTCTTCGCGAAAATGAGTCCAGTCTCGCAACGTGCGGAGATCGATCAGATCGACTGTATGGCCGGCGGCCTTGGCCGCTGCGCTGAGCGACGCCAGGCCATGGTCGATGAAATTGGCATCGATGGTCGGTTTCTTTCCGAAACTATCGAACCCCGGCAGTGCGATCCCAGGGAAAATCATCGTCACATGCATGTCATGGCTCCCGGTTGTCGGCGCAATGCAGCCAGGAGAGCCGGCAGCTGGCCGCTTGTGTCATACCACTTGAGAGTCGCGGCGAGCCCGCGAGACAGAGACCAGCGCGCGTAGGGGCCGATCTCTGCGCGAAGCCTGCTGTTGTCGTAGGAGCGGTGGCAGAGTTCCTGAGTGCCCATCAAGACATAGGCAAAGTCCGGCGCGATGGAAAGCGATTGTCCGGATGGCTCTATGGGCGTCCTCATCAGCTGAACGCGGTCTGTCAATTGCGTCAGGCTTGCCAATGTGGCCAGATAACCTTCGATCGTGACCTGCTCCTCCCCTGTCATGTTGTAGGTGCCGGCGAGCCGAGAGTCGACAGCTCGAAAAATACCTTCGACGAGATCGTCGATGAAGAGCGGCTGAAACAGACGATGTCGAAGCTTCGTCCAGATAGCCCGGATCGGTGTAGCCCCCAGCAAAGCCAGCAGGGAAGGATGGAGAAACCAGGCACTCCCAGGTCCATAGATATTGCCGATGCGAAGCACAAGAGCCCGATGGCCCGGCAACGATCCCCACTTGGCCACGAGCTCTTCGGCCTGTACTTTCGACTGTCCGTAATCCGAAACAGGACGGCACGCCATGTCTTCCCGAAGAGGAATTTCGTAATCCGATCCGAGCCCCTGCGCCTCAATACTGCTCGCATACACGACATAGGGAATCGCCAACGCGTCCGCTAGGGCCAAGGCGCGGCTGGTGCCGTCGACATTCGCAGCCCGCAGCGTGGGGCTGCTGACAGAGACGTCTGCGGCAAAGTGGAACATGGCGTCGGCTGGATCGAGAATATCCGGCCGCGGAATGCGCTGTTCATCGGTAAGATCGCAAGCCATAACCTTGCATCCCTGTTGGGCAAGCGCCATGGCCCGTGGCGCCGACACATTCCGCGTCAATATGGTGACCCGCGTTTTCCCCTTGATGAGGCGCGCACAGATCTGTGAGCCGATGAAACCGGCTCCGCCCGTAATGATGACGTGGCGCAAGGGCTTTGTTGGGCTGAGATGCATCGATTGCTCCTCTTCTCAATTCACAATCCGACTCGCTCCAGTGCAAGGCTTAGACCACTTG
>JANNIV010000391.1:0-5560 GCA_031405355.1 Nitrospira sp.
CCGCGCTACACGCGCTGGCAATCGATGAACTCCGTCATGTTAGAGGACTCTGGCGATGGGGGAGATGATGCTGGAGGAGAATACTTACAGTTGGATTACGCCTTCTTCTTGGGCTTCTTGTCTCTATCCATGGGGTTTGGCATGAAAAACCACCAGGCAAGTACGCCTAATCCGATCGTCCAGCCGCCCATAATGACCCAGCTCCAAAGCCCTGCCATTTCCATTTCATAACTCCTTATTGAATGCGCTTATCTTAGTATGGCGACCATCGCCTTGTCGAGGCGCCTCACTTTCCCATTTTCATCCGTTGCCGCCAACCTGGCAGATCCTTCGACGACCACTCGCCGGCTCTCCCGCTCTTTGATCACATGCGAAAAGGTGAAGGAAGCTGGCGTCATGCCGGAGACAACCGTCTCAACGACCAGCCAGTCGCCATAGCGGGCTGGAGATCGATAATCCACTTCCGCATGCACCACGACGAACACCGTGCCTTCTTTCATGAGTCCAGCCACCGACAACCCGCGCTCTTCGAGATACTCAGTCCGCGCCCGCTCGAAATACTTGAGATAATTCCCATAGTACACTACCCCACCGCAGTCGGTATCTTCGTAGTAGATTTTAATTTCCATAGCAATATAGATTAGTTGTGTTCAGCTTGAGATAGTTCATAGCGAACTACAACTCTCCATGACACTTTTCATCTTCTTTCCATATGAGATAACCCAACCGTAATACATCATTGTTGGAGAAACAACCGTGAAGTAGTGATCGTTCTCCCCATGCTGCCTTGACGGTCTCCGGAGTCCACGCCATACTGCCCTCGACATGCACATCCTCACTTAATACAGACACCCTGCCACACGCCTGACGATCTCTTACGGAGACACTCTGAATGATACGACTGCTTCTCATCGCACTTACTCTCCTCGTACTGAGTAGTGGACCAGCCTATGCGGAGTGGGTCAAGGTGAGTGACAGCGACGAAACAGGAAAGACTGTCTACGTGGATCCGGCCACCGTACGCCGCAACAGTAATCTCGTGAAGATGTGGCAATTCTATGACTATAAGACCGTACAAACCGTGGGGGGCAACAGGTTTTTGACTGCCAAGGAACAATGGGAATTCGACTGTGCCGAAGAGCGCAGTCGAGTGGTTGCGCGCAAGGAGTTCTCGGGCAATATGGGAAGTGGAACGATGGTGTCTACCAACTCACAAGTAGGTAAGTGGCTGCCGGTCATGCCAGCTAGTATGGGTCAAACAGTGTGGGAAGTTGCCTGTGGCAAAAAGTGATCGCCGTGTACAAGAGCTTATGGCGTATGGCTAATGGCGAGGACATGAGTTCGAGCCAGGACATAAGCCGGACTTCATGACATCAACAGCGTATTTCTGAATGCATTGATGCTTTTAGCAAGTCGCTGGCCATCCTCATACAATGTGCTGTGTTCAGCCTCTGTGATGTATGCTCGGTCCTTCGCAAGAAACACCCCGGCAACCACTTCAAAGGTCGACCCCAATGCAATCTCCAGGTGATAATCGAACGCTTTATTACTATTCTTGGCCGTACCCTCCGCGATATTGAGTGCAATCGAGTTCACCGCCCGATTCAACTGGGACTTCAATCCATAGTCTTCATGCCTCGGAAACTTAGCGGTAATGGCATAGACTCCCGTCGCGTACCCCTTGGCCATCTGCCAGATTTCGAGCGTCTCAAACCGAAACGCCATTCTTTGCCTTTTTCTTGATCGTGCTATACGCCATCAGGAATTTACCATCCGCTCTTACTTTCTCCCTCTTCGACTCGGCCATACGCTATACGCCATAAGCTCTTAGAGATTCAGAGTCGGGAATTTCGGCAGTGATGTCTCGCTGACACCCGATAGCTTGATGACCACATCGTACAGCTGCTGAACCCGCTCGGCCTTGACCGGCTCGAACCCGTGGCCGAGGACTGCGTGGCTGGCTGCATCGAGCAGTGGTTTCATTGTCGGCCACTCGCGCAGAAAGGCCTGGCCCATCTGGTCACCCAATCCAGCCAACGATCGAAACTGCGCCTGCAAGGGCAATTTGTACTTGCCGTCAAGATCTTCCAGCCAACAAGATCGACAAGTTTCTCGCAGCGCCTGCGGCAACTGCTCCGGTTGCACATCCCAGGTTTTGATCGTGTATTGTTTGAACAGTTGTCTCTGGGCGAAGGCTTCGAGCGCACGCACGAGCGAGACCATCGCAGCTTCTGAATCGTGCAGGCCATGTAATCGCCGACCGGCATGGGCTAGCAGATCGTGGGCCTGCATGTCTTTCACGGGAGCAGGGTCGAGAACAAGCTTCTCCAAGAATCCTGCGTTCGCTTTGATGGCTGGTACCAGCGACGTAAGTCCTGGAGGGCCGCCCCACAGGGACGCCATCTCGAAAGCCTTTACGGCAGTTCTGAGTTTTTCCCAGGCTTGACGATAGTGAAATCGCTCCCACAAATCGTAGCCATCTGCCAGGTCTGCAAAAGCACGGTAGAGCGGTTTCTGCCCGCCGCTCACCCGCGCTTCGACCTCGCGGAACAGCTTCGCCGCTGCGGCAAACAATCTCCGATTGAATAACTCACAGCCCTCTCGGCGTGAAACGGAAGCCGCCTCATCCCAGGGATTCCCCTGCGTCCAGATGAACGGCTGTCCGGCAATATCGATCCCATCCTCCTCCTTCCCCTCTCGTGCCGGTACGAGCGACACGATCCGTGAACTCAGCGGCATGGTGACCAACGTCAATGCGCCCGCCATGGCTGGGGTGGCCCCGGTCACATCGACGACGAGCTCGCCTGGTTGCACCTCCCATGTACGCAACATCTCTGGGAGTGCCCGGGCAAGCGTCTGATAACAACCGACAAATTCTCCAGTCTCTGCGAGGGTCACCCAATCCCACCGCCTGGGCATGTGCTCGATCTTCGGCTGGACCTCGGACTCCACGAGCGATTTTGCCCCTTCAGGCAACACGAAGCAGAGCGAGTCCGGCTGCAGACGATTGATCGAATAGACCGCCGCCTCCGCCTGACCGGTGAGCGCGATGACTAAGGCTTTGACTGGTTGGTCGTGCGCCATTTCGCGCGAACTATAACATAGAGCGGCGTAAAAGCCTTCCGGCTTGACGGTCTCAAGAATCGCGCTTAGACTTTCATGACGATCTTCCACTTCTCGCAACTCTTTCGAACAATGAATGAGGCCCCCTGATGGTCTGGTGGTATTGGATGCTTCTCGGTCTCGTGCTTCTCGGCATCGAGATGGTCACCCCCGGAGGCTTCTACATTCTGTTCTTTGGACTGGCGGCCCTGATCGTCGGCAGTCTGGCCGGCCTGGGGTTCGCTCAAGCAGAATGGTTCCAGTGGCTGTTGTTTTCAGGGCTCGCCATTTTGTCATTGCTCGTCTTCCGCGGGCCGCTCTTAGGCTGGCTGAAGAAACAGGAAAAAGACTTGCCGGTCGTGGATACACTCGCCGGTGAAAGCGCGATTCCGCTCGAAGACTTGGCGGCGAGCGGTACCGGCAAGGCGGAGCTTCGCGGCACCACCTGGACCGCACACAATGCCGGACCGTCCCCCTTGATGAAGGGCCAACGGTGCAAGGTCGAGCGAGTCGAAGGACTCACTATCTGGATATCAGCAGAATGAGCGGGGGCAGCCCGGAACGAGAACGGAGGAGACAACGATGAGTGAAGGACTGTTCGTACTGCTGGTCTTGGCTGCGCTGGTGCTGATCGTCATCGCCAAAACCGCCGTGGTCGTGCCTCAGCAAAGCGCCTATGTGGTCGAACGGCTCGGCAAATATGCCGCCACGCTGGACGCAGGGTTTCATATGCTCGTCCCCTTCATCGACCGTATTCGTTACAGACATTCGCTCAAGGAAGCGGCCATCGACATCCCGGAACAGGTCTGTATCACGCGCGATAACGTGCAGGTGTCGGTGGACGGCATCTTATATCTCAAGGTCTTGAACCCTCAGCGCGCCTCGTATGGCATCAGCGATTTTCATTTCGCTCTGATCCAGCTGGGACAGACCACGTTGCGGAGCGAGATCGGCAAGATCGAACTGGACCGGACATTCGAGGAACGGACGAACATCAATATTCAGGTGGTGAACGAACTCGACAAGGCTTCAGAGGCCTGGGGCGTGAAAGTCCTCCGATACGAAATCAAGAATATCACCCCGCCGAAGGGCGTACTGGATGCGATGGAGAAGCAGATGCGGGCGGAGCGGGAAAAACGGGCGGTGATTCTCACGTCCGAGGGCGAACGAGACGCGGCGATCAACCAGGCCGAAGGCGAGAAACAGCAAGTGATCAAAGCCTCCGAAGCAAAGAAACAACAGCAGATCAACGAGGCGGAAGGCGCGGCCTCGGCCATCCTCGCCATCGCGCAGGCCACGGCTGAGGGGCTGCGCAAGGTCGCGGAGACGATCCAGGTTCCAGGAGGTCAGGAAGCCGTTCAGCTACGCGTGGCGGAACAGTACATCACCAAGTTTGGAGAGTTGGCCAAGACAACCAATACGCTCATCCTGCCGGCGACGGTCTCCGATGTCGGTTCCATGATTGCACTAGCGATGAGCGCTATTCGACAGACAGGTCCCATCGCCACAATAAAGCCTCACCAACCCGCCAGTCACGTTTGACAGATGATGGAGGGTTGCCTAGAATCGCTTCCCATGAAAGAACATGTGCTCAGTACATTTGCCGAAAGCGCGACCGTCAAGCAACAGTTCGCGCGCGAGCATGCCGATCGCATCGTGCAGGTCGTGAAACTGATGACCACGGCCTTTCGCGAAGGACACAAAGTTTTATTGTTCGGCAACGGCGGAAGCGCGACGGATGCGGCCCATATCGCCGCCGAGTTCGTCGGCCGCTATAAACGAGAGCGGGACCCGCTCCCAGCCCTCGCCCTCGCCACCGACATTGCCGCTATTACCTGCATCGCTAACGACTACGGGTTCGAAGAACTCTTTGCCCGCCAAGTCCGCGCCCATGGCCAGAAAGGCGATGTCGCCATCGCTATCAGCACCAGCGGCAATTCACCCAACGTGTTGAAGGGTGTGGAGGCCGCGCGGGCCTGCGGCCTCACCACCATCGGCTGGACCGGAGGGACCGGCGGGAAACTGGCTGGTTTGGTGGAGTATCCGTTCGTCGTTCCCTCGACGGTCACGGCTCGCATTCAAGAAAGCCACATCACGCTCGGCCACATCCTGTGTGAACTCATCGAGGAACAGCTCCTTGGCAAAGCCTCTTGACCGGCAGCGGCCTCCCGTCACCACTCCGAGCCTGATCCCGCCGATCAATGTGACGGATCTCACAACCTATCCGCTCAAGAAACGGCACAGCAAGGTCCGCGTCTCCGATTTTGCAGACCCCTGGCGCCGTGGGGGCAGCTTCAGCCAATTCTATCGCTCGCTTCCGGATATCCTCGGCGTGAAATCGTTGCGCGCGGTCGCCAAAGCCATCGTGAAGGCTCATCGCAAAGGCCGGCCCGTCATCGTGGGACTTGGCGCCCACGTCATCAAAGTTGGATTGAGTCCGATTCTCACGGACCTCATG
>JANNIV010000392.1:0-4327 GCA_031405355.1 Nitrospira sp.
CGTCAAGGTCGCGGGCGATCGCATGGACGACGCGATCATGAACTACATTAAGAAGAAGTATAACCTCCTCATCGGTGAACATATGGCGGAGCGGATCAAGTTCGAAATCGGATCCGCCTATCCCTTTGAAGAACGCAAAACCATGATGATCAAGGGGCGCGACTTGATTTCCGGCATTCCCCGTACGCTGGTGGTGGATGACGCGGAAATCCGGGAAGCGCTGCAGGAACCGATCGGGACAATCGTCAACGCGATTAAAGTGGCACTGGAGAATACCCCGCCAGAGTTGGCGGGCGACATTATCGATCGTGGCGTCGTACTCACGGGTGGGGGATCTTTGCTGAAGGGCATGGATACGCGCTTTCGGGAAGAGACGAATCTGCCGATCATCACCGTGGATGACCCTCTGACTTCTGTAGTCTTGGGGGTCGGGAAAATCCTCGATGAGTTGGATCTGCTCGCCAAAGTGTCGGTGATGTCCCAGGCCAATACCTACCGATAAGGTTCCATCCCTAACTCCTTTATGCGGATGGCTCATTCTCGCTCTCCCTACAGTGCCAGACGTATTGCGCTTGCCTGCTTTGCCCTCCTGCTGGTGGCTCTTTTTCTGCTTCCCAATCAAATCCAAGGACTCTTGCAGTATCTCAACGTGCCAGTTGGACACGTCGTAGGAGTTCCGCTTGAAGCCATTGCATCCATCGATGCAGGCATTGCCGATCGCTGGGAACGGTATGTGGCATTGCAAGGGGTCCAGGAAGAGAACCAACAACTACGAAAAGAAATTGAATGGTTGAGGGGGCAGCATAGCCAGTTGCGTGAATTCTCCGCCGCGACAGAACGCTTGACGGCCTTGCTGCAATTTAAGGAGCAGGCGCTCCCTACGATGGTAGCCGCTCAGGTCATCGGGCGTGATGCCACGAACCGGTATCGTGCCATCATTCTCAATAAGGGCGAGAGTGACGGGATCAAGCCGGACATGGGGGTGGTCACGCCTGCGGGTGTCGTTGGGCGTATCGTAAAGACGACAGGGGCGTCCTCGGTGGTGCTCCTGGTGACTGACCCGAGCAATTCCATCCCCGGCCTCATTCAGCGGACGAGAGACGAAGGCATTGTGGAAGGGACTCAACAAGGGATGGCCCGGTTAAAGTATATTCCGTTGTTGTCGACGCTCCGAGACGGTGATCGGGTCGTGACATCGGGTCTTGTCGGAGGTTTTCCGCGAGGGCTCGTGATCGGCACGATCACGAACATCGATAAACAGGAAGGCGCCCTCTTCCAGTCTGCCGAGCTCATGCCGGAGGTCGATGTCGGTCGCGTGGAGGAAGTGCTGGTGATTCAGATGTCATATGGGCAGTCCACGAAGGCTGGAGCGGAAGCGGATGTGACCGGGAAACCAGCACCGTGAAATTCCTTTTCTATCTGATTCTTGTGCTATTGCTCGTCCCCCTGCAGACGACGTTGTTGCCACATCTGAGTGTGTGGAGTATCAAGCCGGACTTGGGGCTTGTGGCTGCCGCGCTTGTCGGGATTTTTGCCGGTGAACTGGAAGGCCTTCTCGTGGGGCTCGCGATCGGATGGATCCTGAATCTTTTTTCCGCCGGCGAACTTTGGCTCAGTCTCTTGACGAACGGGGGCGTTGGGATCTTAGCAGGATTTCTGGGGCGGCAGCTGACGCTGGTGACGTCGATCTCACTGGGTGTGGGGCTGTTATTGGTGTCTTTAGCGAGCGGGTTGTTTGCCGCGGTGAGCTTCACGCACCTCGACATGTCTCAGATGTGGTGGATGGTCGAGTCGATCGCCCTTCCTCAGGCCTGTCTCGATGGGGCGGTCGGAGCGGGGCTCTATTGGCTGCTCTCCCAATGGTTTCATGTCACCCGTCTAAGGACCGAGTAGCCGGTCTGTGATAGGCGTAGCGGAATATTGATTTGACGCATGGCAACAGCTGGTCTACACGATTCTGAACTTGGGGAGCTCCAACGCCGGCTGATTATTCTCCGCGTTGGGCTGTTGCTTGTTGTGGCGTTGCTGGGGTTGCAGCTCTGGAACTTGCAGATTCGTGAGGGCCCCTACTACCGCGATCTCTCGGCGAACAATCGCACGCGTTCTGTCATCATGGAGCCGGCTCGAGGGCTCATCTACGACCGCAACGGGGTGTTATTGGCGAATAATGTCCCCAGCTTCACCCTCTATGTTTCGCTTGAAGACGTCAAAGATCGGGAGCTGCTCATCGGTCAGCTCAGTAGTCTCCTGGGGCTAGATGAAGCGCTTGTGCGGAAGAAGCTTACGGCTCGCGGCAGTAAACAGCTGCCGCGTAAGGTGAAGGATCGCTTAACCCTTCGAGAAGCGACGTTGATTGAGTCCCACCGCGTGGACTTGCCCGGGGTGATGGTGCAAGTCGAATCGCAGCGGAACTATCCTGGTGGAGTGACGGCCTCACATCTATTGGGCTATGTTGGAGAAGTGTCTCCCGAACAGTTAGAGAAACCTGAATATGCCGACCTCCACCAGGGGAGCATTGTCGGGCAATATGGTGTGGAGAAATTTTTCGATCGGCTCGTGCGCGGTCAGGCCGGGCAGAAGAGCATAGAAGTCGATGCGATCGGTCATGAGAAACGAACCGTGGTTGTGGAGCAGCCGCATGCCGGGGACGATTTGTATCTCACGATCGATGCGCGGTTGCAAAAAGTGGCCGAAAATCTATTGGGGGAGGAAACAGGCGCGATCGTCGCCCTCGATCCGAGGACAGGCGATGTGCTGGCTATGGCCAGCCGTCCTGGGTTCGATCCAAATATTCTCTCGCGAGAGCTCACACCGAAACAGTGGGCTGAGATCGTGCAAGATGAGGGACGCCCCTTGAACAATCGAGCGTCGCAAGGACAGTACCCGCCTGGTTCGGTCTTCAAAGTCATGATGGCTGCCGCAGCGTTGGAAAGTAAGACTGTGACGCCCTCGACAACCATCCATTGCAATGGCGGATATCAGTTCGGTCGCCGTCTGTATCATGACTGGAAAGCCGGCGGACACGGCTCGGTAGATCTTCGGCACGCGCTTGTGCAATCGTGCGACGTCTACTTCTACACCGTTGGGCAACGGATGGGGATCGAAACGATAGCTTCCTTTGCCCATCAGTTTGGATTGGGAGAGGAGACGGGGATTGAGCTGCCATCTGAACGAATTGGGATCATACCTTCCGAGGCTTGGAAACGGAAGGCTAAGAATGAGGCCTGGCTGCCGGGCGAAACGATTTCGGCATCAATCGGACAAGGCTATGTGAATGTGACTCCGCTGCAGATGGCAAGCTTAATCGGCACCGTTGCAAACGACGGCGTCATGTTCCGTCCGCGATTGGTCCAGGCGGTGATGGATCGAGCGACAGGAGAGTTACAACAACGAACTGCGGTTCCCAAGCGCACATTAAAGCTGCGGCCGGAGATCCTGCCGTTGATTAAAGAGGCGTTGGCAGGGGTGGTGCAAGAGGGGACGGCTACGCGAGCGAAGTCAGCGCTGGTGAGGATCGCCGGGAAAACCGGCACAGCCCAGATGACGGCATTGCGCACCGGTCCGGAGAAGGATATCCCGAAGAAATTTCGCGATCATGCCTGGTTTGTCGCATTCGCTCCGGTTGATGCCCCCACCATTGCTGTTGCGGTGTTGGGTGAACATATGGGCCACGGCGGATCTGCTTCGGCGCCTCTTGCCAAAGAGTTGATCGAGACCTATGTGAAGTTGAATCTCCCTGCTCCTTCCGGTGTGAAAGATGGTGCTGTGGCGCAGGCAGGGGAAGGCAGAGGACAGGGAACAAGATGATCGATCGGGTATTCATGAGCCGAGGCTTCGACAATTTCGATTTCCGTTTTA
Source organism: Nitrospira sp. (assembly GCA_031405355.1). GTDB lineage: Bacteria > Nitrospirota > Nitrospiria > Nitrospirales > Nitrospiraceae > Palsa-1315. The sequence goes on from JANNIV010000392.1 coordinate 3,859, forward strand.
TCGGACTGATTCTTGCCATTCTGGGGATCGGCGTTTTGTCGATTTATAGCGTGACGCATGACCAGGGGGTGGCGTTCCCGTTTTACGCCAAACAGATGGTGTGGATTGCGCTCGGCACGGTCGCGTTTCTCGTCATGTGGCTCTCGGACTATCATCGTATCGCGCGGTTAGCGTATCCTGCCTATGCGATCATCTTAATATTACTAGCCGTTGTGTTGTTTGAGGGCAGGAGCAGCCGAGGGGCGCAGCGATGGATTCCGATGGGGCCATTTGCGTTCCAGCCATCGGAATTCGCAAAGCTGATCCTCATTTTGACCTTGGCGCACTACTATTCGCAGGCGCCACGGGTAGGCTGGCTTCAACGAGTGGTGCTTCCTGGGCTGTTGGTACTGCCAGGGCTACTCCTGATCCTGAAGCAGCCTGATCTCGGGAGCGGGTTGAGTTTCTTGGCGGTCTATGCCGCGATGTT
>JANNIV010000393.1:0-3345 GCA_031405355.1 Nitrospira sp.
ACAAACCCATTCCTATGAACGGTCTTGGGTCATTCGAAGAGCACCGGAGGTTCGGTCTACGGTAATAGTGACCACTCCATCTAATACCTGCAAGAGTAGATCCCCGGCCAGCTGTCGCCGCCAGCCGCGGAGGAGAGGCAAATCAAGAGCCGTTCGATTCTGCTTGGTTTCCACAAGTGTTTGCAGGTCGGCACTGGTGGCTAGCATGGTGGGAGCAATCCCCTCCTCTGCGGATCGTGCCTTCAGTACAGCTTGCAGCAGTTCGACGATACCCGTCGACTCAGGATCAGGTTTTCGCTCGCTAGGAACCTCTGGCCAGGCCGATGGTGGAAGCGCGAGCGCCGAGGTAATGGCCGCTAGTAATTGTGACCCGTGCCGATCGACCTCGGAAGAATGGACGCCACGGAGGCCCCGAAGATCGTTGACCGATTTCGGTGGATGACGTGCAAGCTGGAGCAGCACCTCGTCGCGCATGACACGTCCGCGAGGCACGTTTCGGCGGCGAGCTTCTGCTTCCCGCCAAGCAGCCAACTCACGAAGCACCGCAGCCCCTTTGGGTTTGAGCGTATCCCATCCCCGAATTCGTTGATAGCGTTCCTGCGGTTCTCGACTTTTTTCTCCCACCGCAGTTTCGAGGCGTGCAAACTCCTCACCGACCCACTCCAATCGGCCGAGTGTGCGGAGGCGATCCTGTAAATGCGTATGGATCGACAGGAGGAATTCGACATCTTCCAATGCGTAGGCGATCTGGCCATCCGAGAGCGGTCGAGCACTCCAGTTCGTAAAGGTATGGGCTTTTTCCAGCCTGGTGCCAAGGAGTCGCTGGACTAAGTTTGCATAGGCGATTTGGGCGCCATATCCAACCATGGCGGCGGCGATTTGCGTATCGAAAAATGGCTTCGGGATCTGCCCTGCATGTGTGGCGAACAGATCGAGATCCTGCCGTCCGGCATGAAAGATTTTCTCGATTTTGGCCTCACAGATGAGTTCCCAGAAGACGTCGAGCGATCCGCTGGCTTGGACGGCAGGAAAGTCGATGACGGCGGCAGTGGTGTCGGTGGCGACTTGGATCAGTTCGAGTCGTGGAATAAAGGTGTCTTCCCCGACGAACTCCGTATCGAGAGCCAGCCGCGGGCTTTGCCGCAGCGTGTGGCAGAGGGATTCAAGGCCTTGCTGATCGGTCACATACGGCAGAGGTGAATTGGGTGTCACGTATATATCATTCTGTTGGACGGTAGGTGGCGTCTGGCGAATGCGGAGGTTCAACATTGCTCAGGCTCAAGTATTCCTTCAGGAACTGATAGGCCTCTAACATACGTCTCAATTCTGGTTCAGCACTGCGGTCGCCGTTGTTTGAATCGGGATGGAGTTGCTTGGCTTTGTGGCGAAATGAGGCGGTGACATCGGCCAGCGAACTGCCAAATTCTACGCCCATCGCGGCATAAGCGTCCATCGCGTTGTTGATCCCGCTCGACCCCTGCGACAGATCGCCGCCTCCCCCACTGGCGGCTTTCAACATGTCGGCGAGGCTGATTTTCTTGCGCCGCCGCCGGGGACGCTCTCGAATCTCACTGTCGAAATCGTCCCAACGGTCTTCGACAAACTCAAGACGGGACTCCAGACGCATGGCGCCGGAAAGATCACGGATCTCACCAATCTCCTCTTCAATCTGGAGCAATGATTTAATGATTTCCTCCAGCCCCTCTTCGACACGAAAGAAGCTGTCGACCCGCTCCTGCATCATCGTATCGACAGCGAGATTCAGACTTTCTTCGGCTTTCGGGCGCAACGAATCGATCCGTTTTCTCATCCCATTCTGAAACTTGATAAATTTGCCTTGTGTAAATGGCATGGCTCTTATCCGGAAGGTTGAGGTTAAGGTTGAGGCTTCCTTCCCCTGCTCGGCGCGCATTGTAGCACAGCCACGCCCCATGCCAGAAGAGCAGTGGAAACAGCTGAATTCATGTGAAATGTCAGGTTAACCCGCATTATTCATGACGGTTCGTGGCGAAATCGCTGAGCCGCGTCGCGAGACCGGCGCGCGGAGTCCTGAGGCCCCGAGGCGTACTCGTGCAGTACGTTGAGGGTCCGAGGGGCGAGCCCGCCGCCGAAGGCCTGTCGTAGCAGCGGATCGGCGATTGCAGCAGAAGCAGTCATGAATGATGCGGGTTAAGAGGATGCGAAGTCGTCACTGAGTTTGGTGCGGCGTCGCGCCACACCCGTTTCGCGTGCGGCTATTGCCACGGCTTTTGCTACCCGCGGTACGACTCCCTTGTCGAACACGCTCGGAATAATATAGTCCGCACTGAGAGCTGCAGGGGGAATGGTCTCTGCCAGGGCCTTGGCCGCAGCCAGTTTCATCGCTTCGTTGATGTCGCGGGCCTGCACATCCAGCGCACCCCGAAAAATGCCTGGAAAGGCGAGGGCATTATTAATTTGATTCGGATAGTCGGATCGTCCGGTGGCAAAGATCCGGCAGTGGGAGGCAGCCAATTCACGAGGGACTTCAGGGTCGGGATTGGCCATGGCAAAGACAATGCGATCAGCCGCCATCAGGTCCAGGTCTTCCGCTGTAAGGATATTGCCGACGGATAAGCCAATGAAGACATCGGCCCCCTTGAGCGCATCCCGGAGTGTGCCTTGGGGATGGTCTGTGGTCATACAGGGGGCCAGATCCGTTCGGCAAGCCCGCAGCTGTTGGCCGTCCCCCCGCAAAACGATGCCTTGAGGTTCGCATCCGACCAGGTGCGAGAGGCCGGCGGCAAGCAACATCCTGCAGCAGGCGGTTCCCGCGGCGCCAAGACCATTGACGACCACGCGGATGTTTTCCATTCGTTTCCCGATCACGGTGAGCGCATTCGTCAAAGCGGCAAGGATGACCACGGCCGTGCCATGCTGATCGTCATGCATCACCGGAATATCCAAGGTAGCTTTTAAGCGGCGTTCGATTTCGAAGCAACGTGGCGAGCTGATGTCCTCCAAATTGATGGCGCCGAACCCCGGAGCAATGGCCTGAACCGTGCGAACAATCTCGTCAGGATCTTGCGTGTTGAGACAGATCGGCCATGCGTCAATACCGGCAAATTCTTTGAACAGCATGGCTTTACCTTCCATCACGGGTAATGCAGCTTCAGGGCCGAGATTGCCAAGGCCGAGCACCGCAGACCCATCGGTGACCACGGCGACCGTGTTTCCCTTGCCGGTAAAGGCATAGGCTTTAGTCTTGTCCTTCGCGATCGCTTGCGAAACCCGGCCGACTCCCGGCGTATAGACCATCGACAGGACGTTTCTTGTCGTAACGGGAAACTTACTTTGCACGCGGATCTTTCCGCCAAGATGCAGAAG
>JANNIV010000394.1:0-4766 GCA_031405355.1 Nitrospira sp.
CTCTCCGCTGTCGGCATCATCGCCAAGATCTAACCCAAACCGCTCAGCCATCCGATAGAGTGTGCGCCGGTCGATGCCGAGGATTTTAGAGGCTTTGACTTTATTCCCCTTGGTTTCTTTCAGCACGCGGATGAGATGGCGTTTCTCGATCTCCTCAAGTGTCAGGCCCCCCTCATCGCTGTGATCCATTGTCCCGGCGGTGTCCTTCGACGGCAACTCTGTCCGGTGCAGCGACGCAGGCAGATCGTCCGGTGTGAGGAGGGGACCGTGACTCAACGAGACAGCCCGCTCAATGGCATTTTCCAACTCGCGCACATTGCCGGGCCACCGATACTGCATCAACAATGTCATCGTCTCCGGGAGCACCCCGCGCACCGCATGCGCCGCCCCTGCCGCACATTTCTGCAAAAAGTGATGCACCAGCATCGGAATGTCTTCCCGCCGCTCCACCAGCGACGGCAAGGTGATACGCACGACATTGAGCCGATAAAATAAGTCATCCCGAAACTTCCCTTCTTTCACGAGCTGTTCGAGGTCCCGATTGGTTGCAGCGATGATACGGACATCGACTTTCGTCGATGTCGTGCTGCCGACACGGCGGACTTCGTGATCTTGCATCACCCGCAATAGTTTGACTTGCAAGGCCTGACCGGTTTCACCGATTTCGTCGAGAAACAGTGTGCCTCCGTTAGCGGATTCAAAGAGGCCGATTTTGTTTCCCGTCGCGCCGGTAAAGGCTCCTTTCTCATACCCGAACATTTCCGATTCCAGAAGGGTGTCCGGCAACGCTCCGCAATTCACCGGAATGAATGGCTTGTCCCGACGAGGCCCATTCGCATGGATCGCCCGCGCTATCAACTCCTTGCCGGTCCCGCTTTCGCCTTGCAGGAGCACCGTGCTCTTGCTTTCGGTCACCCGCGCCACCAGCTTATACACTTCCAGCATGGCAGGACTGCTCCCCACCAGCGGGGACCATTCATCTTTGCTCTTCAACTCTTCTCTGAATCGTGCATTTTCCCGGATGAGCCGGCAGTGATCGAGACTCCGCTTGACCACCAGCTTGATATCCTCTTTCTTGAACGGCTTGGCGAGATAGTCGTAGGCGCCTTGCTTGATCGCTTCGATCGCACCTTCAAGAGAGCCGAACGAGGTCAGCACCACAACCGCAGTATCAGGGCTCATGCGTTTAAATTCGCGCAAGACCGTGAGCCCATCGACTGCGCCCATACGAATATCTGTCAGCACCAGATCCACTTTCCCCTGGCGCCCGCGAGCGATCACTTCTTCTCCGCTGGCGAAGGCTTCAACGGCATAGCCTTCCTTCTTTAAGGCCTCAGCCAAGAGGTCGCGTGCGACTGCATCGTCGTCGGCTACAAGAATGTTTGCTGGCTGCATCAGTTCTTCTCCGTCATGTGCGTCGGCTCGGTCCTTAATCCAGGCAAGGTCACGGTGACGGTCGTGCCACGGCCTGTCTCGCTTTCGAGCGAAAGGCTGCCTCCATGGGCCAGGATCGTTTCGCGGCTCAAGAATAGCCCTAAACCGGTGCCAGTGCCAACCGCTTTGGTCGTAAAAAACGGTTCAAAGGCTTTCTGTATATCGGCTTCCGGCATGCCGCATCCCGTGTCTCGCACCTCGATGGTGATGACCAGCGGTGACATCGCATCGGCCACCTGTCGGCCGCGGGCGAGTTCATCGGGCAAGGTCGCACGGGCTCCTGCTGATATGTTCACTGCTCCATGCGGCGGGGTGGCGGCCAAGGCATTGGCTAATACGTTCACCATTACTTGATGCATCTTTTCCGCATCTGCCCATACGAGCGGGAGATCTCCGGGAATCTCGACCGTCAGGGCAATCTCTTTCGCATGGAAGGCCGGTTCCATAAGCACAGCGGCAGGGCTGATGATCTGATCCGCGGGCAACCATGCCGGGTCGGGTTGGCGCTGTCTGGTCGAGGAGAGCAAATCCTGAATGATTCGAACCACTCGTGTGAGCTGTTCATCGATCACGGTCACTCGCTTTTTCATCTCAGGTGTGACGCCAGGCTCCTCAGCCAGCGCTTGCACGTGCCAGGCAATCGAGTGGAGCGGCGTTCCGATCTCATGCGCGACGGACGCCACCATTTGTCCCACTGCCGCTAAGCGTTCCGAGCGATTCAACTGGTCTTTCGCATCGACCAGCTGCGTATTGGCTTTCAGGAGATTTTCCGTCTCGCGGGCGAGCGCGGCACGCGCCGCCGCCTCTCTCGTCTTACGCTCTTCCCATGTCATTCCGATGTAGGCCACGATCAGAAGCACTCCTGCAACCACGCTGCGATTGATCACTGCCGATTGCAACCGCCCAGGCTTAGTCGGTTGCATCAATCCCATATAGGTCGCCACGATACAGGCCAGCACGGTTACGATCATCAGGCTGCGGCTGCGCAATGTTGCAACCAACAGAATCGGCAATACAAAACCGTAGGCGCCGACCACGTTCGCCGGGGCAGCCATTTCAAGCGCGACGATCGCCAGAAACACCGCCCCTGCGATCGCCAGCACAATGCGATTTTGCTTCAACATGGGAATGGGCGATACGTAAACTGCCGATGAACCATGGTCCGATTCCTAGCAGGCTGCGAGGAAATTATTCAATGCCGTAGACTTTCGGGGGTGCTCCTCAGAAATAAGAAAGGAACATCGCCGAAGGATGCTCAAAAAGGCCGTCCAGCAAGGCCGCAGCGAGTGAAGGACCGAGGCGTACCCGTTGGGGTACGTTGAGGGTCTGAACGATGCGAGAACGCCGCTGGCGGTCTTTTTCAGCATCCTGAGAGAGGGTCTTACCCTAGCGGACGGGTCAAACGCAAGACAGTCCCAAGTTGCCGCAGACGCTCATCGCACAAAATGTCATCCATACGAAGCGCGTACTTACGAGTCCAGTTCGGATGGCTGTCGACCGTCCCAGGAAGATTGGTTTGCGACAGTTCGCCCAAGCCGTCTTCGAGATTCGCCAACACGATGCAGGACGCCGTGCGGGCCAGGTAGAGATGAATCGCTTGGCAGAGTTCAGCCGTCATGGCCGGCGCGGTAGCCAGATCCTCAGTCACGTCGTTTGGCAGGAGGTTTTCCCGTTTAAGCGCACTGAGGATGTGTGCCTTGTCGCGCTGGCGTTCCTCCCAGGTCTGACGGCGTGCTGCGTCATCTGTCATGGCGCCCAATTCGGCACGTACCCGTAAGTCCTCGCCGGACCAAAACCCGGTAAGCGTCGGCAAGTCGTGCGTCGTTGCGACAGCCAACGATTGTGCGGGATAGTCGCCAGGCGGCTTCATTGTGCCGTCTGCGCCACGCTCGAAGTAGAGCACTCGATAGGACAGGACTCTCGCCTTCGCCAACTGCTCTCTGAGCCAATCGGGGACCGTGCCGAGGTCTTCTCCGATCACCAAGGTTTTGGATCGAACGCTCTCCAATGCCATGATCGCCAATAAGTCTTCAAAGGGGTAATGGACATACGTCCCCTCGGACGCGGGCCTCCCGTGCGGAATCCAGAAGAGGCGGAAAAATGCCATCACATGATCCAATCGGATGGCCCCACCGGATCGGAAATTATTGCGCAGCAACTGGATCATCAGCTCGTAGCCGCTGGCGCGTAACGCATGGGGGTTGATCGGCGGGAGACCCCAATTCTGTCCCTCCGGCGCAAATGCGTCAGGCGGGGCTCCGCAGTCGGCACCGAGCGCCAGCACCGATTGATAGATCCAGGCCTCGGCCCCATTCCGATCGGCGCCAAGAGCCAGGTCATGATACAGCCCGATCGGCATCGCCATTTGCTCAGTCGTCCTTCGGATCTCGTTCAGCTGTTCACTTGCCACCCACTGGATGTATTGAAAGAAGCGAATGCGCGTTGGGTGCCGCTTCGCATATTCACGAACTGGTTGGCCAGGCATCAAGAATTGTTTGGGCCAATCGTACCAGGTGGCCGACTTGGATTGAATCAGCCGGCGCTCTTCCTCCAACGTCTGGAAGGTGGCATACAACTCGAGTGATGTGCCCTCAGCCTGGATAAACTGCTCCAAGAGCCTGGCGCGCGCCGTTTTCGGTTGGAGATTCGGCTCCTCTCCGCCATAAGCCTCCGTGAGGAATGTGCGGTAGGCCAATTCGAGCATGGTGCGCTTGGCGGCCGCTATGGAGTCGTAGTCCACCAGCCGACTCTCTCGCAACGCCTGAAGCGTGGCTTGAAACTCGGGAGAATGGAATCGTCGCTGTGCCTCTTCCGACCCGCAAAATTCCGGCAGCCGCTCGAGATCGATATAGAGTTCGTTGAGATACAGTCGGCTGTTCGGCGCATAGGGACTGATGTGATACGGCGTAGTATTCCTCAGCGCGTGTAGCGGATTGAGTCCGATGACACCGGCGCCGAGCCCTTTGCCTGCCCACTCCACAATCCGTCCGAGATCGGTGAAATCACCGCATCCCCAATTACGATCGGAAGACAACGAATAGAGCTGCAAGGCCAGTCCCCACAACCGTTGATTTGCATCGACGAACGGCGGGACGTAACATTGGCGTGGCGCTACGATGACGCGCATCGTCCCCACATTCCCTCCAACCAAGCTTTCTGCCCGTATCGTTAGACTGTAGTACCCGAGGGAGAGACCCTGTGGAGCCGGTATCTCGATACGCACATGCCGTTGACCCTTGAGAACACGAACCTCCGTAGCGGAAAGCCCAGGCCCTGCCTGCCCTTCTTGCACCACGCGGTTCGCTTCGTCGCAGATCTGCCACTCCACTACG
>JANNIV010000395.1:0-12801 GCA_031405355.1 Nitrospira sp.
CCCCGACGATAAGACTGAACAAGATCGGAATTACACCTGAACAACTCCAAGTGGTATTCGATCCTCAGTGGACCGTGCGCGCCTACGGATTTTCTCGAAAATCCACAGATGAGCCGATCATTTGGTTTTGGCCGTTCTAGGATGCTACGTCTCATCTAGAATTGCCGGGCCTCTCTAATCTCTCTATAATCACTGTATGACTCCTCCATCTGATCCAGATTCCATCAGTCTCGCCGAAGAATCCTCATCCTATATTCCAGCTGATCGCGACACAGAGTTTCTCCAGCGGGAAGAACTCCGTTCCATCCGCGTCGGACTTGAACTCCTGAAACCTGAACTGATCCAGCGCGAACAAGGGATCAACTCGACCATCGTCGTGTTCGGCAGTGCGAGGCTCCTTGAAGAGACCGCCGCGAAGCAGGCACTCCACATGGCCGAAATAGAGGCCGCTCAATCACCACAGGACCCAACGCGCCGGCAGAGGGTGGCAATTGCGCAGCGACAGCTAGCCCTTTCGAAGTACTATGACGTGGCGCGCGAATTCGGCCGGCTGGTGTCGTCGACCTGCCAAGTCGAAGGCCGCTGTGACTATGTGATTGTCACCGGTGGAGGGCCCGGCATCATGGAGGCCGCCAATCGCGGGGCGGCGGACGTGAACGCGAAATCAATCGGCCTCAACGTCACTCTACCGCACGAACAGCGCCCGAACTCCTACATCACGCCGAAACTCAATTTTCAGTTTCGCTATTTCGCCATCAGGAAAATGCATTTTCTGATCCGTGCCAAGGCGTTGGTTGCCTTTCCCGGAGGATTCGGCACTCTCGATGAGCTGTTCGAAACGCTCACGCTTCTCCAGACAGGCAAGACCGAAAACGTGATGGTCGTACTGGTCGGACGGGACTTTTGGGAGCGCCTGATCAATTGGCAATGGCTCGTCGAGAACGGGCTCATCGCCCAACACGATTTACTGTTGTTTCACTATGCTGAGACGGCTCAGGAAGCCTGGGATCTGATCAGCCGCCATTATGGAGTACCTTCATCATGAAACTCTCGTTCCATGGGGCCGCGCGTTCAGTGACCGGAAGCCGCCATATGCTTGAGATGCCGGGCTTCCGGCTGTTGTTTGATTGTGGGCTCTTTCAAGGACGCCGAGACGAAGCCTATCGGCAGAATCGAAATTTTGGGTTCGACCCCAAGTCGCTCAATGCGGTCTTACTATCCCATGCGCATGTCGACCACTCCGGCGCCTTGCCGGTGCTCCCGAAGTACGGTTTCTCTGGAAAGGTGTACCTCACCAGAGCCACCGCAGATTTGACGGAACTTATGCTTGAGGACTCGGCGCGAGTACAGGTGAGTGACTGCAGCTACGTCAACAAGAAGGAACAACGGAAGGGAAGGATTTGTGTCCGACCACTCTACAATACCGATGACGTTCGTAAGCTTGTCCGCCGATTCGAAGGCGCGCGATACGGAGACATGCTCAAGATCTCCCCCCGCGTGACAGCATCCTTTCACGACGCCGGCCATATCCTGGGATCGGCGGCCATTCGGGTGAAATATACAGCACGGGGCAATACGACCACCGTGCTCTTCAGCGGAGATCTTGGCCGTTCCAACATGCCCATTCTTCGAGACCCTGAGCTGCCGCCGCCCTGCGATGTGTTGATTCTTGAGTCGACCTACGGCGATCGCCTGCACGAAGCCGACCGAGCGATCATGAAACAGCAGGCGCTGGACCTTCTTGTCCATGCCAAAACCCACAAGAGCAAGATTATTGTCCCGGCATTTGCGGTTGGACGGACCCAGGAATTGGTTATGCGGATCAAAGAACTCGTCGGCGAGGGGCGCCTTGATCCCATCCCGATCTATATCGATTCCCCGCTGGCTTCACGAGCTACGGAAGTCTTTCGCCGCCATCCGGAATGCTACGATGAAGAAACCACTAAAACTTTCACATCATCCGGCGATCTCTTCGCCTCACGCTATATCCATTTTGTCTCTTCGCCGGAAGACAGCAAGCGTCTCAATAGTATGAAGGGCCCCTGCGTTATTATCTCCGCCTCCGGTATGTGTGAAGGCGGCCGCGTCGTGCATCATCTCAAACACGCCATCCAAAACGAAGCGAACGTGATCGTCTTCGTGGGCTTTCAAGCCGAGCATACCCTCGGACGCAAGCTCGTCGAAGGCTGGGATGTCGTCCCGATTTTCGGCGTACCCACTCCGCGTCGGGCGCAGATCGTCAAGCTCAACGGGCTCTCTGCCCACGCAGATCGCCATGACCTCTTGGCCTATGTGCGCGCAATCACGCCGAGCCCGAGTAAGATTTTTCTCGTCCATGGTGAAGAAAAGCAGTCTCTCTCACTGGCCGCTGTCATTCAGGCTGACCACCCCGGAATTGAGGTCGCAGTTCCTCATGTCGGATCAATCCATGAGGTCTAACGGAAATACCCGACTGACAATCCCGCTGCTGATCCTGGCTATCGGGATCTGCTCAGCCCCGCTCGTTTCTGCCCAAACCAGCGAGCCGGGAGAACCTCGATTGCGATCTCGCGCTCTTGGCATCGTCGTCGGCTCCTATACCCCTGGACCGTTCAACGCGATTACTGACGTGGCCGGCGTCACCGTGGGCCAGACCACCCTCATTTCCGGCGACGGGCCGCTCAAACCCGGGCTCGGCCCGATACGAACCGGTGTGACGGTCGTCATTCCTCGCACTGATGTGTGGCACAAGAAAGTACCGGCTGGGTCGTTTGTTCTCAACGGAACTGGTGAGATGACGGGACTTGCCTGGATCAGCGAATCGGGATTTCTCGAGTACCCGATCGCCCTCACAAATACGTTGAACGTGCCACGCGTGGCCAATGGGGTCATGAGCTGGATGATCGCGCGCTATCCGGAGATCGGCATTACCGACGATACCCTGACGCCAGTGGTTGCCGAATGCGACGATGGGCGGCTCAACGATATACAGGGGCGTCATGTTTCGGAGGCGGATGTGGCGCGGGCGCTTGACAGCGCCTCCTCCGGGGCCGTGCAGGAAGGGACTGTCGGCGCAGGAACAGGGATGGTGTCCTACGGCTTCAAGGGCGGTATCGGTACTTCGTCACGACGATTACTGGAGATCGAGGGCGGTTATACGATCGGCGTGCTCGTCAATGCCAACCATGGGCGACGGCCTGAGCTCATCGTGGGCGGTATGCCGGTTGGCCGGCTGTATGAGGTTGTACCTCCCGTCGCGCAGGCATTTTCACCTGGGCAAAGCGAAGGATCGATCATCGTCATCATCGCCACCGATGCTCCGCTCGACGGTCGGCAGCTTACGCGATTAGCGAAACGTGCCGCGCTGGGACTGGCGCGCACAGGTTCCACTGCGCGCCACGGGAGCGGCGACTTTATGCTGGCCTTCTCCACCGCAAACACGATCCCGCATTACCCGAAAGAGCCGACGTTTCAACAACTACACCTCGCTGACACGTATTTGAACCCGTTGATCACAGCGACGGTCGAAGCCACGGAAGAAGCCATCCTCAATGCCTTGACGATGGCGACAACGATGGTGGGTCGGGACAGCCATCGCATCGAGGCCATTTCTCTCGCCAAACTCCGTGCCCTTCTCGATCGCCAGGTCAAGTGAAGCGTCTTTCGTCTCTCGTGAAACGTGAAGCGTGAAACGTCCGAATCCGGAAACGAACGATGCTTCACGAGATACGCCTCATGAATAATGCAGGCTAGAAGATTCCCTCACTTGCATTTCCCACTCTTGCCTCGTTATCCTCTCGCGACTCTCTTGCATTTGGAGGATGAGCATGAACGAGTACCAACTCGGCGGGAGCGTGAGTCTCATAACCGCCCTGGGGAAAACCAAAGCGTTCGCCGAGTTTTTAGAAACCCGCATGACTCATGCCGTGGAGACGGAAGATCCCGCAGAGCTGCATTATCTCCTCGCTCAACTCGACGACTACCATTCGTACATGTGGCGCTATTATAAAAAGCTGGCTAAGGACCGCCCGGAACGGATGGACCCAGGGGTCTAGCAGGATGCTGCAACAGTCCGCTAGCGCAAGAAGACCGTTATTTGGTTTATTTGGTTTGTCTTGTTTATTTGGTTGAACCAGACTAACCAAATAAACAAAACAAATCAGTTTGAGCATCCGCTAACATGTCGGCGACCGGCAGGCGATACGTTCACACCATGATGACCCATTCCGCAGGCATGACCACTCCGACCACGCTTCAATTCGCAACCGCACTCTCGCGCAAGACCGATACGGAAGCCGCCACTCGCGATCTCGCGGATGCTATTCTCATGCAAATTGGCACGGCCCCTATCGATCTGGTCTTCGTCTTCTTTTCTGCCCACCATGCGTCCAAAGCCACCATGATCTCAGCCATGTTACAGAGGGCGCTACGGGCAAAGGTCTGTCTGGGCTGTTCGGGTGAAGGGGTCATCGCCGGCTCCCAGGAGATTGAAACCGCAGCAGCCTTGACCGTCTGGGTCGCATGCCTTCCTGATGTCAAACTGACTCCGCTCCAGATATCAGTGTCTCAGCTACAGGACCAGATTCGCATGCCCGGGTGGCCGGAACCGGGAATCGAGGATGCGACCTTTCTCCTCCTCGCCGATCCATTTTCGACACCGATGCAAGAGGTTCTATCCCTCATAAACGAACGGTACCCTCATGGCAAAGTTGGCGGGGGGCTTGCCGGCGGAGGCCAGGATTCTGGAGAAAATCGACTACTCCTCAACGATCAGAGTTTTGACGGGGGCGTGGTGGGAGTGCAACTCACCGGACCGATTACCGTGCGCACTATAACCTCGCAAGGCTGCCGTCCGATCGGCGAACGGTTTGTCGTGACGAGAGCGGAGCAAAACCTTATCTATGAACTGGGCGGGGTGTCAGCATTGAAGCGGCTCCAGGACGTTTTTGAATCCATGGAGGGAGTCCAACGCAGCGATGCGCATCGCGCGTTGCATCTAGGCATTGTGATCGATGAGCACGGGAGTCATTTCGAGCGGGGAGACTTTCTCGTTCGGAACCTCATCGGAGCGGATCAACAGGCCGGAGCTGTTGCGATTGGGGATGTCATCCAGGAAGGCCAGACCGTGCAGTTCCACCTTCGCGATGCGAAATCTGCAAGCGATGATTTGCACATTCTTCTGGCTGCGGATCGAGCGAAGCACCGGAGTCCCCCACTCGGGGCCCTTCTGTTCAGCTGTTGCGGGCGCGGAGAGGGACTCTTTGGCCAACCCCATCATGACATCGGGGTCGTACAAGAGCGGCTTGGTCCCATCCCAACGGCGGGATTCTTTGCCCAAGGCGAGATCGGTTCGGTCGGAGGACGAAACTTCCTGCACGGCTATACAGCGAGTGTGGTCATCTTCTCCGAGCCTGATTCTTGATAGCAGCAGTGAGGGCACGGTGTTTACGGATTTCCCGATTAAGATCGTCGCTCAGACATCGGGAGAAGATCCTTTGCCCAATAACTCTTCACTCTGTTGTCGCCGTATTCATCGTGGTTGAGTGACTAACGCTTAGGAAAGGAGCTGTCATGCCGTATCAGGAAGCAGGTGCCAAAGGGAATGAAGTCACGACGTCATCGGGATTACAGTACATTGACCTCACGGTCGGGACCGGCGCGATGGCAGAGGCGGGACAGACCGTCTCCGTGCATTACACTGGCTGGCTAGAAAACGGGAAGAAATTCGACAGTTCCGTGGACCGGGGCCAACCGTTCTCTTTTCCTCTGGGTGCTGGACGAGTCATCAAGGGGTGGGACGAGGGCGTGAAGGGCATGAAAGTCGGTGGGAAGCGAAAGCTGACCATTCCCTCCAAGCTCGGTTATGGCGCACAGGGGGCAGGTGGCGTAATTCCACCGAATGCCACCTTGATCTTCGATGTTGAGTTGCTCGGGTTGCGCTGAACGTCGAAAAGTCATCAAGTCATAAAGTTCATAGTCTGAGGGACATTCAGACTTTCGGCTTTCCAATTTTGGACTCTTCCTGATGCAACAAACTCCCCTCATCCGGCAACATCGTGCAAGCGGCGCGAAACTTGTCGATTTCGCCGGGTGGGAGATGCCTATCCAATACAGCGGGGTCGTGGACGAGTACCATACAGTCCGTTCCCATGTCGGGCTCTTCGATGTGAGCCATATGGGGAGGTTGCGAATCGCCGGAACTGGCGCGGTCTCCTTCCTCCAGCGAGTCACTACCAACGACGTCGGCAAACTTGCCGTTTCCCAAGCCCAGTATTCCATGGTCTGCAACGAGAGCGGCGGCATCAAAGACGATGTGTTCGTCTATCGGCTTGCCACGGACGAATTCCTCTTGTGCGTGAATGCCTCGAACCGCGAGAAGATCAGGTCGTGGTTGCAATCCCAGCTGGCTCAGGACAAGACGGTTCGTTTCGAAGACCGGTCAGTCGAATTGGCCCAGGTCGCCCTTCAAGGCTCCAAATCTCGCGAGCTGCTCATGAGTCTTGGTGGGACGGCGATTGACGGACTCAAGCTCCATCACACCTGTGATGCCAGGATCGGCGGCCTGTCCTGCTTGCTGGCGAGGACCGGTTACACCGGTGAATTAGGTTATGAAATCTACATTGACGCAGCCAAAGTCGGCAGCCTCTGGGATCTGCTCGTTGACAAGGGGGTAGCCTGGGGACTCAAGCCGGCAGGGCTCGGCGCGAGGGATCTCCTCCGACTAGAAATGGGTTATCTGCTCTATGGCAACGATATGGGCGAAGACACGACGCCGCTTGAGGCCAGTGCGGATTGGACCGTCAGCTTCCAGAAAGGTGAATTCATCGGTAGCCGGGCGCTGTTGGTACAGAAACAGGCAGGAGTGAGTCGCCGATTCGTCGCCTTCGAACTTGCCGAGAAAGCCGTGCCTCGCCACGGATTCAGAATCCTCGACCCCGCGACATCCCTCCCTATCGGAGACGTCACCAGCGGTAATCTCTCTCCGCTTCTCCAGAAGGGTATTGGGCTGGGCTATGTGCTTGTACGATTTGCAGAGCCCGGCAGCTCTATCCTGATCGAAATCCGTAACAAGACGGTTCCGGCACACATCGTCAAGCCACCGTTCTATAGGAAACCCAAGAGCATATAGCGTATGGCTCGTGGCTAATAGCACGGGCAAGATAAGATGAAACTCTTTTCCGCTTGTGCCATACGCTATGCGCCATTAGCCATAAGCTGTTCATGACCAAGAACATCTACACAGGCATCGTTGTAAATTTGAACGTCGATACCGTCACGTTGCCCAATGGCTTCACGGTCGATCTAGAAGTTGTGCGCCATCCCGGAGCGGCAGCGGTGGTGCCGCTCAAAGACGATGGCACGGTCATCTTGATCAGGCAGTTCCGCCATGCAGCAGGAGGGTTTATCTACGAAATCCCTGCGGGTAAACTTCATCCTGGTGAGGACCCCAGAGCCTGCGCAGCACGAGAACTCGAAGAAGAAATTGGATACCGAGCCGGCCGGTTTGATCTCCTCTCCAGCATCTTCACCGCGCCCGGGTTCACGGACGAAGTCATCCATATCTACAAGGCGACCGGGTTGACGCTGGGGCGGCAACAGCTCGACCGCGATGAGGTTCTCGAAGTGATCGAGATGCCTCTCCTTGAAGCGATCAGGATGATTGAGACTGGGGCGATCAGGGATGCAAAGTCGATCGTGGGATTACAAGCGGTCTATCTTCGGAACCTTAGCAGGTAGGAAGAACGCACAAGGGGTCTCCCGCTTTAGGCAGGAGACCCCTGGCTAGCTAGTCTCGCAGAAGAAAAAAGGATTACTTGCCGTCCTTTTTCTTCTCGTCCTTCTTCTCTTCGCCGAAAGTCTCGGTGTAGCCACCCTTCTTCTCGTCCTTCTTGTCTTTCTTTTCTTCGCCGTACACGAGGACGTGGCCGCCCTTCTTCTCGTCTTTCTTTTCCTTCTCTTCGCCCGCGAAGGCTGGAGCGCTGAACGTCACTGCCACTGCCACTGCCATGATTGCCATCAACATGCTCTTCATAATGTATTACTCCCTGTTATAGTGGTTGACCATTGTGCCATTCATTGGCACTCCCTCACAGCAACACGCAAGCTTGGTGCCGAGTCCATGAACTCTATGTCTCATTATACTTATCAGTCAGTTATGTTACTTTTCGATCTTTCAAGGAAGGCCTGGATCTTTTGTTCTCTGTGGCAGAATGGTTTGAAACCATACGAAACCGCCTCATTGCGGGAGGCATGTCTCGGTCGAGACCGAAGCAGCATTGGTCTCGCGATTCCACTCCTTGTATGAGGGGAGAGCGACCCTGATGAAGAATCAGCCGATTTATGCGGCAAAATCGTTAAGGAAGACCGTTGTGCATGAGTCACGGGGGGCTCTGCATCGCAACCGGCTCCCTGATCACATCAGACCAGGTGTCCGAATCCTCTTCGTCGGCATCAATCCAGGCCTTCGCTCAGTTGCCATCGGCCATCACTTCGCCGGGTACTCGAACCGTTTCTGGAGACTCTTGTTCGAGTCGACGCTCACGCCCGAGCCATTCACGCACCAAGACGATTGGCGTCTTCCTGATTGGGGCCTCGGCCTGACAAACATCATCCAGCGGCCCAGCGCGGGAATCGACGTGCTCAAGCCGCGAGAATATATAACCGGCAAGAAGAGGCTCATTGCCACCGTGAGACATTATCGCCCTGATACAGTCGCCCTGCTTGGTGTCACGATTTATCGCGCGCTATTCCCGGAATATCGAACCGGACGAGTCAGCCTCGGGTTACAAAACGAGACGTTGGCTAGCTGTCCTGTTTTTGTCTTGCCTAACCCCAGCGGTCGGAATGCCCATTATTCATATCGAACCATGCTCAAGGCGTTCCGTGCATTACGCAATGCGACAAGCAAGCCTCATCTAGATAAGACGTCGGGAATGATCGTGGCGGGACGCCCAAGCCAGCCGTAGTAAATTTCTCACAAGCTATGATATACACGCCATCTTGAATTGGTATGTGGGTTACTGTACCTCACAGATCCTGCTTATAGTTGTGACTTTACTTGGTAGAGGAAGATGAAGCGCACATTCCTTGTTCTGCTCGGCTGTGTGATCTTGGCGAGCCCCAGTGTCATCCTGGCGCAACAGTCCCACCAGCTTTTGATTGATGGAGCAATGACAGAGTGCTACACAGGTCGCATTACTCAAGATCGGGCTAGCCGAGTCGGCCATTTCGAGAAAGGCCAGGCAATGGCGGAGCAAGCCGTGGCCTTGGACGATCAATCTGCCGCCGCGCACTTCTCCCTGTTCTGTAACTTGGGGGAGTTAATGCGGATCGATGGGGAGCTGAGCATCACATCGGTCATAGGCTTCCGCCGCATGACGAAAGAGCTCGACCGGACACTGGAACTCGCACCTGATCATCTTGACGCCTTATCGGCCAAAGGGACCTTTCTTCTCAGGCTTCCTTTCCTGCTTGGGGGAGACAGGGAAAAGGGCGAGAAGCTCCTTCGGTACGTACTCCTGAAATCACCGCAGTCAGTTAATGCCAGGCTCAGCCTGGCCAAGAGCTATTGTGCTGATGGCCGCCACAGTGAGGCCCTTTCACTCGCTTCCGAAGCGCTGAGTCTCGCTCAAGCCCAACGGATGGATGACTTCGCCCCTGAAGCGGCAAAAGTCTTGACTCAGCTTCGAGCCAGCGCCGCCAAGGCGAATTAGTTCCTCTCATCCCCGCTCACTCTCCTCCTGGCGCCAGGTACTAAACCATGCTATCTTCAGCCCCCAAGCTTGGCGGGCACTCATCTCTTGTTCTACTGTGCGCTTGCATGAGATACAGGGTTAGGCTATTCACCATCCTATCAGGGGCATACCATGTTACTGGACGGTAAAAAGGGACTGATTATCGGGGTCGCTAACAAACATAGCATTGCCTGGGCCATTGCTCAGTCGGCAGCTGGCCAAGGGGCGCAGCTCATTTTCAACTATCAGAACGAGCGGCTGAGGGAAAACGTCGAAGAACTTGTTGCCACCATGCCTGGCGCGAAATCGTTCCCGTGCGACGTCGGAGACGACGCCCAAATTGCCGCCTTGATGCAGCAGGTGCAGAAAGAACTCGGTACTCTCGATTTTCTGGTTCATTCGGTGGCCTTCGCGCCGCGCGAAGAACTCACCGGCCAGTTCGTCAACACCTCGCGCCAGGGTTTTGCCATGGCTTTGGACGTCAGCGCCTATTCCCTTGTGGCTGTCACGAAAATGGCGGTGCCGTTGATGACCGACGGTGGCTCCGTTGTCACCCTCACCTACCTCGGAGCGGAACGGGTCGTGCCGCATTACAATGTCATGGGGGTTGCCAAAGCTGCGCTTGAAGCTACCGTTCGTTATCTCGCCTATGATCTCGGCCCCAAGAATATCCGCGTGAATGCTATCTCAGCCGGCCCAATTAAGACGCTTGCTGCCCGCGGGGTCTCCGGCATCAGCAAAATGGTGGATCACCACCGAGAGTTCGCACCTCTCCGCCGCGCAACGGAACAGGGCGAAGTTGGCGACACGGCATTATTTCTGGTCAGTCCTCTGGGGCGTGGAATTACCGGAGAAGTGATTTACGTCGACGGCGGGTATCATATTCTCGGATCGCTGGCGCCGGTAGAATGAGGTGAAGCCTAGCTCGTTATTCGCACGGGAGTCGCGAGAAAAGCGGGGCAGGCGAGACGGATAGGAAAGTTCTAAGTTTTGAGTTCTGGGTTCTGAGTTAGAGGCGAACTGGGAAGAACGGGACGGGCGAGACGGGGGAAAGTTCGAGGTTTTCGGAGCTACTAACCCGGAACTTCGAACCCGGAACTTCGAGTCGTGTTTGTCGCGCACAGATCCTGCTAGATGCTCTTGCTGCCGCACCGGTCGCGGGGATCGCATACTGAAAAACAAGAGAGAAGAGGGCGTATCTCTGTGGTCGGCTACGCCTCCTCCCTCTTGTCTCCCAGATGTGATATCTGCAGGTCGTATGACGTTATCTGACGGCTGACTTCAAGATTTTTCCCGCGGAAAATTTCGGGACTTTGACCGCGGGAATTCTCAGCGCTTCACCGGTTCTGGGGTTCCGCCCGAGCCGAGCCTTCCGTTTGGCTACGGTAAAGGTTCCAAAGTTCACCAGCGAGACGCGTTGCCCTTTCTTCAGGGAGGTAGTCACCGCTCCGGTAAAGGCTTGTAGCGCAGTGCCTGCCGCAACCTTCGTGATGCCGGCGGATGCCGCCATCTTTGCAATCAGCTCCTCTTTTGTCATTGAGCACCTCCTGTTATTGAGTTGACCTACCGGACTCTTTGCCGCCAATGATCGCTGTCACCGCATCCACATGAATTCAGTTTCCTGGGAACATCCGAGGTGTCAGGCTTCCCGCACCTGGGCAAGCCGATTCCGTTTCACAGGAATGTGCAAATCATGGATCTTCTTCCTGAGGGTGTTTCGATTCAGGCCCAGTAACTCTGCTGCTTGGATCTGGTTGCCTTTGGTTTCCTGAAGCGCTCTGGTAATCAAGGGGCGTTCAATGGCGGTAATCAACATGGGATGCAGGTTCCGTCCCGAACCATCGCGCATCCCCTTCACGAAATCTCCCATCTTCCATTCGAGATAGTCCTCCAGGGATAGAACCTCTTTTCTGTTCACTCCCGCAGCATTCTGCCGTGCCATCACTTGCATGAACTTCGAGGCTCGTTTCAGCACAGACCGAGAACCGGTGATGACCAGTGTATGCGTGTGATCGATGTTGGTGGGGATGGCTGTGGTTGCGCCGGATGAGCCCGGTTTCAATTCGACGATGACCGCATCAAATATGCGACGTGTCATGTCCTTCGGCAACAAGGCCGCGGATTTCGCCGCAGTGACGGAAGCATCTTTGAATGCGTGTTTGAACTGATTCTGGATATCCGGATCACCGCTGAGCACCAAAACATTGAAGGCAGAGGGCGTACGCGACATGAAAGCTCCAGAAGAGAAATGGAAAAGAGGTGCGGATTATTGCCCAGGGCCAATTTGATGTCAATCAAGAAAATACAGAGGGATTAATTCTTGCCCTCAATTTTCTCGGCAGATTCGTTGCTGGTTCGTGCCGGCGCAAGCCGGTCTGTCTGGTTTATCTGGTTTGTTTTGTTGATCTGGTTGTTTGGTTCATCTGGTGAGTTTCGTTCAACCAAACAAACAAGACAAACCAAATAAACCAAATAACGGTTTTCTTCCGCCGGCGAGGGGCATCTTGACAGCAGAGTCGCTCGGCAGGTATAAAACACCGTATGTATTTTAATTCCTACCGGAATACTCATATATGAAAGTGTCTCTCAGAGCCACCTATGGAATCATGGCAGCTGTCGATTTAGCCATGCATCTTGGGACAGCGCCTGTCCAAGCGAAATCGATTGCGCGTCGGCAAGCCATTCCTGCTCGCTTTCTTGAACAGGTTCTCCATGGCATGAAGAAGGCCGGTCTTGTATCAAGCCTTCGAGGGGCTCAAGGGGGCTACGTGCTTTCGAAAAAACCATCCGAGGTATCGGTCGTCGAGATCCTCGAAGCGCTTGATGGTCCGCTTTCACTTCCAAGTGGCGGAGTTGGCCGTGCACAGGGGCGGCGATTCAGCAAACCAGGGCTTTTGTTGGAGAGGGTTTGGGAGCAGGTCTATCAAGCGGAGCGCCATGTGCTCGAAGCCATCAGCGTGGAAGAATTAGCCGGGCAGCAACGAGTGCTCGAACAAGAGCGATCGTTGATGTACCACATTTGAGGTCACCCATGAGTCACGCACCAGTCAGCATGGTTCCCATTAAGACAGAGCCTATTCCTCCTGCC
>JANNIV010000396.1:0-3800 GCA_031405355.1 Nitrospira sp.
ACCCCGGTACGGTCAATGACGTGATCGACGATGTCGTACGGATCGGCGATGCTGCAGGCCGGTCGACGGAAGGCCATCGTCTCGCCGCGCACTTGCGTGACCGACTCGAGGCGGTGCACCGGCGCGTCCAGAACATTGCTCATTGCCCTCGCGTAGTCTGTATCGAATGGCTCTCTCCACTGTTTGTCGCAGGCCATTGGGTGCCGGAAATGGTCCAGCTAGCCGGCGGCCAGGATGTCCTCGCCCAGCCTGGGAGCCCCTCGCGAGTTGTGACCTGGGACGAGGTCTTGGCCGCAGCCCCAGACATCCTCATCGTGATGCCCTGCGGATTTTCCGTTGAACGGACGTACACAGAGCTACTCCAACTGATGCAACAACCGGGTCAATGGCAGCTTTCGCCTACGTTAGCCGAACATACGTATCTCGTAGATGCTTCCTCCTATTTCAGCAGACCGGGCCCTCGCCTCATCGACGGCATCGAACTGTTGGCGGCTATCCTGCACCCGTCAGATCACCACCACATCCATGAATCCATGGCCCGCTGCCTTGGGCCACTGCCGATTCACCGACGCCCATGACTTCACTTTCCATTGCTGACGCGCAAGCCTACTGCACGGCTCTCACCAAAAAGAGCGGGAGCAACTTCTATTACTCCTTCCTCTTTCTTCCGAGAAAGCAGCGCGCTGCGATGTACACGGTCTATGCCTTCTGTAAGGAAGTCGACAATGCGGTCGATGAGCCCCCGGCAGGAAGTAACCCTCAGGATGAACTCCAACGGTGGCGAGCCGAGCTTGAAGCAGCCTATCGCGGCACGCCGACCTTCCCGGTGACTATCAGCCTGGCCTACCATGTCAGGCAACTGGCTATCCCGCAGGCCTATTTCGATGAGCTCATCAAAGGAGTCGAAATGGACCTCACCGCAGCACGATACGCTTCGTTTCAAGACCTCTCGGTCTACTGCTATCGTGTGGCGTCGGTCGTGGGACTCATCTGCCTCCATATCTTCGGCCCCACGTCGGCCAGGGCACAGGACTATGCCGTCGCCCTCGGAATGGCGTTTCAACTGACGAACATTCTACGGGACATCGGAACAGACGCAGCTCAAGGCCGCATCTATCTGCCGGAAGAAGACCTCAAAAAATTTTGCTGCACCGATCAGACCATCCTCCAGCGTCAGGAGAGTGAAGAACTCCGCAAGTTGCTTCATTCTGAAACCGCAAGGGCCCATGAGTACTACGCAAAAGCACAGGCGGCATTCGATGCCCTACCGGCACAGGACCAACGAGCGCTGACTGTCTCTGAAATCATGCGCGCCGTATATTTTCGCATTTTGCAAAGGATCGAGAGACCGGGGCATCAGATATTCGGCCCTCGGGCCAGGCTCTCAACCAGTCGTCGGCTAGCCGTGGCCGCCGGTGTGTGGATCCGCTCCCGAATGTCGTGACATCTACCGCCACTCAGTCCGTCGTCATTCTTGGTGGAAGCCCCGCCGGCCTCACGACCGCCTATCGCCTCGCCCTTCTTGGATATCGAGTCACGATCGTCGATCGAGACACGCACAACAACCCTGAGCCCTTCACCGTCCTCGGCTGTCATCACGCGACCCAAGAGTTACTGCGCTCGTTCCACTCCAATTCACGACAGCCGGATAAAATAGCTATCCCACTAGAGTTTCGTCTCCCTGACGGCTCCCTCGTTCATTACCCGCGCAGCTCCTTCCCCGCGCCTCTACACTCATGGGTAAATCTCCTGAGATTTGCAGGCATCCCCTGGAAGGAACGATGGCAACTGGCATCATGGGTGGAACAACTATGGGAAGGCGATACAGAACTGCCTGCCGATCTGGAACAGCGCACCGCCGATGAATGGCTGACATCAATCGGCCAAAGCTCGCAGACCCGCGACCTTGTCTGGAACTCTCTCGCGCGATGGTTGACCGGCAATGACCTCGCCATGATGTCCGCCGATGCCTTCGTGCGCTCGATGAAACCCCTGTTCCTGAGCACTCGTCCGGACAGCCGTGTCTCGGTCGTGCAGGATTCGCTTCAGGCTTGTTTCATACAGCCAATCACCGAGACACTGACCCAGGCCGGCGCGATTATTGTGTGCAACCGTGCGGCGACCCAGCTTCGTTATGAACGAGATCGCATCTCGGGAGTCCTGCTGCGTGATGGTTCACTGTTACAAGCCGATTGGTATGTGGCAGCCCTGCCTCCTCAACAGCTCACAACCTTACTTCCAGAGCGATGGCTCACCCGCTACGCCTATTTTCAGCAACTCACGGAATTGCGATCGGTCGAGAGTACAATCCTTCACGTCCAGGCCGAACAGCCCTGTACCACACCACGCCTCATCCTGCTGAGTGACACATCATTCCATTGGGTACTCACCGCAGCGGCAACGCCTAGTCGCACCAGCTTCTTGCTCGTCACGACCGACAACCAGATTGCACAGGCTCGACCGGACCCAAATCTTCATATACTCATCCAGGACCTACTCGGATCGCTGGGACTCCTCATGCCGGAAAGCAGAATCGCATCGACCCCCCCTCGGACAATTCCAAACGCCATCCTCTCACTCAAGCCCGGGACAAAATTACATCGGCCCATACAACGCAGTCCGATTGCCAACTTGCTGCTGGCTGGTAGTTGGACCGATACAGGATGGCCTCCCAACCTCGAAAGCGCCATTGTCAGCGGCAACCGCTGCGCCGATGCGATCGCCTCTAATAAGCCGGCTTGACGATGACCCGACCCGGAGATAGGCTGAGGCTGAGGTCGAGGTCAAGGTTAGGTAAAGACCCGATTCTCTTTATCTCAACCTTAACCAAAGCCTCAACCTTCTTCTGGCAGGCGGACTTTTTCAGCATCCTGGCAGGTCAGCTTGACGATGACCATATCCGATGTTAGGTCTCTCAATATGAGAACGCTGTTCGTGAGAAACGTTGTTTTAGGAGCGGCTGTGCTGATGCTAAGCGGATGCGCGACTAGTCCCTACGAGCGTGGGGGCAATCCGCAAGGACTCAGTCAACGAGATGTGGAACGGGACTATGTGGAGTGTGAGTACAAGGCCCGGCTCGCAAACCCACAGCACTTCTACAACCAGGATTCTCCCTTCCCGTTCAGCGGAGGCCCCCAAAACCCAAGCGATCACGCCCGCGCCCTACATGGACTCTCGACGATCAACGCCATGCGCGATACCTGTCTCGCAGCCAAGGGATACAGAGTGGAGTGACCAGGTTGCGGACTCATGGACACACAACCGTTCTCACGACCTTCACGCTAGTGCAGAAACCATCCTCATCAATTCCTACCTCTTAAGCAGCCACATTGACAACCCAGCTCTGCCTTTCTAAGATAACGTGACTTTTTCTTCTGCTCTATTCGATCATGAGCACACCACCTCTCCAAGAACTTGCGACCTCTCTCCACAACTGCCAACGGTGCAAGCTCGCGAAGATGGGCCGAACCAAAGTGGTGTTCGGCGTGGGAAATCCTCATGCGAGCGTGATGTTCGTTGGGGAAGCGCCCGGCTTCAACGAAGACCAGCAGGGAGAACCGTTTGTCGGGGCAGCGGGAAAGCTCTTGAACGACTTGCTGCAGTCAGCTGGATTGTCGCGCAGCGATATATACATCGCCAATGTGATCAAGTGCCGCCCCCCGAACAACCG
The DNA here is from genome assembly GCA_031405355.1 of Nitrospira sp. Classification (GTDB taxonomy): domain Bacteria; phylum Nitrospirota; class Nitrospiria; order Nitrospirales; family Nitrospiraceae; genus Palsa-1315. The sequence continues at coordinate 3,671 of JANNIV010000396.1, forward strand.
CGACCCGGAACCGGATGAAGTCGAAACGTGCAAACCATTTTTGATGCAACAGATCGCGATGATCCACCCGAAACTGGTCTGCACGTTAGGGAATTGGGCAACTCAAACGTTGCTGGAACGGAAGGTGGGA
>JANNIV010000397.1:0-2653 GCA_031405355.1 Nitrospira sp.
TAGGGTTTGGAGGCGCGCCGCTTCCGAAACAACTACTTTTCAGGATTTCGCGCTGCCATAACCGCCGACCCAAACTTCAGCAGACTGGCCCGTTCCTCATCGTCCAACGCCAACAGAAGGTGCGCTTCTTCGCCGTGCATCAGACGGAGACTCAGGAACGGCTCTTCCTTGCGCTTTTCCTTGTTGTCCCACATGGCATCAATCAACTGAACCTTGTCCAACTGGCCGACCGACACGACGTCATAGCGGAAATACGAGTCGCCGATGACCATGTCGAACAGCACATTGCCGGCAGTGAGCAGCACGAGATTGAAGCGCCCCTGATCTTCGTAGCCCTCCGGCAAAAACTTGTTGATATGGCAACGCGCGACTTTGCGATCCCCCAAGGCTGCACGGAATTTTTCTTTGAGTGCCGGGTAATCGATCTGCATGGCCTTTTCATCGAGCCCCGTCGCCGCAGCAGCGGCATTTTGAGCCTGTTCAAAAATCTCATCCGGTGACATCAACCCTGCCATCTGTGTAGTCCTTTCATCCGAGCACAGTTAACTTGCAGTACGCCGAGCCTTTATAGCTCTGGCGACACCGACCAATCCCAGGCCGGCCCACGCAAACTCCAGGAAAATGAATCCAACCCGCTGATCCGCAATCGCGACGATTCCCAACAGCAACGACCCGACGATGTTCAACGCAAGGTATCCTGCATTCAGTTCATTCCAGACCCCGCCCTGAATCAGGCCATAGGCAGATAACACCATCAGCGCGCCCAATATGGAAATCAGCTGCAACAGCATCTCAGTCTCGCACACAGGCACAACGATTGTGTACCGTAACTGGCCACTCATCCAGATTTCAAGAGGACTTTCGCAGATACACCCGGTTACTTGGCAGATAGACGATGGGAAAACCGCGTGGCGCCGGTCTCGTCGAAGACTGTCACATCAAAGGAGGCCTTCGTGGCTTGCACCAGGCCAAAATTCATATACCCGCCTTCATTTATCAACCTGGTCGGTCGCAATTCCATATTGGCCGGCGCCAGTCGGCCAGGCGCGGCGGACAACGGACCAGCCACAAACTCATGGAAATCAGGAATTCCGTCACCGTTCGGATCGTATGCATTCGCTTGCACATAGTGGACATCGCTTGCCAGGAACACTACGTTCTTCACTCTTTGGCCGAGAATGTGGTCCACAATCACCTGACGCTCCCGTTCAAACCCCGGGATGCCAGGCCCCCCGGCCCAGCCATCGTTTCCGGAGCCGTCGGCGTTTCCTCCCTTCGGAATGGAAAGCGGCACCGTAGTCACAATCACTTTCCACGTCGCAGTCGACTCTGTAAGCCCGCTCAACAGCCATTGAAGCTGCTTCTCTCCCAACATCGTCTTTGCCGGACCATCTTGATCGATATTCAAGCTCCGATACTGTCGCGTATCGAGGATAAACACTTCGAGATCTGCTCCGGCACGCACTGTTCGATAGAGCCGATGGGGATCGTCAGGCTCCACGCGAATGGGCCAATACTCGCGCAACGCCTGACGCCCAGCTGGCATCTGGCTGTCAAAGGGCCCGGAAAAATCGTTCCGCACTTCATGGTCGTCCCAAATCGCATAAACCGGAACGCTGCTGAGAAACCGCTGCAGAGCCTCTGCACCTCGCTGGTAACGATGACGGGCGCGGTACTCAGGCAGGGTTGCCGCCAGAAAGTCAGCGCCAGGCTCGTTCGGAGGCGACGGGCACAACCAATCAGCGTACATCATATCGCCGAGAAATAAGAAGAAATCGAGTTGCTGGGCGCGCATCACATCGAAGATGGGATATCCGGCAGCGCCACGCCTGCAACGCCCCTGGCCGCCCAGATCGCCACTCCAGGCAAAGGTCACAGGCACATGACTCTGCACATCGGGGAGCGTCGTAAACTCCCCTTGCGCCGCCATTCCTGCCTCAGTCGGTGCGCCTTCACGGCCCTTCGTGCCGGCGAATACATGCCATCGATATCGGGTGGCCGGTGTCAGCCCCTCAATGGAAATCGCCAGGGTAAAGTCCGTGTCCTGGCCGGTCGTGAACAACGGCGTCCGTACCACAGGAATGACGCCTGTCCCAAGCTTCGATAGGCTATCCCAGGCTGCCACCGTCGCCCACTCGATTTGTACCATCATCGGCCCATCGGTCCGCAGCCAAAGCAGTGCCGACTGGCTCGTCACATCCCCCACCGCAATGCCTTGAGGCAGCAGATTTGCCGAAACGGCCGCCTTCTCGGCAAAGGGACTCCCAGGAGGAAGCCCCTCTCGTGATGCTGACACACAGCTCGAAAGGGAAGCGATTACGGCCAGGAGTAAGAGGAGAATAGAAAGCGGACTCTTCATGACGATGGACTTACCGGAACTGGAGCAACAGGTCAAGGTTGATAATCAGCCCTTCCGTTCTGCATACTATGGCTCATAATTGGAGGATGGGATGCACGATCTCAGATGTATGATCCATGGCTGCCAAGCCAAAGTCTATGCTCCAGCCGGCACCCACAGTATCTGTCGAGCCCATTTCTTGAGCTATCTCACCTGGCGCCGCCGCAAAGGCCCGCAGATGTTTATGAAGTATGCCGGGATGACGATGGAAGAGCGAGACCCCCTCGTCGCCGAATGGGCCAACACCATCCGCGT
>JANNIV010000398.1:0-4528 GCA_031405355.1 Nitrospira sp.
ACCGCCTCGGCATCATCGGCTGCGACGCCCGGATCCTATCTCGTCCGGGTAACGCAATTGGCGCAGTCACATCAGATTACCAACAAAGCAGCCACAGCCGTCTCAAGCGTGACTACCGACATCGTCGGTGGCGCGTCGGCCACGTTCACCTTCCGTGTAGGAACGGGAACCGACCAGACCGTGACGCTGAGCGCGACCTCCACGCTCGAAAACTTGCAGACCGGCATCAACGATTTGGGCGCCGGTGTGACCGCGTCGATTGTGAATGCCGGCAGCGAGACCACGCCGGCATATCGTTTGATCCTGACAGCCACTGCGTCAGGGGCGAGCAATGGGGTGACGATCGTAGCAGACGGAACGACATTGGATTTTGCCAACGGCGGCGGCACAGGTGGGGTCGATACCTTGCAGGCTGCGCAGGATTCCATCGCTATTATCGGCGACCCGGCGCTGAATCCCGTGACCGTACAGCGCAGCAGCAATGCCATCGCAGACGCGATTCCAGGAGTGACGCTCGCGCTCTTGAAGACAACCGGATCCAGCACCGTATCCGTCAATGTCACGCGTGACAACGGCGCGGTGAAAGAGAACATCAAAAAATTCGCCGCGGCCTATAACGACATCGTCAAGTTTGTGAATGAACGTACCACCTACGACGTCGCCACGAAAAAGGGCGCGCTCTTTTTCACCGAACCTACGGCGAAAGGGTTCCTCTCACAACTCCGGCAGGCCCTCTCCGCTCCTGTGAGCGGGTTGACCTCCTATTCGTCTGTGGGGGAAATCGGGTTTAAGACTGAGCGAGACGGCGCGATCACAGTGGACGACGCTAGGCTGGACAGCGTGCTCAGCTCCAACTACAACGCCGTCAAATCGCTGTTCATCAACCAGTCAACCATCACCGGTGTCGCTCAGCGAGTCAATGTGGCCATCGATGCAATCGATGACGTCGGTTCAGGTTCACTCACGGTCCGCAAAAACGCATTGACCAAGCAGCTCAGTAACCTGACGGTCGAGATCGGGAGGAAAGAAGACTCCCTCTCAGCCTACGAGGAATCCCTCAAGAGACAGTATGCAGCGCTTGATGGTCTTCTGAGCCGGTTGAAGGGCCAGACCACGTTTTTACAATCACAACAATCACAGGGGTCACGATGATGAATACCTTGTCCACCACAGCAGCAGCCTCCCGGTATCGTCAAACGGAGGTGCTGACCACTTCAGGCGTTCAGCTCATCGTCCTGCTGTACGATGCCGCCATTAAGGCGGTCGAACTCGCGAGTGACGGGATTGCCCGTCGGCATCAGCCGGACAAGGCCAGGTTTCTTGGGCGAGCCGTCGGCATTGTCAGTGAATTGTCCAACGTCCTCGACTTCGAACGAGGCGGTGAGATCGCCAAGTCGTTATACCGTCTCTATGAGTACATGCTCGCGGAGATGACGCAGGCCAACCTGCATAACGATGCCAGCCATCTCGCCGCCCCGCTGCGATGTCTGAAAGATATGCGCGGGGCCTGGCACCAGCTGGCTCAACAGCAGAACCAGCCGGCAGTGGGAATGGTGAATGGCAAATGGTGAATGGTCTATGGCCCATGGGCAATGGTTAATGGTCAATGATCGGAATCAGTAAGGACTAGCAGGGCGAGACCATCTGATGAAATCTGAACATTCTCCATTGACCATTGACCATTTACCATTCAACAGTCCGAAAGTCTGGGAGCAAAACTTGCGCGCCTTGACGATGCAGGCCGGTCAGGCTGCGGAGCTGGGACGGTGGGATGAGGTTGAGGAACGTTACCGGCTGCGTGAAGAGCATCTCCGCGACCACCCGATGCCTCCGGCGCTTGCCACTGATCTGGCTGTGCTCGACCGTGAGGTCGAAGCCCGAATCGCGAATGCTCGTTTGGTTGTCCAATCGCAGCTGAACGAAGTAGCGAAGATTCGCCGGAACTTGCAAGGCGTACGGTCCTGGCAAGGGCAGAGGGAGATAGAACAGCCTATCATGGATCAGCTGGCATGAACGGCGCACCTCGTGAAGCGTTTCGAGTTTCTAGTTTGATGTTTCGAGTTTCAAGTTTTAGGAGGTTCTTTCCTGACAACATGAAACCAGAAACTAGAAACTAGAAACCTTCTTCAGGAAAACCCAATGAGTCCAACCATGCTGCCGTCATCGACTAATACTTCTAAAGGCTTGTCGGACGAGCGGCGGGAATGGATTCGAATCGACGATCGAGTGATCCTCGAGTACCGGCTGCTGACCGATCCGACGGAGGGGCCCACGCCGGGCATTCCACCGGCAAGCGACGAGGCGATTTCGGCGGTCATTACCAAGCCGACGTCTGACTTATTGCTTCGCAGCGGTGAACAGCTGGCGGAATCACCGCTCCTTCCCTGGATTATGAAAGTGGACTGGCTGTTGGAGATCCTTGTAAAGCAGCTTGCGAAAATGCAGCCGGAGGGAATTGCGATCGCACAAGTCGCCGATGTGACGCTGAGCGGGGGCGGCATCGGTTTTCTTTCGCCTCGTCAATTTGCCGAGGACGACCAGCTGAAACTAAAAATAATCCTGCCGCCTTTTATCCCCATTCACACGACGGCGCGAGTGATTCGATCGATCCAAGCCAAAGACGGCGTCAATTACGACATTGCGACGGAATTTATCCAGCTCAACCCGGACGATCAGGAACACTTGATCCGACACATCATCCAGGCGCAGGCAGAACGATTGCGCGGCCGCCGCAAGCAAACAGGCTAGTGGGCTGCGGAAAATCTATTCGAGTTTCTAGTTTCTGGTTTCTAGTTACCGGTCATGAGTTTCAAGTTCCTAGTTTCCGGAGGTTGTTTTCTGACAATCTGAAACTAGAAACTAGAAACTCGAAACTTTTTAAAGGATGGCCTAAGTATGAGCAGCCTTAATATCAGAGACATCATCGGCACCATAGAGAAACGGATCGAAGACCATATGTTCGTGAATGAAAGAATAACGAGTCAAGTCAATCTGCTTGCCCTCAATGCAACCATCGAAGCGGCGCGAGCCGGCGATGCAGGCAAGGGATTTGCCGTGGTGGCTTCCGAGGTAAAAAACCTGGCCACGCAAGCGGCCAACGCCTCGAAAGAGCTGGGCTCTATACGGGCGGATACGAGCGCATTGCAGGGGCGGTTTATCGAAAAAGAATGCGAGCGATACTCGGAAATGTCGCAGACCTTGGTGCAGTTAATCGTACGCAATTTGTATGAACGCACAGCCGATGTCCGTTGGTGGGCGACGGACGACGCGCTATTCCGCTGTTTAGAATCGCTGGATCGAGCCTCCATCGATCATGCGAGAGAACGGCTTGCCATAATCAATCGGTTTTATTCCGTGTATCTGAACCTTGTATTGGTTGGGGTTGACGGGAAAGTCATTGCCTGCTCACAGCCGGCTAAATTTCCCAAGATAACCGGCTACAGTGTTTCCAGAGCGCCGTGGTTCCAGAAAGCCATGGCGACGACGAGCGGCGATCAATACGCGGTCGACGATATTTCCTCCGTTCCGTTCCATGACGATAAATTGGTGGCGGTCTATGCCGCCGCCGTTCGTAAAGAGGGGAAAATAAATGGAAAGGCAGTCGGTGTTCTAGGCGTATTTTTTGATTGGGAGAGTCAATCCAAGACTATTGTTCGGACAGAGCCGTCATTATCTGAAGACGAATGGAAGCGCAGCCGCGTGATCTTGCTGGATCAAAACATGCGCGTGATCGCAGCATCCGACAATAACGAAATCCTCTCGCCGTTCATGCTTCAACATAACGGGCAACAAAAAGGCTATTATTTCACTCCCGATCATGAGCTGGTCGCGTTTGCAAAGACTCTTGGTTACCAGGAATACGACGGCCTCGGATGGTATGCGGCGGTCGTGCAGCAGCCTAAGTAGTGCGAGATGCGCGAGATAAGCGGGACACGAAGTTCTGAGTCACTGGGAAGTTCTGAGTTTTGAGTTCTGGGTTCTGAGTTATTCGGAAACGCTAAAAGGTAAGTGCAGAGCTCTGAGTGAGAACCAAAAACTCAGAACCCAGAACTCAGAACTTCTTCGTCAAGCAGGACTCCCCATGCTCGTCGACGCCCACCTCCACGTCTGGCGTGCCCGGCCCGACCACCCGCGGCAGGCCGCCACCATCGTCAGCCCGGCCAGCGACGTGCCGCTGGAGCTATTATGTCATTATATGGCGGAATACGGCATCGACCGGGCGGTGCTGGTCCAGCCGCTGTTTCCCGGCGAGGATAACGGCTACGTGGCCGATAGTGCGGCGGCCGATCCGGACCATCTGGCGGCGGTTTGCGTGGTCGATCCCCGCGCCGCAGGGGCGGCCGACCGCCTGGAGTATTGGGTTCGCGAGCGCGGTTGCCGGGGCTTGCGGCTGCGGCCGCGCGTGCCTGAGGAGGCCGCCTGCTTCGGCCGGCCGGACACCTGGCCGCTGTGGGAGCGTGCCCGCGAACTGGGGACGGTGGTCAACGTCCTCGCCGGGCCAGCACATCTTTCGGCCGTGGCCGGCCTG
>JANNIV010000399.1:0-2332 GCA_031405355.1 Nitrospira sp.
AGCCAGGCTTGCTGGACCTCGCGCTCGTCGTCTCTGAGCAGAGCGGCCCCATGGCCGGAGTCTTCACGAACAATCAGGTGGTCGCGGCACCGGTCATTGTCGATCGTCTGCACCTGCGCCAGGGAATCGGCCGAGCCATTCTCGTCAACAGCGGTAACGCGAACGCCTGCACCGGCGCCAAGGGATTGGCTGCCGCAAAGAAAACTGCACAGCTGCTCGCACGATACATTCGAGTCCCCTCGCATCAAGTATTCATCGGTTCTACCGGTGTGATCGGTCACGTGCTGCCGGTTGATCGAATCGTCAAAGGCTTGCCGAAACTGATCACTCAACTCAGCGATCGTGGAGGGCCGAATGCTGCTCGGGCGATTATGACGACCGACCTGCGACCAAAATCGATCGCCCTTCAAGACACCATCGGCGGGCGCTTGATTACCATTGGCGGGATGGCCAAGGGCTCTGGAATGATCCATCCCAACATGGCCACGATGCTGGCATATTTCACCACGGACGCGTCAATCACGAAGAACGCTCTCCAACGGGCTCTCAGCCTGGCGGCCAACGAGTCATTCAACTGCATTTCAGTCGATGGCGACACCAGTACCAACGATACGGTCCTCTGCCTGGCAAACGGCATGGCAGAGAACCGCACAATCAAAGAAGGCACTCCCGCCTTTCAGCGATTTCTTCAACTCCTGACAGAAGCCTGCCAATCACTCGCACTGGCGATATGCCGTGATGGGGAAGGTGTCACCAAGGTGGTGAACATCGAGGTGACCGGAGCAGCCACCGTGGCGCAGGCTCGGCAGGTCGCCCAAACGATTGCGACCTCGAACTTGGTCAAGACCGCCCTCTTCGGTGAGGATGCCAATTGGGGTCGTGTGATGGCGGCAATCGGACGAGCCGGGGTTCCGATTACTCCGTCAAAGCTGAGCCTCTCGTTCGGTGGAGTTCCGATGGTAAAAATGGGAATGGGTCTTGGACTTGCCGCTGAAGCCCGCATCGCGAAGGTCTTTCGCCAGAAAGAATTTACGATTGCGGTAGGGCTGGGGCAAGGCCGCCACCGGGCCCACATCTGGACGACCGACCTGTCGTTCGACTATGTGCGCATCAACGCAAGCTACCGATCATAGCAGGATGCTGAAAAAGCCCGTCAGCATCGTTCTCGCTTCGCTCAGATCCTCAACGTACCCCAGAGGGTACGCCTCCGGTCTTCGCTCGCTGCGGCCTTGCTGAACGGCCTTTTTGAGCATCCTGCTAGAGTCTCGATCGACCTTACTCCCTCGATTCCCATACGCACTCGTGTTTCTTGAACTCCAGAGAGAAATCTGAGCCCTCGCAATCGCCCATGCCAAACGCCACCCCAACTATTGGCTCAACCGCCTGCAACCCACCCAAGGCTCAACGAGTAATTTCGGGCAACAAGTAGAGATATCTGCAGGTTTTGCAGTTCAGCTTTGACTTGAAGAGGTCGGACGTTTGAGGTCACAATTTGAAATCTCAAAGCTGGATCAGGAGGAAGGCGCTATGCCTCTTTTCTAAACCAACCTCACCGGCAGTCCAGCCTCCAACAGACATCCAACAAATTTTCCTTGCTTGAGTTGACAACTCATATAGGCACAATGTAATTACACTCTACAGACACCATGAGAGCGAGCGTGGAGAAATGAAAGCGCACGTCGTACGAATCGGAAACTCCAAGGGGATCAGGATTCCCAAATCCGTCATCGAGCAATGTCAGTTGCACGGAGCGGTTGACCTCATTGTTCAGCAGGGACAATTGCTCGTCCGGTCGGCGACCAAAGCCCGGGCCGGTTGGAACCAGGCCTTCGAACAAATGCATCGCCACGGAGATGACCATCTCATCGATTCCAATGCATCATCGACATCTCAGTGGGATCGGAAGAACTGGGCGTGGTAGCCTCCCGATTCGACGTCTTTCTCGTGCGCCTCGATCCAACCGAAGGCCGTGAAATCCGCAAGACCCGCCCCTGCCTCGTCATTTCCCCTGACGAAATGAACCACCATATCGATACCGTCATCGTCGCCCCCATGACCACAAAGGGCCGCCCCTACCCCACCCGTGTGCCGGTTCGATTCAAGGGGAAATCCGGCCAGATTGTACTGGACCAGATGAGGACCGTGGACAAATCCCGATTGCTCAAACGCGTCGGCAAGATCGACACCGCCGCCAGGGCGCATGTCCTTACTCTCCTCGCAGAAATCTTTGCTCCATAAATAATGTGTCGAAGGACACCCACGTTGGTCTTGTGCTCCCGGAACAGAGGAAGGGATGGAGCCTGATGATCTTCTGTGCTCGCGCAACGCGCGG
>JANNIV010000400.1:0-2916 GCA_031405355.1 Nitrospira sp.
CTTGCCCTGAAATGGAGCAAGCTTCCGAGATTGATTTTGCTGCTGACCTTCACGTGTGAGATCTCCGAAATAAGAAGGTTGAGGTTCAGGCTAAGGTTGAGATAAAAAGAGCCTGATCCTCGCTCAGCCTTGACCTCAGCCTCAGCCTTCCCAACCGAAGGTTAAGGTTCAGGCTAAGCTTGAGATATCCTATTAGGCGGCTCAGCTAGGAGAGGCTCCAGGGGACAGTCGCCGGCCGGAAAGGCGCCAGTCCCCATCGCTCGCTCAACCTTGACCTCAGCCTCAGCCTTCCCAACCGAAGGTTTAGGTTTAGGCTAAGATTGAGATAAAGAGAGCCGGCACGCGGGGAAAGCGTAACAGCATAGCCGACTTATCGGAAGCGCGATACACCGAGAACCGCTATCGATCGGTCCAGCCGCGCAAAACCCTCGCCGACTCTATCCAACAAGACGGAAAGGAGTCTGGTCAAAATTGCTCAGTTTGAAGGACGCGGGGCCAGACAACTTCTCGCTTGCCCGGCTCGAAATCGACGAGGCCTCAAGAAGCGGATACTAGTCGTGCAGGACGATACTGAGGAGGGAGCGTGTGGTCCCGATCATCTCGGCGAGTGTTTCCTGGCTGATCTTCGGAATGACCTCTTCAGGCTTACCTTCTTTTCCGAAATGGGCCATGAGCAATAAAATTCGCGCCAGCCGCTTCTCGCTGGAATTGAAAAGTTGATCGACCAAGTCCTCTTGGATGCAAACATTGCGAGACAGAAAATATGCGAGGAACAGCTCGGAGAAAGTAGGCTTGTTGTGGAGCGAGTAGGGGGTCCTTCCGACACCCATGGCGGAGGGGCCTTGATACTACCGTCAGCGCTTGCGCGGTTAATGCTTTCCGGCAATCGTCAGAGAGAGGTGCCAGCCGCATCCGGATGCGGCTGGCGCGAAGACCATGTGAAGCACGGCGCGTTTACCTCTGGGGAGACGGCTGCGAGAGGCTGATCGTCTTGTTCGGCGTCTGCTCCGCCGTGGGATGGGTTTCCATTGCCACTGGTGCGGTGACACTGGCGGTGCCTTCGAACAGAATATCCGCCACGAGCGCACCCGGAGTCGAATAGGCGCGCTGCGGTTGCTGCCGCGCCATCGTCATCACCGTGGTCACCTCGCCGCTTGTATGTGTGCCCGTGATCGCGGATTGCATCTTTGCGATTCGGTCGGACAGATCGACTCGGGCCGCTGTCTGTACTTTATTTCGTAATGATTGATCGACCTGCTGCCAATACCCCACCTTGATCGTGTCCAACATGGTTTTCGACTCGCTGGCCATCTGCAGATCAGGGAACGTCAGCACGGACCCCACGCCTTCCAGAAGCGGTGTGCCCCAATAATAGATCTTGGCATTGAGATCTCCGGCGGTGCGGATAGTGATCAGCACCTTCCCTGACGAGTCTGAAGCCGTGGCCTGCTCGATGACCATGTCGTCCCCGCCGACCTTCAGTGGTTGGTGAAACAGCTTCTCCTGCAGCCCTTGGTTTATCACGGAATACGGCACGGTCACGGACGCCAAGACTTTATACGGCTGCCCCTCAAGGAGGGCTGCTCCGGAGGTGACTTTCATAGCGCTGGTGGACGGCGTACCGCAGGAATTTTCAAACGTCGCTGTCGGTGTTTCCTTGACGACGATAGGAATGGTCGTCCGCTGCGCGGTGCCCTTTAGGGTTCCGATCGCCATTTCTGCGGGTTTCCCGTAGATGCAGGCCTGGGTGTTAAACGTCGCCACGTTCACGGCGACCGGCGCTTGTAACCGTGTCCAGACCTGTTGTAAGGGAATCTGGAACCCCCCTTCATCAACGGCCCGCTTGATGGTCTGGACAAGCGTGCCGCGGTTCAGGAGCTCCGCCAGCTGATCTTTGACCGGGCTATTGAACATGTTGCACTTGCTCTCGCTCTCCGGTTTGAGTCCAATGGTCATTTGGGGGGTTTTCAGACTCAGCGCGAATACGTTACCCTCTTGCCCAAGTTCGAGTTGGCCCGTGGTATCAAGCACCGGATAGACCGGGTCTAACCGACAGCGACGGAGGGCCTCTTTGGCTTCAATATCTCCTCTGTATGTGGCATGGATGGTCACCCAGCCATCTTGGATGGAGACTTGTGGCTCTCCTTCTCTGACGAAATCCCACCGGTAGTCATTCCCCAACGGATGCTTAGCTTCGCTAAAGCGTTCCGGCATGGTCATCTGTAATGTCCGTTCAAGGGACGTGAGATCGAAGACAAGCGTGACGGGAAGCGTTGAGTCAGGAAGTTGGGACACGGGCACCTCAATGGCTCCCGGGGCCGGCGCAGTATATTGCGGAGGTGGGACCGAGTGCGCCGTGTACTGCGGTAGCGTATGGCTGCACGCAACGGCGACGAACAAAAAGGGTAATAATGCAATGCTTTGTTTCCACATCCTCATGATTTGCTCCTTGGGTGTCATACCCTTAGTCATAATGGAATGAGTTCTGCGAAAGGCTTGGATGTCGACTGCCCGTGCCTCAATCGGACGTGCGTCTCGTCAGTCAATCACCGTCGTGCTATTATTTCTCAGTTCAATCATACTTAGAGAATCACTCACTGTCTGATCACTATTGCTCATCTCCGGTTGTTTTTAGAAGTACGTTCTGGCAGGTCATTTCACCTTCGCCTGATCGAGCGCACCGACGCCTCAGATACAGTCTCTCCTGCAGGACCATCGTCACACAGCGCGTCCACAACGCTTTTGGACAGAGTCCTCGTGCTGGCATGTCCTTCGCAATTTATTATGTTGTGCCCCCACTTGAGATTTTGACAGGCGGCTAACTCAGGTGTGTGCGGGAAACCCTCTGAAATTATTCACAATCCATCATAACGGAGGACAGCCGAGTCCCTTTCCACAGAGGCATGAGTGCTTGTG
>JANNIV010000401.1:0-2174 GCA_031405355.1 Nitrospira sp.
GGCACGGCGCGCAGAAAATCGGTGAGGTTTCCCCGGTTGAGGTCATGCCCTGCATTGACGTCCAGGCCCCAGGCCTGTGCGGCTCGCGCCGTGTCGGCGAAGCCGCGCAGCACCTCGTCCTGGCGGGCCGTACCCCAGGCGCTCGCGTAACTCTCGGTGTAGAGCTCGACCCGGTCCGCCCCGACCGCCTTGGCGGCGGCCATGGCTTGCGGCAGCGGGTCCATGAACAGGCTCACTCGCACCCCCAGCGCCTGGGCCTGCGCGATCACCGGGCCGAGCCGCTCGCTGTCGGCCGGCAAATTCCAGCCGTGGTCGCTGGTGAACTGGCCCTCGCTGTCGGGCACAAAGGTGCATTGGTGGGGCCGCAGTTCACACACTAACTCCATCAGGTTGTGGAATGGATTGCCCTCGATGTTGAACTCGGCGCCGGGCCAGGATTGCAGCAATTGGTGCAGAACGCGCACGTCATCCGCCCGGATATGCCGGGCGTCGGGCCGGGGATGCACGGTAATGCCGTTGGCCCCGGCCGCCAGGCACAGCGTGGCTGCGCGCGCGTGAACGGTCGTTTTGAACAGCTTTCTGGGATCCTTCGGCTGTATCGAAAGCGATTCTGGGAGTATCGTGATGGATACAGCCTGCCGAGCGTATGGCCTGCCTATAGCTGATGGCGGGAACTGAAAAGACACAACTGAAAAGACTTTGGCCTTCTTTCCCTCTGGCCATACGCCATATGCTATCAGCCATAAGCTCTTGGGCCCTGGCTATAAGCTCTTGAATGCAGAATGCGCGGCCTTGATCGTGTAGTCTATGTCGCGGCTTGAATGAGCGGTCGAGAGGAAGGCGGCTTCGAATTGAGAGGGGGCTAGATATACCCCCTGTTCTAGCATCGCATGAAAGAATTGCCCGTATCGTTTCGTGTCTGACAGTTTCGCAGAATCCCAGTCCACCACCGGGCCTGACGTAAAGAAGGCCCCTAGTATCGAGCCGACTCTGGTTTGTGTGAGCGGCACGCCCGTTTTTTTTGCTGCCTCTCCAATTCCTTTGGCCAAGGCTGCTGATTTTTCTTCCAGCTTCTTATAGACCCCTCGGGTTTTGAGCTGCTTGAGCGTCGCAATGCCGGCGGACACGGCTAACGGATTGCCCGACAACGTCCCCGCCTGATAGACCGGCCCCAACGGCGCAATCAGATCCATGATCTCTTTCCGCCCTCCGTAGGCGCCAACCGGCAACCCACCGCCGATAATTTTCCCCAGCACCGTCAGATCCGGCGTGATTCCATAGAGCGCTTGGGCGCCTCCGTAGGCCACGCGAAAGCCGGAGATCACCTCGTCGAAAATCAGGAGAATGTTGTTTTCTGCGGTGAGTCGCCGGAGCGACGAAAGAAATTCTGGCGCCGGTGGCACGACGCCCATGTTCGCCGCGATCGGCTCCAGAATAATGCAAGCCAGCGTGCCCCGATGTTCCTTGACGATCTGTTGCACCGCCCGGATGTCGTTGTACGGGGCGGTCAAGGTGTGTTTCGCAAAATCAGCCGGAACTCCCATTGAATCCGGGATCCCCAACGTGGCCAAACCTGAGCCGGCCTTTGCAAGCAAATAGTCGCTGTGGCCGTGATAGCAGCCTTCAAACTTGAGAATGTTGTCTCGCTTCGTAAAGCCGCGGGCCACGCGAATGGCACTCATGACCGCCTCGGTGCCGGAGCTGACGAGCCGGACTTTTTCCATCGAGGGGAACGCGTCCCGGATCATGCGGGCGAGGGTGACTTCCAGTTCGGTCGGCGCCCCGTAACTGGTTCCCATTGCGGCAGCCTTTTTGATCGTGCTGATGACAGATGGGGCGGCATGACCCAAGATCATCGGGCCCCATGACAGGACGTAGTCGAGATAGCTGTTTCCATCGACGTCGAAGAGGCGGGCGCCTTTGGCACGCTTGATAAACCGGGGTTGGCCTCCGACAGAGCGGAAGGCGCGCACCGGACTATTCACGCCCCCGGGAATCAATGTCTGTGCATCGGCAAACAGCTTAGCGGAACGAGTGGTTTTCATAATGGGGGCGCACAGTACCACGCAGTCGAGCCTCGGTCAAGAAAGGGGAGGTTCATGCGGTGCAATCAGGCGGTTGGAGCCAAAAAAGTGTCAGAAAAATACGATTCTTGACACTTTTTGCTATGGACT
>JANNIV010000402.1:0-2539 GCA_031405355.1 Nitrospira sp.
CGGTGGTGGAAGAGGACCGGACCTTGGTTGGTCTGATAAGTGAGTATGATCTGCTGCAGGCAATGATCGAGGGCCGGGATCTGCGGAAGGTAATGGCAATCGAAATGATGAGCACCCATCCGGTGACTGCCACTGAGGACATGAAGCTGGAGGAGGTCGCGAATCTGTTCCAGGATCGCTACATCACGCGGGTGCCTGTGGTTCGGAACGGCAAGCTCGTTGGGATCCTGGCGCGGCGGGATCTGGTGTTTGGGTACACCAAGGCCTCACAGTATTGGTCGTAGCAGGCTGCTGAAAATGACCCCCAGTGTCGTTCTCAGTCGCGTGCCTCCCTGCGACGTACCGCAAGGGTACGCCTCAGTCGTCCCGCTCCCTGCGGCCTTGCTGGGATGTCATTTTGAGCATCCTGCTAGTGCTACTGTATCTATTCGGTGCAGCCTTGCTCAGATATACATCGACCATGTCCACTGCCATGCTCTGGCCGTTCAGGAATTCACTGATGGTCGTGACCATGATGCTGGTCCCGGTCTTTCCCGCTGTCTCAGAAGCTGATTCCCCCAAGAAGCATCGCGGGCCCTGCGAGATCCATTACCCCAGTGATGCCATGGTGGAGTGGGACTGCCGGATCATCCCACGCGGCAGATCGTTAGATGCGATATTTGGCGAAGGCTGGGAGGACGTTGCACGATTCAATCGGATCGATCGGCGTCACGCTCGCCCTGGTCTCTCGATCAAAGTCCCGAGGCGGGTCGAGGATCTGGCATCGTTCACCCCATTGTCCTTGTTCTATCAAGCAGCAGAAGAGGACGAGCAGTTTATCCTGATCGATATGGCAGAACAGTTTCTCGGAGCCTATGAATTTGGAGCCCTTCGCTTCAAGTCCCCCATCGCCTCCGGGAATGGACTCAACGAAACACCAATGGGAGAGTTCCGTCTGACCGCGGCCCGTCTGCAACATCAATCCAGCCTCTATACAATTGAAGGAACGGACAGACCCTATCCGATGAATTATGCGCTTCGGTTCCATATCAATAGAGGAGGCATGTCTTATTGGATCCATGGACGGGACATGCCGGGCTATCCAGCCTCGCACGGCTGTATCGGTCTCTACGATGAGTCGATGCAGAAGGAACAGTATGGGGCGCCGAAAGATCCTGAGCTCAATGACGCGAAGAGGCTGTTCGAGTGGGTGTTAGGAAGTGAGACGAACGACGAGCGCGTGATTTCACTACACCGTGCTCCAAGGGTTCACATCATCGGTCAGGCACCAGCCCTCATTACTCACGAGGGTTCGTGACGAAACCGCCGAGACGCCAAGCGAGACGGGCGCGCGGAGTCGCGCGGGAGGGAGGCATACTTGAAACAGTATGTTGACCGACCGAGCGGCGAGCCCGCCCGCCGTCAGGTGCGTCGTCACCGCGCTTGCGAGGTCGAGCGCCCGTTGTATGATCCTGGCGCGAAGAAAGAATACCGCAATGAGTTCTGATTTTCGTCTCGGCGGTTGTAGTAGAAGCCTTCGTGAATAATGCGGGCTAAGACATCAAACGCACTGAATGAATGACTATGGCGCCGGAGGCGGGTGTTTGGCGTTAGCGAAGCTGCGGCGGCTGACCAGCAGGAGGGAGCTCAAAGAGAAAACGCGTGCCGGCTAGGTACATCTTGGCTTCGGCGTCCACCTCAATAGGGCGAGTCCAACAGACTTCCATAAGCTTGGTGGTCTGTTCATTTCTCACCTCTGAGGGGACTTGAACCTCGAGCACCTGTTGGTTGTTCACTTTCTCTGGAAGCAAGAGCAGCAGGCCCCTGCCACTACGATTGATGACGTGCCCGGATCCCGTTGTCAACTTCACAGCGTCAGCGCCCGCAGGCGTCGTCAACTCGAAGAGGCACACGAGATTGCAGGGTACGCGCTCACTATCCCGTCGTTCCTGTTGAGTCGGCATAAGCTAACTTCCAGATGGTCGCAGGGCTCGTACAATCGAGTTGGCGGAGAATTTTGCTCTTAAATGGGGGAAGATTGCAAGTGTCATTTTTATTCGCCTTCGCCAAATATCCCGTAGCTTTCGGCCGTCGCAGCCGAAGCGGCTGTTTCGGCAGAGTAGGCTGCTGCGGGGGAGCTTCATATAGAACCGAAAGCCCTAACGTTTTGTTTTTGCCGTCGCACAGGGCTCCGGGCGGCTGAGTTCCGCTGGTAGTTTCGTCTGCTTGTCCAGGCAGGCTGTATTGAGCTGGGCCTGCGTCAAGCCGGAGACTGAAGACAGGTTGGCTCCATGCAACGTTGCACGGTGGAGATTTGCTGCGCCGAGTTGCGCACCGGTAAGATCGGCTCCGGATAAGTTGGCGCCCTGTAAGTTTGCTTCTTGGAAATTGGCTTGCGTCAGCGTGGCATGGCTGAAATTGGAGCCTCTCAAATCAGCTGCGACCAGATTGGCCGACTCCAGATTCACTTCATTAAATTGCGCGCGCTGAAGTGAGACCTTCGGCGCATAGACACCGCTCAGGTCGGCTTTGGTGAAGATCGTGCCTATTCCTCTTGCCC
>JANNIV010000403.1:0-5335 GCA_031405355.1 Nitrospira sp.
TTGCCGGAGTGGTTCCACCGCTGAACTAACTGCAGCGATCGAAGGGGGTCAAGAGGCTGCATTGCAGCCTCTCGACCCCCTTCGTTTTTCACCACAAAACATGTGCGACCCGCTAGGCAGCCGCTGCCGGTTATGCTACAAACCTGCAGAAAGATTCTCGGGCTCGCTCGATGGTTGTTCACATGCCAATAGGACCGCGTTCAAAGTTTCTCATGTGGTTGACCCTGGCGGGAATCTTCTGCAGCCTGACCGTGACCGGCTGCCTCTCTCCCATCACGCTGAATCGCGCCGTGACGACCTATGATGAGGCGATCACGGATGCCATCTCTAAACAACTGCTCATCAACATCGCCCGCGCCCATCAGCATCAGCCGATTCACTTCACAGCCGTCTCGAATATCGCTGCGACGTTCGATTTCCGTGTGAGCGCAGGCGCCACTCCGGCACTCACGGGAGAGGCCAGCAGGGGGCTCATGCCGATCTTCGGCGGCAGCGTGGCGGAGAACCCCACCATCAGTATCGTGCCGATCGAAGGGGAAGAATTCACCAAGCGGCTCTTGACCCCCTTTCAGGAAACCAAGTTCCTCCTCCTCCTCCGGCAGCGGTACGACATCGATCTATTGCTCAGGCTGATGGCGCAGGAACTGCGGGTCACGGAAAATGGCCAGGAGGTCGCCTACCGCAATATGCCGGCAGACCGAAAAAGCTACGAGATGTTCCGCCGGGTCGTCACGCACCTTTCGGCCATTCAGGACCAGAACCAACTCCATGCCGAACCGCTCATCTATAATCAAACCTGGACCATTCCTGCCAACTCGGTCACAGCCGAAGGCTTTCAGTCGTTACAGAAAGAGGATCTCGTCACCTACAACCAGACAGACAACAGCTACACCCTTCGAAAACAAATCACGGGGCCAATCCTCATCACCAACTATGACCCCTACACGCTCCCACCAGAGGAACGAGCCCGGTTGATCAATGAAACGGAGGAAGGGTACTTCAACGATGTGTCCTTCGATATCCGGCCGGGGCACGTCGGAGGGGAATACCCCATCAAGGGAGATTTCCGGCTGCGGAGCTTCTATACCATTCTCAACTTTCTGGGTCGATCGATTGGAGAAGACCCCGAATACCATGTCGACAAAGATCCGCGGACCACAGCTGTCCACGAAAATCCTGTCCACACCATGGAACTTTTGCTGTCGGATAGCGCTCCTTCTGGAGCCGACCTGTCGATTCAGTCCCACGGAAAATACTACGCTGTGAACACCGTGGGACCGTTAGCACGCTGGAATCGCGAGGCCTTCCAAATGCTATATCTCTTGTTCCAGATGACCGTCAGCGAAGTGCCGCGCGTCGGGGTTCCCAGCATCACGATTGCCAAGTAACCGGGCCACAGAGTCCCCACCCTCTGATCTTCGACTATACCCATCCACCGCACTGCACAGACAGGCGCCCAGTTTCACCGCAGCACACGAGGGTATCGAAACATTAGCAGGGTGTTTCCGATTGCCTTCATCGGTGAGCATGAAGGGACAGGGACGTCTCAGTCATTGAGTTTCAAGTACGAAAAATCACGAACAAACAGGCAGCCGCCATCGGATCCAACTGGCATTACATCTGCATAGTCCCACCAGTGAGAAGTCCCAGGATCATCCAGCGGCAAGACCGTAAAAAAGGAGCAAGTTATGGTGGTGCGACAATATCCTCGATTCCAAGCCACGTTTTCAGGCACCCTCGTTCACCAGGGTCACCTCCATCCGATCGACAAGGCTCTCGACCTGTCACACAAGGGATGTCGAGTAGAAAGTCCCCTTCGGGCCTCCGCTGGAATGAAGGTGGATCTTCTGCTTTATCTCCCCAAAGCAGAGACCCCAATCCTGATCCAAGGCGCCGTCATACGCTGGTCAGGCGCGCACGGGATCGGGATACAGTTTCAGTCCCTCACCTCGCCCAACCAAGAGCGGCTAACCCGCACCATCCGGCAGCTCGAAACCACAGCGGGGCACAGCTAACCCACATCGATAAGGCAGTGTCCCAACACATCGCGCGCGCACGGACAGGCGATCAGAATGGTCGAATGTCCGTGTTTTCTCGCCAGCCCTGATGCCCGGTGCTATAGTTTGAACGAAACATTTTCCTGTCATTCATACAGCAACGGAGGAGGCATCATGGCAAGACAGCCCAAAGCAGCGGAAGGTTCATCCACTACGCATGAATCGATGGAAGATGAGATTCTGTCTCTGGCCTATCAATTGTACTGCGAAGGCGGCTATCAGAACGGTCGTGATCTCGAGCACTGGCTACAGGCCGAGAAGCAAGTGCTGGTTCGCAGGAAGGCCCACTTGCGCAAAGTCCTCTGATTGCCAAAAGATTGCAGGTCAGCTGTCGTTGCTCGATGATCCAACTGCCCATGAAGCAGGCGCTTAAAAGAATCCGTGCCTGAATCTTTTCATATTTACCTCACAAACACTGCCGCCTCTTTCATTCTTCTCCGCAAAGCAAGCGCCACGCACAGGCAAGGCGCTTAATATGTGTTCCCTTTACAATCCACGCCGCTCTGTTCTACCAGCGGATTGTTGACAGCCGATGCCGTCATTACAGTATGTTGGTCGTAAAGGCGTATCATCTATGACAGACCAGACCATTCCCGCCACATCGCTCCCCGGCCCACCGGTATCTCGTTGGTTTGGATTTTTTCCAGAGTTTCAGCGGGATAGTCTCGGCTTTCTGTTGCGCTGTCACTCCTACGGCGATGTCGTAAAGCTCCCGATGGGACTGATGGCCGAGTGCCTCTTTCGCCATTCGGATCTGGCCATGTACTTCCTCAACCATCCAGCCGACGTCAAACATGTGCTGGTGACCAACCAACAGAACTACATGAAGACCCAAGTCCCTCCAGGCGAATCACGCGTGTTTGGGAAAGGCATGTTGCATACGGAGGGTGAGACCCATCACCGCCAGCGGCGGCTGTTTCTCCCCTTCTTCCATGGAGACCATGTGGCCTCCTACGCCGGTCTTATTACCGAAAAATCAGCCGCCCTCACCGCGAGCTGGCACCATGATGCCACCATCGACATCGGACGTGAGATGACACAACTCACCCTGTCGGTCATCTGGCGACTTCTTTTTGGACAAGACGTGAGTTCCGATGCCACGCAAGTAATCGAAGCTATGATGGCTGGGCACCACTTAGTCTCGAAACAGTACAACTCCATGACCGCCTGGATCACCCCCTTGTGGGTTCCGACGATGGAGCATCGAGAATTTTCTCGAAGCCAGCAGTTTCTGGATGCTCGTATCAGGGATCTCATTCAATGCCGCCGTGCGTCTCATCACCAGAGCCAGGATGTGCTCTCGCTCTTGCTCACCGCCACCGACGAGGCAGGTCAGCCACTGAGCGACAAGGAAATTCGAGATGAACTCGTCACCTTCCTAGTCGCCGGCCATGACACAACAGCAACTGCTCTGACATGGACCTGGTTTCTCCTCTCCCAGTTCCGAACCGTGCGAACACGCCTGGCCCATGAGTTAAAGACCGTGCTGGGCAACAGGCTCCCGACGGCGGCAGATGTGCCTCGCTTGGTCTATACGAAAATGATCTGGGATGAGACGCTTCGGCTCTACCCTCCAGCCTGGTTGTTACACGCGCGTAAGAGCCGCGCTGAAGACAGACTCCCGTCCGGTGTCTTCCTTCCACCCGGCACCAGAGTGTTCCAGAGCCCCTGGAGCATGCACCGAAATGCTCGGTGGTTTCCCGATCCCAACCGATTCGATCCGGATCGTTTTTCGCCAGAAGCCAAACAGGCTCGGCCGGCCTTCAGCTACTTTCCGTTTGGCGGAGGTGGGCGTCGGTGTGTGGGCGAATCCTTTGCGGAAATGGAAGGCCTGCTGGTGCTGGCGACAATGGCCTCGAAAGTCCGCCTCCGACTGGTAGAGGGACAAACTATTCTTCCCGATCCTCTGATGACCTTGAAGCCGAATATCCCGGTCCACATGACCGTTGAATCAGTCGGTACCCTTGAACGCCATCCCACGACAGCCTAAATTAGGCAGAGACGAACAGAAGACCAACAAGAAGGACTGCTGCACAAAGATGAGGCGATGAGAAACGCAGAACGTCCCACTGCTACACTCATAAAAGCTCATCCCTCTCGTCTCTCAAACTTTATCGTTGATGAATTCATAACCAGCTCTCTCCAAAGCCCGCTGGACAGCCGGCATCACGGCGGGACTATCGGAGCAGGGCAGCACAGCCAGTTCCGGTGCAGCCTGAAGTTTGGCCAGAAGCTGCGCCGCTTCTGAGCTTGCCAGCTCGTCGCAGGTTTCATACAGGCCCCCCGGGCCTTCTTCGATTATATTGTGCACTTTGAGCACAGCACGAATCTTTGCAATGACCGCGGCCGTGGGAGGCGGCATGAGCAACGACGCAATGGCCCCATGGTCCAGCCGGAGCTTGGCTGCGATCGAAAGGGGTTCCCCGCCCCGAAGTCGCTGGGCGGAAGGCAAGAGAATCTTTTCCTCCATGCCGATGTGGCGAAGAAGCCCTGCTCGAAATTGATCGTACGTTCCCTGATCCACAGAGCCAACCTGCGCCACAGCCGCTTGCAGCAACGCTTCCAGCCGCCCGTGGTCTTTCACAAGGAAATCCGTGATAGGCCCGGTTTTTTCGTGCTCTCCAGATTTCATCCGTTGCTTCCGATTATGTTCTCAAACTCACCCACGTCACCTGACCTTTTGGAGCCACTGGCACCATTCGCTGGAGTTCCGGAACCAAGGGGCGAAGATCTTTCAAGCGATTCGTCGGAGCCGGAAGAACCATCACGGCAATGCTGAATTGGGGAAGGTGTTGTTGAAAGGAGAGGTTTCGGTCGACCGTCACGAACACATCGAATTGTGCTTGAGCGAGTTTAAGCAGTTCACCGTTCTGGATACCGGCCCAGCCAGCTTGCGGCACTGTAACCACATCATGACCTTGGATCTCCTTGGCCAATCGACGATCGATACATTCGTCAAGAAGGAGTTTCACGAAGCAACAGGAAGCATCCGAGCCTTTGCTTCTTCAAGGAAGGCGATCACTTGTTCACGCGTGACAGTAGGGAATCCGTCGAGGAACTCATCGATGGTCTGTCCCCCTTCCAAATACTCGATGAGCGTCTGCACAGGCACCCGCGTTCCACGAAACACGGGGGTGCCACCGAGAATATCAGGGGTGGAGGTGATGAGAGATTGCTTCGCGGTTGCCATAACAAAACCTCAGATGGAGAGAATTCTAAGCTGGCAAGATCGAGAAAGCAATTTCATCTCGGCGTAGAACCGGCGGAAGACTGTGCCA
>JANNIV010000404.1:0-3859 GCA_031405355.1 Nitrospira sp.
ACCGTCTCCAGCGCATGGAATACCACCGTTTCGTCGATACGGTTCAAGAACTCAGGACGGAAGTGTTCTCGTAATTCCGTCATGACGAGAGAACAGACTTCGTCATAAGAGGCGTGCCGTTGCTGCGCCTCAAGAATCTGCGGGCTGCCGATGTTCGACGTCATGATCAACACCGTGTTCTTGAAATCAACGGTTCGGCCCTGAGAGTCCGTCAATCGTCCGTCGTCCAAGACTTGCAGCAAGACATTGAAGACGTCATGGTGGGCCTTTTCGATTTCGTCGAACAGGATAACGGAAAACGGTCGCCGCCGAACCGCTTCAGTCAATTGACCACCTTCTTCATAGCCGATATAGCCTGGCGGGGCTCCGATCAACCGGGCCACGGTGTGTTTTTCCATGTACTCAGACATATCGATTCGAATCAGGTTGGCGTCGTCATCGAAAAGCGTCGCGGCAAGGGTCCGTGCCAACTCGGTTTTTCCGACTCCGGTCGGACCAAGGAAGAGAAACGAACCAATGGGGCGATTCGGGTCTTTGATGCCTGAGCGCGCGCGGAGGACCGCATCTGCGACAGCCTGCACCGCTTCTTCCTGGCCGACTACCCGCTGATGGAGCAGCTCGCCCAGCTTGAGAAGTTTTTCCGTTTCACCTTCGACCAGCCTGGAGACGGGGATTCCAGTCCAGCGACTTACGATAGCTGCGATGTCGTCTTCATCCACCTCTTCTTTGAGCAGCCGGCTTTCTCCCTGTTTCTTGCCGAGCTGTTCCTGCTCTAACGCGAGTTCCCGCTCAAGGCGCGGCAACTCTCCATATCGCAGTTCTGCGACACGATTGAGATCGTAGGCCCGTTCCGCGCGCTCCATCGTCTGCTTCACTTCCTCCATTGCTGCGCGAGTCTTGCGCAGTCGTGCCACCGAGGCCTTTTCGGAATCCCATCGGGTCTTGAGCGTATTCAGATCGCGTTGCTTTTCGCCCAACTCAAGCTCCAGGGTCGCCAGCCGCGCCTGACTGGCTTGGTCCTGTTCTTTCCGCAAGGCCTCTCGCTCGATCTCGAGCTGCATCACCTTGCGCGAGACCTCATCGAGCTCTGCCGGCAAACTATCGATTTCCGTACGCAGCCGGGCCGCTGATTCATCGACAAGATCGATGGCTTTGTCCGGAAGAAAGCGATCGGCGATATACCGGTTCGAAAGCTTCGCTGCGGCGACCAGTGCAGCGTCTTTAATGCGTACGCCATGATGCACTTCGTAGCGCTCCTTGAGCCCGCGAAGGATTGAGATGGTATCCTCTACCGAAGGCTGATCGACCAGCACAGTTTGGAACCGACGTTCTAATGCGGCATCCTTCTCGATATGTTTCCGATATTCATCGAGCGTGGTCGCGCCGATCAAATGCAATTCGCCTCGGGCCAGCATGGGTTTGAGCAGATTGGCGGCGTCCATCGCTCCTTCCGCTGCGCCGGCTCCTACAACCGTATGCAGCTCATCGATGAAGAGCAAGATTTGTCCCTCGGCCGTCTGCACCTCTTTGAGGACGGCTTTCAATCGTTCCTCAAATTCGCCCCGAAACTTTGCGCCGGCCACCAACGATCCCATGTCGAGAGTGATGACGCGCTTTTTCTTGAGCCCTTCAGGGACATCTCCCTTGATAATGCGAATGGCAAGCCCTTCGACGATGGCGGTTTTTCCGACTCCTGGTTCGCCGATGAGTACCGGGTTGTTCTTGGTTCGTCGTGAGAGGATTTGTATGACGCGGCGAATTTCTTCATCGCGCCCGATGACGGGATCTAATTTACCCTGCCCGGCTAGCCGGGTGAGGTCGCGGCCATATTTCTCCAATGCCTGGTAGGTGCCTTCAGGATCCTGGCTCGTGACGCGCTGAGACCCTCGTATTTGTTGCAGGGCGCCCAAGAGCCGTTCCTTCGTCAGGCTAAGTTTCTTGAAGACGCCCCCCTCTTGAACCATGGCAAGGACGACATGCTCGACACTGAGATAGTCATCTTTTAACGTTCGTTGTTCGTCTTCGGCTTTGGTCAAGACCTGACTCAGCCGCGAGGCGACATGGAGCTGTCCGGGACTTGCCCCGGCGCCTTGTACTTGAGGCAGTTTGGCGAGCGCCTGTTCTACTGCTTGGCGAACGGAAGGGACTGATAATCCCGCCTGTTCGAGGAGAGAGGAGGCGAGACCTCCATCCTGTTCCACAAACGCAAGCAGAAGATGTTCCACATCAATCCCCTGATGGCTTCGTCTTGAGGCATGGGACGACGCAGTCTGGAGCGCTTCTTGTAACTTGACCGTCATACGATTCATATCCATTAGGTCTCTCCTTCCGGCACAGCTGTCTGAGTTGTTGCCATTCACATAAGCATAGGATATTGGAAGTCAACCTCTCACGAGGAGGTGCGGACGGCTTGACCCAAGAAGTACCAGCAGACTATTGTCTTCTATGTCGCGCATTCTGACTGAAACACTCGCACTATATCAGAGCGCCTTCCACAAAACTGGACAGTCTCTTGTCCGAGGCTGGATGACCATCGTCGCCGTGGTGGGGTTTGGATTCCTGCTGATGCTTGCCACCCAGATTGCCTCGCCGCTCGGCATGGTTGGCGGCTTTCTGCTCGGTGCGGTGAATGCTCTCCTAGTTGGCGCCACTCTGAGCCTGGTTGAGCAATCGATTAGCCATGCACGGGCGCTTACCATCAAGGACCTTGTTGCCAGCGTCGGGCATTACTTTTGGGATGTCATCGGCATTGGGTTTATCCTGTGGCTGCCACTGATGGCCCTTGACCTGAGTATGCAAGCAAACCCGTATGGGCAACTCATATCCTATGGCGCCCTGTTGCTCCTCTTTCTCTTGCTGAACCCAGCGCCCGAAATTATCTATCAAGTCCGGCATGATTCGCCGCTCGAGGTGCTCAAGACTTCGTACGAGTTCGTCCTTGAGAATTGGATTGAATGGTTTCTTCCATTTGCGATTATCTTAATCCCCATCGTCCTCTCGCCCACGGGGCTGCAATCGTTTTTTTCTCTTTCCAGCCGCGTGGGAAGGGGGGCAGGTTTGGACTTTTTCCAGGTTCTCGTACTGCCATTCACGATCCTTGCTGGTTGGCTGGACTACGTGGGCATCCCTTCCTCAGTCGGCTGGTATCTTGGGTTGCTCTTCACACCACCGCTTGCCGTCGCGATGTTGTTGTTTCGTGGCCATCTCTTTGCATCGTTACATGGGGTGTCACGACGCCAACGCCGATTTGCCTCGTCTGTCAAGTAGTGAAGAGTTTTCGTGTAGGAAAGAAGAGCTTCCGTCTCTCATACTTGGAAGCCGCTCAAACCTCGCTAGCCGATTGATCCGTCTAAAGAGGCTGATGATGGGTGAGAGAATTTGTTTGGCTGATTCCTTGAGTGAACAGGGAAAATAGTGTATGGAATTGCATACAGTTTCTACAGTCACTCTTAAAACTCAAGGCTAAGAAAGCGCTATTGCCTGTGGGCTTATCTATCTTTTGGCGGATTGTTCTGACCTCCCTTATCATCATCGTGGTGATGGCGGGGGTAAACCTGTATGCCTTGTTTCAACTACGTCAGTTGACCGCATTAAGTGCCGACATAGCCACTCGACATTACCCGGCGATCGAATCGGCCAAGCGGCTGCTCACCGTGCTCTATGCCCAACTCAATAGTGAGAAGAAGTATCTGGCCGTGCGTGATGCGACATTCTTGCAACATTTCGATGAAGAGGTCGACGAATTCCATCGGGGACTCCAGACCCTTGAAGCGAAGGAACTCACCCCTCAAGGCGTTCAGCTACTCAAGGACACCAAGCGATTCCAGCAAGAACGACTCATGATTTTCCGCTCAGAACT